>NZ_JBVJOT010000039.1:0-47301 GCF_055583025.1 Streptomyces sp. NPDC104831
CTGGGAACGACGCGACGACATCCACGAAGCCTTCCTCGGCCTCGCCACCTGCCTCATCACCTACCGCCACGTCCAACGCCTTTGTTAGGACCTCTTAGTCGAGGCACATGGGGACGTCGCGGTAGACGTAGGCGGCGGACACCCAGCCCTTCACGCCCGTCGTGCGGTCCGTGATGTAGCGCCAGCTCCCGCTGGTGTTGTGGACGGTGAACTTGTGCCCGCGGTACAGGATGCCGACGGCAGTGGACTTGGCCGACGCCTTGGAGCGGATGGTCACGGCCTTCGTGCCGACGATCCAGGGACCCGAGTCGTTGCAGGACTGGGTCAGGGCGTTGACCGGAGCGGCCGTGGCGGTCGTGGCCGACGCGATCGGCAGAGTGAGGGCGCCCAAGAGCGCGGCGGTCGCGGCAATTCTGGTTGCACGCATGCGGAAGTGGCCTCCATGCAGGGAGAAGAGAATGGGGGGTGCCGGACCGGTGTTGTCCCGGCGGCCGTATAAGAGTCCGAGGAATCGCCGGTTTGGCCAACCGGCGATCATCGGGTATGTTGCGCCGCGCAAATCGCAGCCGGGGCTTCGAGCGACCGCACCGACAGCCGGTGAGCGGCTGATTGTGGCTGCGGAAACCGGGCCGGAAGAAGATGGCTTTTACACGGTGCGGTGGGCGCCCACGGCGGATCAGTGCGAGCAGCACCACCAGTTCGTGGCGCGGGCAGCCGGTTAGTGAGTCAACGCCGTTGTGTGGGAGTGGACGGCCACGCCCCTGGTCGCGGTGCCGGCGACGGCGCTTGGGCCGTCGGGGATCGGCGGCTGGCGGCCAGCGCGGCGCGGCCGGTGCCGGTCAGGCTGACGGGCTGGCCGGCGTGGACGGGATGGGTGGTGTCGATGTCCACGAGGCCGGCGGAGTGCAGCCGCTGCAGGTGGGCGTAGGGGATGCGGGTACCGGCAGCGCAGGTCACCGACAGGCGGCTGGTCAGGAGATGCTCGTGCAGTTTGGCGCCGCCGGTGATGGCTAGCAGTGCGGCCTGATCGGTGGCGGTGATCTGCGGTTCGCCGGACGGTGGGGTGGCGCGGGCGGCGGCTTCGATCGGCTCCAGCGCGGCGAGGACACGCCCTGCGGCGCTGTCGCGGGCGTCGGCGGCTTCCTCCAGCTGGTCCACGGTGCGGTCGATCCGCTCGAACAGGGCGGCGTCGACCGGGTACTCACCCGAGGACAGGCGGTGGAGGAGGGTGCGGTAGAACGTGACGCTGGTCTCGGCCGCCGCCAGTGCGCGGTGCCGGTCGACCAGCTCGGTGTACGGCTCGTCCAGGAGGCCGCGGTCATGGTGGGCCCACAGAGTGTCGGCGTCATAGCCGGTCGCAGCCTCGATACGGGGGTCTAGCTGAGAGACGGCGCGCCGGGCGGTCGTGGGCGCCGGTTCGGGAGGCAATAGCGGCTCCTTGTGGTCAGCGGGTGTGAAGCGGGGAGGCGCTCTGTGCCAGGTGGGGCAGGCCTGGCATGGCGGACGGCAGCGGGATCCTGCTGGATACGGTCTGCCGTGCTTCCAGTTGCGGGGAGCGGGAGCGTGCCGCGTGGGTGCGGGCGCTCAGCGGCCGGCGGCGCATGCCGAGCCGGCGGCCGACCTCGTCGTAGATGTCGTTGCCCGCCCTCGGCCGGACAGCGACCACATAGACGTCGCGTGTGTGCGCGGACGTCTGGGGTGCTGGGCGGATGCCGTAGACGACGCGCCAGTCCCGGCGGGCGTCCACGAACAATTTGCGGTAGCCCTCAAGGTCACCGGTCAGGCGGGTCCCGAAGCGTTCGGCGTTCACCACTTCCTGCAGGTAGGCGAGGGCGAGGTCGCGGATGTCGGAGGGCGCCCGCAGGAGGTCGGTCAGCGCACGGGGGTCGAAGCTGAGGCCGAAGGCCGGCCGCTGGTCCTCAATCATGACGCCGGCCCGGGCTCACCGGGCCCGGGCGCGGGGGCCTCGGGGTCCTTCTCCGTGCGGGCGGAGGGGGGCGGTCCGGGAAGGAGGCGGTGGGCGGGGCGCTCGGGGGAGGTCATGCAGGCGGACAAGGGGCCACCGGGTGCGCGGATGGCCGCCATGGCGTGGGTGAGGAAGTCGCGGTGCCACACGAACATGCCGGCCAGGCCCGCCTCGGGGTCCTTGTGCTGCTGGTAGGCCAGCCAGAGGGCGTGCAGCCAGGCGACGACGTCGCTGTGTTCCTGCCATTGCAGGCACCAGGGCGCCGCGGTGGTGACCTCCGCTCCGTAGACCGGGAGGAGGAAGTCGTCGACCCAGTCCGACAGCGCGTCCAGCTCGTCCTCGTACACCTCGCCTTCCAGCTCCAGGATGGGCCGCGGCTCCGGCGCGGCCGGTGCCGGCGGCCCGCCGAAGCCGGGCATGCCGAACGCCGCGAACGGCGACGGCGAGAGGGCGGGGGGCGGGGTGGAGGCGAGGTGGTCCAGCTGCCGGGCCTGCTCCGCGGTCTGCTCCATCAGCCGGCGCACACTGGCTTCGATCCCCTCCAAATGGGTGTCCGGGATACGCACCGGGTCCGGTCCCCCGTCGGCCGGGGGCTCAATCGATTCGGGCATGAAGGAAAAACCTCCTGAGTGCCAAGGCAATAAAGGCAAACGGAACCCGGTAACGCACCGGCTGAATGCTGCGGGCGCCACCCGTAGGTGTGGCGAGGGATTGTGGCGTCAGGCGGTGAGGACCATGTCGTCCTGGCCGAGGCTCTGGCGGATGGTTTCCGTGAGCCGGTCGGCAGCGACGGACGCGTAGTGCCCGGTCTTCTCCACGCCGATGAAGTCCCGGCCTTCGAGGAGGGCGGCCACGCCGGTGGAGCCGGAGCCGGCGCAGAAATCGAGGACCGTGCCGCCCGGCGGGCTGATCTTGACCAGCTCGCGCATCACCTCGACCGGCTTTTGTGTGATGTGCTGGCGCTTGGATCCCGACGGCTGGGAGGCGGAGTACAGGCCCGGCAGATAGACGGGGTTACGGGAGGCGTCGATCGCGCCCTTGGACGCCCACACGACGAACTCACAGTTCTGGGTGAAGCGGCCCTTCTGGGGCCGGGCCTGGGGCTTGTGCCAGGCCACGACGCCGCGCCACAGCCAGCCGGCCGCCTGGATCGCGTCCGTGGTGATGGGCAGCTGACGCCAGTCCGTGAACAGCAACGCCACGCCGCCGTCCTTGGTGAGGCGGTGAGCCTCGGTCATGATCTGCGTCAGCCAGAACCCGTAGGAACGCTGATCCATGTTCTCGCCGGTGAAATCCGGCAGCGTGTGCTTGGCGTCGGCGGAGGTGTACTTCTGCTTCGCGGAGCGGCTGGTGCGCTCCTTCGCCGTCCTTCCGCCCGAGTTGTACGGCGGGTCGGTGATGACCGCGTCGACGCAGTCGTCCGGGAGCTTGGCAAGAACGCTCAGAGCGTCGCCCTGATGCAGGGAAAAAGGCAAAGAGAGAACCCCGATTCGGGTGAGAGCGGGTGGAGGTCCCCATCGTGTGCAAGCCCGGCAGGCCGGCTTTCGGGCATGGAGAGACCCGTGGCCGGCCGGTTGGGGAGAGCGAGAGGAGTTGAAAAACTGTAGACCCGGATCGGCCGACGACCAAGAAGTGGCCTATGGGGGGCCGGATTCCGGCCCCTCGCCGCCGACTTTTTGGTCAACGGCCGTTTCGCGTCTACTGTTTTTGAACCCGGCCGGCGCACACCGCCGTTGCCCGCTTGTCTCCAGTGCCTCGTGGAGGTTCCCCGTGCCCGCGCACACCTAGACCACTGCCCGGCAGCGCAGGCGAGCGGCTACTCGCCCGCGCCAGCCCGTTCCCTTACGCCCGCCCCGGCCGCCGCGGTCCCTTCCACCACGCTCCGCGCCCGCGCGGCCGGACACTGCACCCGGAGGATGCATGACCTCTCGTTACCCGCCCCTGCCCGAAACCGATAACCGGTCAGCGGGCGCTTCGGGTTGAAGGCGCTCGCCGCCGGCATCGGCGTCGTCGTCCTCTCCCCTCTCCTCCTGGGCACAGGCGCCATGATGATGGCCACCTCCAGCGAAGCCGCCCAGAACACCGCCTCACTGGACTGCCTGACCGACGTGGACACGGGCAAGATCGCCGACCAGGTCACCGAGATCCTCGACGGTGCGGACGCCTCCAAGGTCCACATCAAGGGCCTGGACCTGCCCGCCGAGCAGATCCCGAATGCGCAGACCATCGTCGCCACCGGCATCAGCCTCCACGTGCCCCCACGTGGGCAGATCGTGGCGCTGGCCACCGCGATGCAGGAGTCCCGACTGCGCAACCTGTCCGGTGGCGACCGGGATTCCCTCGGCCTGTTCCAGCAGCGGCCCAGCCAGGGCTGGGGCACCACCGAGCAGATCCACGACCCCGTCTACGCCAGCGAGCAGTTCTACAAGGCACTCCTACAGGTGCACGGCTGGCAGCAGATGACCGTCACCCAGGCCGCCCAGGCGGTGCAGCGCTCCGCCTACCCGGACGCCTACGCGCAGTGGGAGCCGCTCGCGACCGCCCTGCAACAGGCCATCTCCGCCACCTTCCCCAACTCCGGGAACTCCGGGACCAGGGACAGCAGCAAGGACGACGCGGTGCCCGCCGCCGTCTGCAGCACCGCGGACGGCACGTCGTTCGGCCCGATTCCCGAGGGCGCCGTTCCGAAGGGCTACGCGATCCCGAAGGACGCCGATCCGCGGGCCCGTAAGGCGATTGTCTGGGCGATGCACCAGCTCGGCACGATGTACCAGTGGGGCGGTTCCTGCACCAACCCGCACGGGCCCGACGCCATGGCCCGCTGCGACTGCAGCTCGCTGATGCAGCAGGCGTACCGCCACGCCGGTGTCACCCTCACCCGCACCACCTACACGCAGGTGGGCGAGGGCAAGGCCGTCTCACCGAAGGCCCTGAAACCCGGTGACCTGCTCTTCAGCCGCGGTACGGCCGCTCGTCCGGAGCACGTCGGCATGTACATCGGCGAGGGCCTGGTCATCGAGGCCCCGCGTACCGGCAAGCCGGTGCGGATCACGCCGCTCAAGGACTGGGCCGTCCTCGCCGCCCGCCGCGTCCTGTGACGCCGCGCCCTCTCACGCCGCCCGGCGCACCTTCCCCGTCTTCCTGCCCCCTGCCCGTGCCTTCTGGCCCGCACACGCAAGGAGTCTTCTATCCCCGTGTCCCTGCTCGCCGACCGTGTCGTCCAGCTCGCCTACGATCCGGGCATCTCCCCCAAGGGCGGTGGTCTTCCGGGCCTGTCCGTCCTGAAGAACGTCGTCAACTCGATCAACCTGTTCGGCATCATCGCGGTCGTCGGTGCTCTCGCCGTCAGCCTCGCGGTCTGGGCGTGGGGCCATCACACCGGTGGTCACCAGGCCGAGGCCAACGGCAAGAAGGGCGCCACGGTCGCCGCCGGCGCCGCCCTCGGCCTGGGTGCGGCCAATGGCATCGTGGCCTTCTTCTCCAGCCTGGGGTCGCAGGTCCACTGATGCTCAAGCGCCTTACCGACTACAGCCTGCGCTGGTCGCCCAGCCGTCGCGTCACCGTGATCGGGATCGGCCTGGTCTGCCTGCTGGCCCTGGCCGCCGTCACCGCCTTCCTCACCGGCCGCGGCACCCACCCCGACGCCGCCCCAACCCCTTCACCCGCGCACCGGTCCGCCGCCCCGGCCGGCCAGCCCTCCTCCTGGAGCGGACCAGTGGCCGGGCCGCCGAGGATCTCCGATCCGGTGGAGTTCGCCCAGGCCGCCGCGAAGATGCTCTGGTCCTACGACACCCGCACCACCAGGCAGGCCCAGCATCTGACCGGCATGCGGGCGTGGATGACGAAGGAAGACGAGTACGGGGACTGGGCTTCGGTGGCGGCGCAGATCCCGGATCCGGTGCTGTGGTCGCGGATGGCGGACCAGGAGCAGCACGCCACCGCGACGATCGCCGAGGGCCACTACCCGTCCGCTTTCAAGCAGGCGCTCGCCGAGGATCCGGCCGCGATCACCAAGGCGTACATCTACGCGGTGACCCTCACCGGCAAGCAGACGATCACCTGGGCCCAGGGCGGCACGGGGGCGGAGGCCCGCTCGGTCACCCTCGCCGTCCAGTGCCGCCCCTCCACCGACTGCTTGCTCGTCGCCATCGCCCCGCGCGTCGCGCCCTGACCTGACCTGAAAGGAGCACACCGTGGGGTTTTGCAACCTGCCGCTTGCGGACAAGGTCTGCTCGGTCGGCGAGGCGATCGACTTCGCCTCCGACCCGGGCAAGTACATCGGCAACTGGATGGCGAGAAGCGCCGGCGAACTCGCCGCGTCCGCGGCCGACCTGGCGTCCAAGGCCGTCGATGCCACCACCCGCGTCGATTTGAACGCGGGATGGTTCCGCGACAACTACGAGACGATCCTGCCCATCGGCCTGGTCGTCCTCGTGGCCACCTTCTGCGCGCAGCTGGTGCGTGCCGCGATCCGCCGCGACGGCCAGGCCCTCACCCAGGCGTTCACCGGCACCGCGTCCGGGGTGATCTTCTCGTTCACGGCCATCGCTCTGACCACCGTCGCAATCGAAGTGACCGACGCCCTCTCGGCGGGCCTGTTCGAGGCCGCGAACACCGACCTCGCCTCCGCGGTGCGGCGCATCGTCAAGGTCAGCGCCCTGGCACAAGTGGCCGGGCTGGGCTGGCTCGTCGCCGTCTTCGCCGGGCTGGCCACCGCCATCGGCGCATTGCTGTTCTGGTGCGTGATGATGGTGCGCAAGGTCGGCATCCTGGTCATGGTCACCCTCGCCCCCTTCGCCGGTGCCGGCGGTGGCTGGGAGGCCGCGCGCCGCTGGCGCAAGGGCTGGATCGAGGCCACCGCCACCCTGGTGGTCTCCAAGCTGCTGATGACGATCATCTTCGTCCTTGGTATCGCCTCGATGGGCAACTCCGACACCAAGGACGGCCTGGCGGCCCTGGCCGACGTCCTCGCCGGCATTGTGATCATGATCTTGGTGCTGCTGTGCCCGTACGCGACGTTCAAGTTCGTGCACTGGGCGGCCGAGGGCTCCGACGGGGAAACCCTGCACCGCGCCGGCGGTGCCGGTGCCCAGATGGCCCGGCAGCACGCCGAACGCGCCGGGAGAAAGGCCGTCTCCATGGCGGCCACCGCCGGAGCCGGCGGTGCCACTGCCGCTCCGCAGGGCCCGGACAGTGTGCCCGGCCAGCACGGCTTCCCCGGCGACATCGCCGCCAGCCCGTCCGGCAACGGAGACGACTCCGCAAAAGACGCGGGCACGGGTGGCACGTCCGCCAAGACCGGCGTGGAACAAGCCGTTCAGCCACTACCGGCCCATGCCGCCGAGGACACCAGCGGACACACCGTAACCAACCCCAGCACCCCCGGCAGCACCGGTTCCCACCACGCCTCCCCCTCCAGCGGGCACGACGTGCGATGGCGGCCGACCCCTCCAACGACGGCACCGCCGCCGCAGGGCGCCGCGCCCATCCCGGGCACGCAGAACGCCGCACCGAGCGGCCCGGTGGCGCCTCCGTCGCCGCCTCCGGCCGGTCTTTGACCTCCCGCCCGATCCCCGGTCCCCGGGGGCGGGAGCCCTCCCGCCCCCGGGCCTTCGCTCCAGGACCCGCCCTTGTCCGACCTCGCCACCACCCAAGCCGCGCCCCCGACCGTCAAGTTCCCGCACCGCAGCCGACGCGGCATCCTCCTCGGCCTCACCCCGCACCAGCTCGTCCTCGTCGCCACCGCACTCGCCCTGCTCCTGATCACAGTCCTCACGACCGGGCTGCTCGGTGTCATCGCCCTGTCCCCGCTGTGGGCAGCCGTGACAGCCCTGGTCACGGTCCGCAGGCAGGGCCGCTCCCTGATCGACTGGGCGCCCGTCGTCGCCCGCTACGCCTGGCGCCGCCACACCGGACAGACCCTGTGGCTCGCACGGCCCGTCACCCGCCCCCGCCAGGACGGCCTGCTCCACCTGCCCGGCAGCGCCGCCTCCCTCAAGGTCGTCACCCCCGGCGACTCCGCCAACGGCGCCGCCGCCGTCCACGACCCGCACCAGCAAACCCTCACCGCCGTCGCCCGCGTCAGCAGCCGCGCGTTCGCCCTGCTCGACCCGTCCACGCAGAACCACAACGTCAGCGGGTGGGGCCGTGCGCTCGCGGGCACCGCCCGCACCGGGCACGTCGCCACCGTGCAGGTCCTGGAACGCACCGTCCCCGACTCCGGAGACACCCTGGCCCGGCACTGGACGCAGCACGGCCGGCCCGACACACCGGTCGCCGGCCAGGTGTATGCCGACTTGGTCGCCTCCGCCGGACCGGCCGCCGCCCCGCACGAGACCTATCTGGCCATCTCCCTCGACCTCAAGGCCGCCAAGCGCCTGATCTCCCAGGCCGGCGGCGGCATCCCGGGCGCGTTCACCGTCCTGCAGCAGACCACCGCCTCGATCGCCCAGGCCGCCCGCAACGCCGGGCTGATGATCACCGGGTGGCTAACCGCACGGGAGATCGCCGCGGTCATCCGCACCGCCTACGACCCCCACGCGCTCGCCGCACTCCAGCAGTGGTCTCCCACCGGCCACGCACAAGCCGACCCGGCCGCCGCCGGCCCCGTCGTCCAGGTCGAGGAGTACGACCGGATCGCCACCGACTCCGCCCGGCACGCCACCTACTGGGTGGAGAACTGGCCCCGCACCGAGGCGCCCGCGGGGTTCCTGCACGGGCTGATGTTCACCGCCGGAGTGCGCCGCACCCTGTCCCTGACCTACGTCCCGCAAAGACTCGAGTCCGCACTGCGCGATGTCCAGCGCAAGAAGGCAGCGATCATCGCCGACGCCTCCGAACGCGCCCGCCGCGGGCAGGTCGACAGCGAAGAGGACTCCATCGAGTACGCCGACGTCAAAAACCGCGAGCGGCAGCTGATCGCCGGGCACGCCGACGTCGCCCTGACCGGCCTGGTCACCGTCAGCGCCGACACCGACGCAGCCCTGGACGCCGCGTGCGCGCAGATCGAGACCGCCGCCGTCACCGCCGGCGTCGACCTCCGACGGCTGTGGTACCAGCAGCCGGACGCCTTCGCCGTCGGCGCACTCCCCCTCGCCCGCACCACCCTTTAACGCCTCTCTGGGACGCGCACTGACACCGAACACCGACCACGACCGGCTCCTGGAGGAGCTGCGGGCTCTGCTGGCCTCCTGTGAGGAGCTGTCCGCCCGTCACCGCACCGAACTCGGCAGGTACCTCGACGCCGAGGGCGAGGTGATCGAGGACAAGCTCTACGAATACAACGACGCCCGTATCACCACCGCCATCGAGGCCAGCGATCACTTGGGCACCGTGCGAGCCCGCCTGGCCGCCTTCCTCGGCCCGCCGGCGCCCAGCCCGTTCACCCTCACCTTCGCCGGCCTGGAACGCCACATGGGCGAAGCCCCCACCAGCTTCGTCGTCAACGCCATAGACCTCGGTGACGCTCTCCGTAACCTGGCACGCCTCCCCAGCTGGCGTGAGTGGTACCTGGCCCACGGCGGAACGCCGGACGGCCGGGACGCGGACGTCGTCTACCTGCCGCAGCAGAGCCACCCCGGCTTTCCCCCGCTCGGCCACTACAACGACATGCGCGGCGAACAAGGATCCACCGAGACCGGCAGCAAACTCATCCACCGCGCTCATCCCCCCGCAGTGACCGCACCGGCTCCGGCCCCCGCTCCCGCCTCCCCGGCGGCAAGGACCATTCTTTGACCCAGCCCCGCCTCAGCGTGCCCGACTCGCACCCCTACCTGCGGGCCGCCACCTCCGGCGTCCGCCACCACGCACGCGCTCTGACCCGCCCCGGGCCTGCCGGTCCGCCGGACCGGGCCCACCTCGATGTCCTCCACGCCCACCTCACCGAACTGCACCGGCTGATCGACCAGCTGGCCGAGGCGGCACGCCCCCCGCACCCCGCAGCGGGCCGGCACCTCGCCGCCGCCCACACCCGCTTGTGGCAGGCCGCCACCGACGTCCACGCGGCCTTCCACCTCCTGCCCACCGCGCACACGGACTCGGCGACGTGCCGCCCCGAACAGCTCCCCGACGGCCCGCCGTTCCTCACCATCTGCCAGCGCCACCTCGCGGCCGGACACATCGTCCGCCGCAAGACCACCCCCACCGACCTGCGTGCCCCGCACACCACCTCGTGCGTGCGGTGAGCCTCACCCGACAAGACGAGGCGCCCCTATGACCCACCGGCCCGCCCGCCGCGCCCGCCGGGCCTCCGCCTCCCCGCTGTTCACCCCGCACGGCACCGACCGCGCCGCCCGGCGTGCCGCCCGCCGCAGGCTCGCCGAAGCCGCCGCGAAAGCCCGCACCGAAACCACCGACCGCACCGTGGCCGGCGCCGGTTCGGCCGAGCGCGACACACCGCCGCCGGTCTATCCGGCGGGCGGACGCCCCGGCCGGGCCTCGGCGCGCGGAAACCGGCTGAAGCTGCCCGCCCACCGCATGACCACCGCCATCGCGGCCGGCGCCTACCCCTTCCTTGCCGAAGGCGGTCTGGGCGCCGAGGGCATCTACATCGGCCGCGACGTCCACGCCGAAGCGTCCTTCGTGTTCGACCCGTTCGCCTTGTACGGCAAGGTGGAGGGCTTCACCAACCCCAACGTGCTGCTGGCCGGGGTGATCGGCCAGGGCAAGAGCGCGCTCGCGAAATCGTTCGCTCTGCGCTCGATCGCGTTCGGCTACCGCGTCTACGTCCCCTGCGACCCGAAAGGCGAGTGGACGCCGGTCGCCCAGGCGCTGGGGGGCACCTGCGTGGCCCTGGGCCCTGGTCTGCCCGGCCGCCTCAATCCCCTGGACGCCGCCCCGCGCCCGGACAGCATCAGCGAGGCCGACTGGGAGAGCGAGATCCGTAAACGCCGGCTTCTCCTGCTCGGCTCGCTGGCCCGCACCGTGCTGGGCCGGGACCTGATGCCGATGGAGCACACCGCGCTCGACGTCGCCCTCGACGTCGCGGTCACCCACGCCGCCGGCACCGGCCGGACACCGCTGCTCGGCGATGTGGCCGCCGCCCTCAACCAGCCCGCCGAGTTGGACGAGGCCGCCGGGACGATGGCCGGTCAACTGGGTGATGCCGCCCGTGACCTCGCCCATGCCGTGCGCCGCTTGGTGCACGGTGACCTGGCCGGGATGTTCGACGCTCCCTCGACCATCCGCTTCGATCCGCGGGCGCCGATGCTGACCATCGACCTGTCCCGGCTCGGCGGGTCCGGTGACGACACCGCCCTGGTGCTCGCCATGACCTGCGCTTCGGCCTGGATGGAGTCCGCCCTCACCGACCCGCACGGCGGCCGGCGCTGGATCGTCTACGACGAGGCGTGGCGCCTGATGCGCCACGTCGGCCTGCTCCAGCGCATGCAGGCCCAGTGGAAGCTCTCCCGCGGCCTCGGCATCGCCAACCTGATGGTGATCCACCGGCTGTCCGACCTGCTCACCGCCGGCGACGCCGGATCACAGGGCCGGGCCCTGGCCGAGGGCCTCCTCGCCGACTGCTCCACCCGGATCATCTACCGGCAGGAGACCGACCAGCTCCACGCCGCCGCCTCCCTGCTCGGCCTGACCTCCGTAGAAGTCGACGCCATCGCCCACCTCAACCGCGGACGCGGCCTGTGGAAGGTCGCCGGTAGGTCCTTCATCGTTCAGCATCTCCTGCATGCCCTTGAGCTGGCGCTTTTCGACACCGACGCCCGCATGCACTGACACCCGCACCGGAAGCCCTCCTTGCCGCACCCGCCTCCCCCACGGCCGCCCGATCACTCCGAGCCCGACAACCTCTACCGCAAAGCCCGCCGCGACGCCTCCCCCTTCCTGGCCGCCCACCCCCTCCCCGGCCAGCCGGTCGCGGTGCCGGACCTGACGCCCTACCTCCAGGCACTCCCCGACGCCCGGACGCCTGCCGAGGTCAGCGCCCTCACCCACCAGCTGGTCGCCGCCACCGCACCCGTCCTCGACCACATCGCCGGCCACTTCGTCACCCTCGCCCTCTGGTCCGGCACCGAGCACCGGCACACCCCCCAGTCGGTGCGCCTGCTGCGCGAAGCCGCCCTGAGCATCCGCACCGCGCTGACCAAAGTGGCCCAGGCCGACCTGGAAAATCTCCGCGCCCACTACACGCCGCCCACGGCAGGCACAGAACCCGCAGGCGCGTCGCCCACGGCCGCCACCGCGCCACCTGGCCAGGCTCCTTCCTCGGCCGGGCCGCGCCGCTGACGCCCCCCTTGGCCACTCGCCCTCACCACCAGGAGAAACTCACCTGCCTCCGCACGTCTCCAGCACCTTCACCACCGGCCTCGCCGCGCACCTGCCCGGCCACTGGACCCGCCGGGACCCCGAGATCCTGCCCTTCAAAGACCAGTGCCGCCTCGCAGGCCGCGTCTGGGACTGCGGCACCGTCCACTCGGCCCTGCTCGACTGGCCCGACACCCCCCTCACCGTCCTCGACGGGCCCGAAGGCCAACAGCTCATCGTGATACCGCGCCCCCGCTCCTCGGACCAGTACCTGGTAGCGCCCCTGCGGCCCGACGGGCTGCGACCGCACCACTTCAGCGGGATCAACGAGCCGAACGGCATCTCCGTGCCCGACGATCCCGTCCGTGCCGCCGCCCAGGTCACACGCCGCGTCCTGCCCCACTACGCCGAAGCGCTCGCCGCCGTCCGCGACAAGGTGCGCCTCCAGCCGGACCCACCGCACCGGCCAGCCGCACCCGAGGTCACCGAATCACTCACCCTGATCTGGTATCCCGACGGTGTGGTCGGCACCCCGTATGACAGCGTGCCCGCCGCGGCCCGCCCCGCGCTCTACCAGGGCTGCTTCCAGTACAGCCCCGACGAGGCGGCGTTCGTGCTGCCCGCCTCGTACAACGCCGAGACACGCGCCCTCCTGCTCCACAGCGTGCTCCTGAAGCTGACCGCCCAGGGCATCGGCGTGAACCTCCGTCACGCCACTCCCACTCTTCCCGCACCCTCCCGCACAACGGCTCCGGCACACGGCGCGCCCCCTGCCCCGAAGCAGCCGACGGCCGCGCGGCGATAGCGACCCGGGCCCTTCACGTGCGACCACCCGGGCTGTCCGATGGGGACCAGCGGATGCTGCTACACGGCATCGCCGACCAGCTCAACACCATCGCCGACCAGTTCCCGCTGCCCGACCAGGTCCGTGCCGACCCAGCGGTCGGGGAGGTCCTGGAGGACGAAATACGGAACCTGGCACGCCTGCTGGTCTACCTGGCCGGCGAGAGCGCCTTCCGTCAACGGGCCTCGGCCCGCTATCCGGACCAGGCCACGCCCTCCCAGCGCCGCACCACGCTCGCCCTCGCCCGTGCCGCCGAACCCACAGGCTGTGCGCTCGCCGCCCTCGGCAGCGCCGTCCACCACCTCGGCGCCCTGTCCGACCTCACCCATCAGGCCCCGGGACATGGCCACGACCGAGCCGCGGCAGCCGCACACCAGCACCTCACCGAACATGTCACCGAGGCCCGCACCCATCTGATCCGTGCTGCCCAGCAACTGCGTCGCGCCGCAGACACCCGCCCGGCACCACCCGCTGCGGCCCTGCCTTCCCCGCCGGCGAGCCCGGCCCGCGCCCGCTGACCTCCCCCTGCCCCGTGCGCGCCCGCTTCTCCGCCTCTGCATCCTGCGGCTGCCGCACGGCGGCCGAGACCGCCATCCCCGACTTCTCTCTGCAAGGAGCCGATTCTGCGAGACCCCGACTTCGAGCTGTACGACAACGTCGGCCGTGACGCCGACCAGATCGCCGCCGCCCGCTACGGCATCGCCACCGACAACGACCTGCTGCGCTGGGCCGAGCGCGACGCCGCAGACTTCCTGACCCGGCACCCGCTGCCGGAGCAGGCCCTGCCCAGCCCGGACCTGACCCCGTATCTCGACGCCCTCGCCGCCGCCGAGACCCCCGCCCAGGCCAGCGCTGTCACCCAGCACCTGCTGGACGCCGCCCACCCCCTGCTCCACGCAATCAGCGACTACCTCGTGGCCGCCGTCCGATGGCGGGACCAAAACCGCACGGCGGAGCCGGGGTCACCGCCGAAGATGCTGATGACCGCGGCTAGCCACAGCCTGTCCGTACTGGCCCTCGCCTACCAAGCGGACCTGGCACTCCTGCGCGCCGAATACGACCCGGCACCCGCCCCGCCCAGCCCTCAGCATGGCCCGAAGGCACCCGGCCTTCCCCCCTCGCCTCCCAGCACCCCGCCCGCCGGCCCCGCCCCGGGCCGCTGACACCAACCCCTTCTCTGGAGTTCTTCTGTCGACCCGTTCCTTCATCGCCCGTCCCACCGCGAGCGGCTACACCGGCATCTACGTACACCTCGACGGCGATCCGGCCGCGAAGCTGCCCCTGCTCCTGACCGCCTTCCAGTATCGGTTCGCACGCGACCTCGATGCCATGACCCGGCATCTCGTGGACGACGCGACCGTCGGCTGGGAAGAGCTGGGCACCGACCTCCTCGACGGCGCACCGGCGTACATCGTCGAAGGGCTGACCCGTGGCGAGCAGTGGCCCAGCAGGACCATGGGCCACCTCATCACCCCCGACGGCTCCCCGCCGGCCCGTATGCCGGTCACCGAGAAGGACGCGGCGGACCAGGACCTGGAGTGGGGCTATGTCCTGCGCCCGGAGGGCATCGAGGTGATCAGCGTGCCGTACGCCGATGTCGGCCCGGTCGTCGGCTGGGACACCTCCCCCCTCACCTGCTTCAGCGACCCCCGTTACTGGCTCGCCGTCACCTCCCAGCCGCCGCTCGCCGCGCCCGCCCCTGCGGCCGGACCGGTGCAGACAGCTCCCGCGTCGGCGCCGCCGTCCCGGGCGACAGCCCGCCGCTGAACCACCCAGTACCGCACTCTGGAGACCTTGCCCTGCCCACGCAGCCTGTGATCACGGTCGTCATCGCCACCCGCCTGCGCGAGGACCGCCTCGGCTTCCTGACCGCCCTGCACACCAGCCTCACCCGGCAGACCGTCCCGTGGGAGGCCGTCATCGCCCTCGACGGCGCCGACCCCGCACGCCTTCCAGCTCCGCTGGCCGCTGATCCGCGGGCCCGTACGCTGGCGTTGCCGCGGCCCGTCGGCGCCGCCTGCGCCCGCAACCTCGCCCTCAACCTCGTCCGCACCCCGTATGTGAACTGGGCGGACGACGATGACCTGTTCCCCGACGGCGCGCTGGCGGCACGGCTCGCCACCCTGGAACAGGCGGGGGTGGGCTGGTGCGCCGGATGGAGCGAGGACCTCCATCCCGACGGCACCACCACGCTGTGGCGGTGTCCGACACCGCCCGGCCGGCACGAGGCGGGGGATGTGTGGACGTACTGGCGCTCGCCGGCCGACACCCTCCCCATCGGGCCGACCACCCTCCTGGCCCGCACCGAGCTGGTGCGCGCGGCCCCGATGGGCGGCCTGGTCCAGGGCGAGGACTACATGACGGCCATCGGCATCACCAGCCTCGCCCCGGGGATCCTGCTGCCCCAGCCGGTCTACCGCTACCGCAAGCACCCCGGGCAGATGACCGCCCAGCCCGGATACGACCAGCTGGAGAGTGCCACCCGTGAGCACGCCTGGCAGTACGGCCGCAGCCTGCGCTCGCTCATACGCCGTAAGGCCGTCCATGGCTGACGCGCAGATCACCCTCGCCTACAGCCGGGACTTGGGCGTCGTCGCCACCGCCACCGGCAAGCAGTACGAGTCCGCGCAAGAGGTTTTGAGCGAGACCGGGTTCTGCCGGGGTGAGGGTGGGGTGTACTGCTTGCCCGATGCGGACGAGGCGGCGGCCAGAGACGCCCTGGGCCCTCTGGTCCGGTCTGCCCGGACATCGAAAATCGAGGTGACGGCCAGCAGCCGGCGCTTCATCGGGGACACCGCCCGCGACATCGCCCGCCTCCTGCCCGGCCAGTGGGACACGCAGATCGAGATCTACTCCCACCCGGTGTGGCAGGAAGACCTCATCCCCTACTTGTGGGGCAGCGGCGACCTCGCCGACGCCGTGCGGGCTACCCAGGTCCCCTACGCCGCCACCCTCACCAACCGGGCCACCGATACCACCCTGCTGTTGGCCGAACGCCCCGGTCACCGGCACGACTACCTGGTCGGCGCCTTCGCACCCGAGGCGTTCGGCGAGGTGGACGGTTCACGAGGTCCGCGCAGCATCATCGTGCTGCCGCTCCCCGGCCGTGCGGCACAGGCGATCACCGAGCGGTACCTGCCCGCCTACGACCGGGCCGTCCACGATCGGCGCTTGACGATGGTGGCCGAAGCACTCGGCCTCATCCGGTCAGAGCTGGATGCCCGGCACGAACCGCGCGCCACCACGGGGGCCGCGACTGCTCTGACGGCTGGTCCCGGTATTTCTGCCACGGCGGCCGGTGCCTTCCTGGACCGTGCGTGGCGGGAGTTCCTCACCGTCATGGACCACGCCCCGATGCTGCTGGACCGGTGCCGCCCCGAGGCCAGCTACTGGCCGCAGGACGCCGAGGCCCTCAACCGGCTCACCGCCGCACTCCTCACCGCGCAAGAAACACGCGACGACCTGAACAACGGTGCCGTGATGACCCGCGCCGAACACCACCAGCGCGCCTGGCCGGTAATCGTGACCTGGCTCACCCACAGCGACAGCTTCCTGCGCCAGGCCCGCGCCGCGGCACCCAGCCCGCCCCAGGCACCCGCGCTCCCCGCACCACCGCCCCGCGCCCTGCCCGCGGGCAACCCCGCCCACCGCCTTTGACCGTAGGAAGGCCCCCCTTCTTGGATCCTGGCACGCACTTCACCTTCGGCACCCACCCAGAACACGGCTTCGTCGCCGCGTTCACCGCGGCCATGCCCGCCCACCTGGGCCACTGGTTCCTCACCCGCGAGCAGTTCGAGCCCGTCCCCGGCCATCCCGCACTGTTCCGGCTCATCGAGCCCGACCGTGACGGTCCGCGACGCGCCCGCCACACCGTCAACGACCTGCGCACCCTGGGCTACACGGTGTCCGCCGACCTCCGCCTCGCCCCTGACCCCGACCCACCCTCACGGTCAGCGCGCCCGGCCCGACCACACGCTGTGCCCGAGCGGCGCGCCCGGCTCGCCCAGGCGGCGGCCGTACGCTCCCCGCAGCACCGTGTCACACCGCCCACCACCGCACCCGCCGTCCGGCAGATCCCTCCGAAGCCCGCCTACGCCCCGACCGTGCACCTGCACACGGGACGGTCGCGATGACGCCCGACGACGAGACCATCCGCATCACCCGGGGGCAGGGCGGCGAGGTGGAAGTCAGCGGAAGGATCGACGCGGTCGCCCGGGAGGTGCTGATCCGGGCGGGGTTCCTCTTCCTGCCGGCGCTGCGCGGCCGGGTCTGGATCCGGCTGCCGTTCGACCTCGGAGCGGACTGGGAGAACCGGCACGCGAGCTGGGCAGCGGGCATGCTCACCACCGCCCGCTACCGCGTGCACCTCGACCCCGGCCTGCGCTACACCCCGCCCGACGAGCCAGCCTCGCCCGCACGCCCACCGGCCATGACCGCCCAAGCCCCGCCCAGCAGGCCCCAGCGCCGCTGAAACCTTCCGCCGGGAGAACCCGATCTCTGACACCACCCCGTCCAGCGCGGCACAGCTCGCCGACCGGGCGCGCAGTTTCCGGCTGCGGATGGCGGTCATCGACCGCCAGAGTGAGACCGCACTCGATGCCACCCGGGACCGCTACGGCCGCACCGTCCACCACGACGCCGCCACCGCCGCCCGGGACAGCCGCAACCAGGCCGCCCTCGCCACCTACGCCATCCACCTCGCCGAGCACGGCCAGCAGTTGCTCACCACCGCACGCAGCGGTCTGGACTGCCTGCCCCCGGCCCCGCACACCGAAGCCTGGCGCGACCTGCTCGACGCCCTCGCCGCCTCCCACGCCGACATCACCCGCGCCCTCAACCACCCAGCAGCACCCGGGTCAGCCGAGCAGCGCGCCCAGCACGCGGCCGTGTGGCCGCACCTGGCCTTCTGGGCCGATTACGGCTCCATCGCCGCCAGCCTCGCCGACCAGCACCAGCACCCCGCGCCCGAACTGTCCGCCGAGGACAAGCGCCGGTGGACCGACCAGGCCCGTGCCGCCCGGCAGCGGGGCGAACTGGAGCCGATCGAGTCCTGGTACGCGGCCGACGGCCGCCTCATCACCCTCGCCTACCTGGTCCAGGACGACACCTCCACCGTCATCGCCCTGGCCGGCGACCTGGACGCCGCGGCAGGCTGGGAGGTCATCGGGCACTACGAGCACGAATCCGCCGCCGGCCAGGCCCTGCCCCGCGCGGTCCCGCCCGGAGTCCTGCGCCCGGACGCCGCCTCCCGCTTCAACCGGCCCGAGCCCACACCCGAACGGCCCGTGCAGGAGCTGCTCCAAGAAGTGGTCGAAGCCCGCACAGCCGGAGAAGTATCCGAGGCCCTGCTCGCCGCCGCCCAGCCCGGCTACGAAGCCGGCCCCCTCGTCCGGCTGGAGCGCCTCCTCGACACCGCGGCCCGCTTCTCCTACGCCCTGGACACGGTCCGCGGCCAGCAGACCGGCGCCCGGCTCGCTGCCCTCGGCCGCCAACTCGCCTTCCTCACCCAGGAAGTCCATGACGCGGCCGAGGACCTCGGCGCGACCGTCGGCATCCTGCCCCCACACCGCACCCCGGTACCGCCCCGGACACGGCCCCGCCCCGCCCCGCCGTGAGGACCACCCCTCCCACACCACCGGCCCGCAGCACGGCCACCGCCCGCCGGGCGTAGGCCCACCGCTTTCATTCCCTCCTTCAACGACCTGTTCAAGGAGATCGATCTATGACTGTGGTTGGTACACCCGGCTATCAGAACGTGCGGAAGGCGAGCCGGGTAGCTGCGCGGCAGTGAGGCCCGCCCTGGAGCATGTCGGCGGTCATTGCCCATCGTTCGTGGTCCAGCCACGCACCGTTGATGTGCTAGAAGCTCCGGGCCCGCCTCGCCTTCGCCCAACACACCACCGATAGGAGATCCGCCTTGCCCGAAGCACCAGCAGAGCCGTTCATGACGATCCGGCACACCATCACCGGCGAGATCACCACCACCGGCTACAACGCCGCCGCCCGGCGGATCCTGCTCCAGTCCGGCTTCGAAGAGACGCCGGGCTGCGCCTGCCGGGCGACAGAACCCGGCACGCAGCGGACGCACGGGCCTGCTGGGCAGTCAGCGAGCTGCCCGGCGCCGTCCACCCCGTGCACTTGGACCGAGCCCTCGGGCGGCCGGTGAGCGTCGACGGTACGTACCGGTTGGCCCGGTCGCCGATGTCGGCACAGTCCGTGTCCGCTCCGGGAGCGGCCAGCCTCTTCAGCGCATCGCCAACCCCGCCTGCACCCGCACCTGTTGAAGGGGCTGCGTTTTGACCACACCCGGAACGCCTACTGGTCCAGCGCGCACCAAGGGCGGCGAACTACGGGCTAAGGTGGCCCGGCTGCTGGCCGACCGGCCGGCGGACGCGCTCACCATCGGGGACATGGCCAGGCAGCTGGGCCACTCCCACGGCGCCGTCCGCAACGCCGCCCTCACCCTGGTGCGGCGCGGCGAGGCCGACCAAGGGGGAACCGGGCAACCGGAGTTCCGCGCGAACGCGAAAACCGCCGCAGCCGCGCAGACCGCTGTGATCAGCCCACCGGGCACCCACTCTCCCCGTGCCCAGGCGGCCACGGCCCGCACGACCATTCCCGCAGCAGCCACGCCCAGGCAGACCGGCCCGATCCGCCGCGCGGGGGGCCAGCTCTACCACCCCCGGGAGCTGGCAGATCTGCCCGACGTCGAGGCGTTGAATCGCTTGCGCGACGCCGACGTGCCGGTGCTGCTCTACGGCCCTCCGGGCACCGGCAAGACGAGTCTGGTCGAGGCGGCGTTCCCGGACCTGCTCACCGTCGCCGGCGATGGCGACACCACGGTAGGCGACTTGATCGGCGAGTACACGCAGGACGACGCGGGAGCCTACGTCTTCCAGTACGGTCCGCTGGTCACCGCGATGACCGAGGGCCGCGCCCTGCTGATCGACGATGCCACCTTGATCTCACCGAAGGTCCTGGCGGCGCTGTATCCCGCGATGGACGGGCGCAGGCAGATCCAGGTCAAGGCACACAAGGGCGAGACCATCAAGGCCGAGCCGGGCTTCTACGTGGTGGCGGGTCACAATCCCGGCGTCCACGGCGCGGTGTTGACGGAGGCGCTCGCGAGCCGGTTCAGCGTGCAGATCCAGATCGGCACGGACTATGACCTCGCCCTGGCCTTGAGGATCGATGCCCGGGTGGTCCGGGTCGCCCGAAACCTTGCCCACCAGGTCGAACTCGGCGAGCTGGGCTGGGCCCCCCAACTGCGGGAACTGCTCAGCTACCAGAAGACCGAGGCCGTCCTCGGCACCAAGGCCGCGCTCGCGAACCTCGTCGGCATCGCTCCTGCGGAGGATCGCGACACCGTGGCCGCCGCCGTCATCAAGGCTGTCGGCATCAAGGAGATCGCGCCCCTCACCCTCGGCAAACAGCTCCCCGCCTCAGCCGCCCGGCTGCCCCCGGGCAGCACCGGCTCCGCGCACCGGGGCCGCTTGCGATGAGCGCTCACCACCACGTCCAGTCCCCCGCCACCACGCCGGACGACGACGCCGACCTCGCGCGATGGGACGACGACGGCGCCCCGCCCGCGCAACCCCGTTCCTCCCCGGCCGCGTGGCTGCGCGTGGGAGCCGAACTCGGCGACCGGCTGGTCGCCCTCTCCGGCCGCCGGGATCTCCTCGTCACCTGCCGCCCCGGCACGCGCAGCGGCGCACCGGCCGCGTTCTTCCCCACGCTGGGCGAGGTCGAGTTCGACGCCGGCCTGTTCGCCCCGCTCCAGCCCCACGAGATCCATCCGCGGATCGTGGGCGACGAGGACCGGTATCCCGCTGCCTGGGGAGTGTTCGTCCACGAGGCCGCGCACGCCGCCCACTCCGTCTGGACGGCGCCTGCCGGAGCGGACCCCCGTGTCGTCAAGGCCGCGCACCTGCTGGAGGAAAGCCGTGTCGAAGGCGCGCATCTGATCACGCGGCCCACGGACCGCACGTATCTGCGCACCAGTGCCCGAACCCTGGTCATGCCCGACATCGCCCACCCCACCCTCCAGGGCATCGAGCACGCCGCCGCCGTGGCAGCCCTGGTCCTCGGCCGCCGTGACGTCGGCATCCTGGACGCCGGCGAGACCCGGGCCGTCGCCGAACTGTGCGAAAAGGTGCTGGGCGCGGACCTGCTGGCCACACTCACCCGCATCTGGACCGCAGCTCACCAGTGCGCCGACCACGACGCCACGACCATGCTCGCGCACGCTCAAGAATGGTGCGACGCTCTGGAGACCGCGGTCCCCGCACAACCCGTGCCGGAGAACCTCACCGATCTGCTGTCCGGCGCCGTGGGGGTCGTCATGGACAGCACGGCAGCCACCGACGCCGCCGACCTCGCGGCACAGGCCGCAGCGACCAACGCCATGGCCGCGCAGTCCAAGGCGCAGGCACAGGACCGCGCCCAGCAGGCCGGCCAGCGACGCAGAGCCGCCGCCACCGCCAGGTCGGTCTTCAACGCCCGTGGCACCACCGTCACCCCCGACGGCACACCGGCGCCCCGTAACAACCCGGTCACCGGCACCCGCAGGCCCACCGCCGCCGAGCAGAGTGCCGCCGCGCGCCTGAGCCGCGCCCTGCGTGCCGCCGCCTACCGCGAGCGGACCGAGGAGCGGACCACCAGCCCCACCCCGCCCGGCCGCCTCAACATGCGCGCGGCCCTCGCCCGCGATGCTCAGCGCGCAGCCGGGTCAGTCCCCACCGCGGAACCGTTCACCCACACCCGCCGCCGGAACTCTCCCACCCCACCGCTGCGTGTGGGTATCGCCGTCGACGTCTCCGGCTCCATGCGTGCCGCCTGCGCGCCCGTCGCGTCCGCTGCCTGGATCGTGGCACGCGCAGCAGCCCTGACCGGCCCCGACTCCCGTACCGCCACCATCGCCTATGACATGCACCTGACCGCATTGACCCGACCCACCCACCGAGCACCAGAGCGCGTGACGACGTTCGATGCCAACGGTGGCCGCCACAACCTCGGCGACGCCATCGACGCACTCGACCACGGCCTCGAACTCAGCCGCCCCGGCGCCGGCCGCCTCCTCGTGATCGTCACCGACGCCCGGTACCGCAGCGACGAAACCGCTCAAGCCGTCACCCGCGTCAAGCAGCTCACGACCGCCGGCTGCGCCGTGCTCCAGCTCACCCTCACCGCGGAGTCCCGCCACTTGCCGGGGACCACCTTGCTGCACCTACCCCAGCCCTCCAGCGCTCCCGTCGCCATCGCCAGGGCGGCCACAGACGCCATCCGCAGGACACGCTGAGACGACGCAGAAGACGGAAGCGTCCCCGAGACCACCGCCAAGCACTCCAGACCACCTCCGTCCGCCGCATGAATCGTGCTCCTGATGCACGACCCTCCGCAACGACGCAGGCCACCACGCCAACAGCCAACGAAAGGCACGTGATTTGAAGCCCCAGACCAGCCGCCCCACCTCGAACGTAACGCCCATCAAACGGAATTCCCCGGGGGTCCGCACGAAGTGGACCGTCGAACACGCCTGCGGCCACGAAGTCGTCCACGACCTGTCCGACCGCGCCGCCGACCGGCGGGCCGGGTTCGCGCGGTGGCTCGCCGCACGGGACTGCACCGACTGCTGGAAGGCCGCCCGCAGCACCGACACCGCCTCCAAGGCGGAGTGGCTCGCCGCCAAGCGCGCCGAGGAACAGCGGGCCGCCGCCGAGTGGGCCGCGCAGTTCGACATGCCCCCACTGGAAGGCCCCGAACGCGCCCTTGCCTGGGGCGAACGCTCCCGCCACCAACTCATGACCGCCGCCCACACCGCCCTCGTCATCGAAGGCACCTGGGACGACGCCGACTGGACGGAACTGGAAGAGAAGGCCCGCACCATCACCCGGGCCGGATGGTGGATCGACCAGCGCGACACCGACGACACCGACCTGCCCGGACTCCTCGACGCCGCCACCGAGCAGGACCGTGGTACGGAGAATCCGTTCCGCTGATGCAACAACCGGCCACATCAAACACTATTCGAACTTCTTTCCCATACGCGTCCGCGAGCCACGTGATCTACAGCAGCCAGCCAGGCATTGAGTGATGCAACTGTGACTGGAATGATCACGCCGTTCAAGCCCGTGAGGAAAGATCAATTCAACAGGACAGACCATGCGGCGGCTCGGCAGGTTGATCTCCGCGCAGTGGCCTGAGCGAGCCGGCCGGGTATGCCGAACCGCCTTTGGCGAATCGGTGTAAGGAAGCCCCGCGTTGCCAATACTCTTCCCACTGCATGGAGATGGCGGGTCAAAGGACGCGACCTGCTTGGAAGCCTGAGGGGGATCTTCCATGGCCGAACCCGAACGTCTGCCGGGCGGTTTTCCGAACTTCGAGGGTGTGGGCGATTTCGTCCGGCAGTTCCATCAGGCGGTGTCGCCGCCTGAACGGGACATGCTCACGCACACACCGCCGCTGGTGATCCTGGACGTCGCAGGGGACGGTCCAGAGTTCGACCTTCGCGTCCAGCGGCTGCAAACGGTGCTGGGAGAGGCGCTGTGCCGGAACAATGTGAAGCTGGTTCCGTACGCGGCCCTCAAGCCTGACGACGACTCCGAGCTGCTCTCCGGCGCCGCTGCCCGGGGCCTGGCCTTCGGCGTGCCCAAGCACATGACGCCGGACCGGCTGCCCGGCTTCTGGCCGCTGTGGGACTCGGTCTGCTACATCAAAGAACGCGCGCGAGAGCAGCCGATGGGTGTGCCTGGCTCGGACGTGCTGCGCGATCATGCGCACAGCCAGATGCGGACGCACCGTTTGCAACGGCGCGAGGGACGCCTGCAGGTCTTCCTGTGGTCGCTCGGCGGAAGCGAGTCTCCGCCGGTTGGTGGTATCCGTGGTTGGCTGCTCGGCTCCCTGTGGCAGGGCATCACCCGGACGCTGCCGCGATGGTGCTGGGCGCGGTGCAAAACCCGCAGGCTCGTGCGCGCTCCGCGCTTCTTCCGTCCGGCCCGCCAGCGCTGGCTCGGCCGCGAGCTGGGTTTGTCTGCGAACAGGGAGAGTCTGTTCGCGATGATGGACGAGTTTGCTGGCCTACACATGCCGGGGCTGGCGGATTCGTCCGATCCCTCGCGGCGTGAGGCGGCGCTCTTCGTATGCGAATCACTTCTGACGCGCGCTCTGCTGGAGGACCTGAAGGAGCCCTCGGTAGGCCGGGTGTGGCCTCTGCAACGACGTCGCACCGCCCGCCCGGTGATCCTGGTGGCGCTACCCCGGCAGGGTCAGCCGGGCGCCAAGGCAGCGGAGCGCTTCCTGCGTGCTTTCCACCGGGAGCGGAAGAAGACCGCACAGGCAGCGGGGCCGCTGGTCATCGCGCTCGGGGCTCCTTCCCCAGGGCTGCTGAAAGACCTCGGCAGTCCAGAGGTGTCCAGCCTCACTTCGGCGGGACATGCCCTGCATCAGGCCGGTCCCGGCGCAATCCACGTCGAGTTAGAGAAGGAGCCTTTCTCCGTGGACGGAGTGTTCGTCCGTCCGGTGTCTCCGACGTCGTACCGCGTCGGCGGACGCACGATGACTGTGGGCATGGCCGGCGGCACCGCGATGGCGGTGGGGCTCCTGGGCTTCGGTGGGGCGGTGTTTCTCGGACCGGTGCAACACAAGTCGAGCAGGTGCGTCGCCGGTGACAGGCCGGTCGCCGGAAGCAGGTACGCGCGGTCCATCCCGTCACATCCGAAGCAATGGTACGACGAGGTGCGCAAAAGGATCGATGTCCAGAACAGGGAAGCCGAACATTCCGTGGCGACGGGCCACACTGTGCGCACGGTCGTCGCGTTCACGTCGAACGCGCCTACTTCTCCGAGCGACACCGTGTACGACGGAACGATCCCTGAGCTACGCGGCATTGCCATGTGGCAGCGCAAACTGAACGAGGATGCGCTCAATGACGACGCGCGGGTACCGCTGCGCGTTAGGGTGGGCACGACCGGAAAGGGCTTCAAGGACGCCGAGCTTGAGGCGCAGAAGCTGGTCAAGGAGGTTGAGCGCGGTCAGTGGCGCAAGGACTACGAGAAGGTGATCGGCGTCCTCGGCTTCGCGCAGAGCAAGGACACGACGCGACGTGCCCTGCAGATCCTCAGCAAGGTCGGACTTCCCGTGATCGGCACTACTGCCACCGCCGACGAGATGACCAGCGAAAACTACTGGCCTCTCACACCACTCAGCAGCACCGAAGCCCAGATTGAGGCCCAATTCGCCACTGGTTTTCCCATCGTCGCGAGTGATGACGGTACATGTGAACCCGCCAAAAGGGCGGTGGTGATCGCGGATCCGGCGGACCTGTACAGCAAGGGCATCGCGGCGTACTTCAGGGGCGCCTTCGAAGGCACCACGGAGTTGCTCCGCTTCTCCCAACAGGACGACTCCGCCGCTACGTCGGCAGGCACGATCAACGACACGGACACTCTCGTGAAGAAGGTGTGCGCCGCGATGGAAGGTTCCGATCCGGCTGTCATCTACTGGTCTGCACGCGCCCGTGATTTCGTCGCCTTCATCAACAGAATGGACCTGGTCGCGACTTGCGTCGAGCACGACATCACCGTACTGGGCGGAAACGAACTCACCAACGTGGTACTCACGGGAGAGTTCGACAAAGTGGAGTGGCTCCGACTGTACTACTCGGCGCACCGACTGCCGGCCGACCACAAAGACGCCGACCGACCGACCAAGCAGTTCATCAACGAGTACGATAACTTCGTCTCCGGCCCTGCCAAGGACGACCCGTGGCGCGATGACGGACACTCCGCAGTCTCCTATGACGCCTTCCGCCTCCTCTCCCAGGCGACTGACAAGGCGCTCCTCAACAACGGTGAGGTCGACCCCAACACTATGTCCGCTTTCTTGAGAGGCGGCAGCATCGATTTCAGAGGAGCAACCGGCCATGTCGAAGCCGACGGAACCAATATGCCACCGAAGGACAAAACCCTGGTCATCTTGCGCCAGTCGGAGAAAGGCCCCGAAGTGGCTCTCCCATGCGGGACGGGCCGGCAGACCGCAGCAAATCAGAAGGTACCAGCGTGCATCGTGGAATAGGCAGGCCGCACTAATCAGACGCGGCTTCGACAAGGAGAACGCCGGGCGTTGCATCCAAGGATCAGCGAATCGCCGCACCCGCATCGCGGCAGAAGAATGATGGCGGAATGTGTCGATGCTCTGCTGCGTGACGCCCAACACTGAGTCCACACCCCTCCGCAGACGGGCAGCTGCGGCCGACGCCGCGCAACATAGCCGCAGATCGCCGGTTAGCCAAACCGGCGATCGTGCGGACCATTGATCCTCCCGCCGTTACACACATCGCGTGGAAGGATTCGCCTTGCTCCCACCGCCCTGGACCCCGCCGTCCGCCCCTGCCTTCGCGCCGACGCCCGACCCGCTCACGCCCGCCCGGGACATCACCCACGGGCACTTCCAGGCGGGTGACCAGATCGTCGTCATCAAGGGCGTGGCCGGCGGTGAGCTGTGGGGGGATGCGATGCGGGTCGTCGCCCCGTCCTGGCATACCCCGACCGACGAGGACGGATGGCGGCTGCGCGATCCCAATGGCGGTGCACAGACGTTCGTCACCGCCCACCCTCGCTACCTGGTGCATCTCTCGCGGCGCTGCCCGGACTGCCTGATCTTCCTGCGGGCCATGGAGGATCACCTGCTGCCGACGTACGCCGGCCACGCCGACGCGGTCGTCGACTGCGGCTGGTACACCACCACGGCCCTGGGCCAGCTCGTTCACATCGCCGACGCTCGCAGCGGCCGGTGACTTCCTCCGCCCGCTGTCCCGGCCACGCCCTCGCCGTGGCGGCTGTACGGCCCCCGGCGTCACCGAGCAGTTCCCCTTCCGCATCACCGGGACGTACCAGCGTGATTGCCCGTTTCAACGAACCCTCCGGCACCCCGCACGGCCCGCTCGGCGAAGCCCTGGGGCACGTAGTAAGCGCGGAGGAGGTGCTGTCCAAGGACATGGTGGTCGCCTACTGGCCGGCCCTGGACACCTACATCCTGGACGGTGAAACCTCGGCGTGGACGGCCGCCCAGTGGGCCGAGCACCTGGAAGACCCCCTGCTGGAATACCCGTTCGCCGCCAGCCCCGCCGGTGGCCGGATGGCCGTCGTCCACCTCGACGTCCAGCTCCATCCCGACGACCGCCGCCTGAACGGTGCGGAGTGGGCGGAAGTTGCCCACCGTCTCGCCCGCGCGGCCGGCTTCGAGAACCCCGGTGACACGGCCGGCTGCCGGTGGATCGCCGTGCAGGCGCAGTCCGGGCGCCTGGATGTGATCGCCAACCTCATCCGGCTGGACGGCGCCTGGCAGGATCTGCCCGCCGGCCTGCTGGGACGGCTGGGAGCGGAGGCTCGCCGTATCGAACAGGACCTGCACCTGGCCGGTTCCGCGCCCGGCCGTCGGCACCCGACCGGCCCTGTGCCGGATGCGTCCACGCAGATGGCGGGCGTCCTCACCCAGCTCGCCGATGAACGGTCCGGTCCGCTGGCCGCCGTGCGCGGTCTCATCGAGCACACCGCGCACCGCGCTGCGCTGCAGCCCGGTAGCGGCCCCGACATCGGGCACCGCCTGGAGCTGATCGCCCGCCGCCTGCACGCCATCCAGCAGGACCTCGATACCACCGCCACCCGTATGACCGCCCGCCCCGGCCGGGCCCCGGCAGTCCCCGTAGTGCCCGCTGCCCGGGCCGCGGACGGCCTTTCACCGTAGGAGAACCGCTTCCCCTTGCCTCTGTCCGACCGTTACCTGACCATCCGCCGCGATCCGGACTCCAAGGAGGTCCTCGCCCGCGGCGGTGACCTTGAAGCCCACAGCATCCTGCAGCGCGCGGGCTTCGTGCCCGTCCACCGGTTGCACGAGACCTACCACCGGGCCCCCGCCGGCCTTCCGCGGGGGGAGGAAGAAGGTCTCGCCACCGAGGCGGTGGCCCGGCTGCGCGCGGCCGGTTACCACGTCGACTGCGACGCGGACTTTCACACCGACCACCGCCCCCTGCGGTGGCAGGCGCTGGGGGAATCGGTCGCCCACCTCGCCGAGCGCCTTCGGCAGGCGACCACCACCGACGAGGCCGCGGAGATCCTGACGGAGCTGACCGCCCCCTGCGACGGCGTCCTCGACGCCGTCGGCCAGGTCCTCATCGCCGCGGCCGAGTTCCACGACGGTCTGGGCACCTCAGCGGACCCGTACACCGCACGACGGCTGCGCTTCCTGGCCGAGGAGACCCTGCGCGTGATCGGCACCGACCTCGTCCACACCCGCAACAACCTTGCCGACCGGCACGCCCCGCACCCCGGCCGCACCGTCTGCACCCAGGAAGTCCCCGCCGGGGAGCGCGAACGGTCCGCGGTGTGTGCCTGCCCTCCCCCGCCGCGCGCCCTCCTCCATCCTCCGCCGCCCGTGGCCGCCGGACCGCGCCGCTGACCATCACCCCCTCCCGCCCAAGGACTTTATGCACGACCACGAAGACTCCGAACGTCTCGCCTCCTTCGCCGACGTCCTGGCCGGCGAACTGCCCGGCGCCTGGAACAGCACCCACCACCCCGCCGGACACACCCAGGCCCTCTCCGCCTTGGACGAGCGGATCTGGGATCTGGACCTGGTCGCCGATTCCCTCGCCGAGCACCCGCTGCGGCAGGCGGCCGTCCTGTCCCGGCCGGACGGCGCCCAGCTCGCCGTCATCGACCGGTACGACGAACTCGGCGGCTTCCTCATCGCCTCCGTCGCCCCGCGTGACCTGCCCGACGAGGCGTACCGCGGGGTGGCCGAGCCGAACGGCATCGCGGTGGCGGACGACCCCTTCCTCGGTGCCGAGCAGGTCGCCGGTGACCTGCTCCCCCGCTACGAGGCCGCTCTCGCCCAGGTCCGCCACAATGCCCTCGACGCCGTCGTGCCCTCGCAGCCGGACCGTCTCGTGCTGAGCTGGCAGCCGGACGGCAGCCTCGCCGCCGCCCCCGCCGGGGACACGGCCGTGGCCGTGCTGGTGGCCAACGGTTTCGTCCAGCAGGAGCAGACCGGCATCTACCGGCTGTCCGGCGACGACACCGTCGAGCAGGCCCGTGCCGTCCGGGAGACAGGACGGCAGCTGCGTGCCCGCGGCATCGCCACCGCGATCCAGCACCCCTCAGGCCACATCGCCCCGACCTCCACCGCATCAGTCACCCCGCCGGTCCCGGCCACGGCCCGCACATCGGCAGCCCGTTCCCGGTGAGGCCGGCCGAGTTGGACTTCGACGTTCAGCGTTACGTCACCATCACCAAGGACACCAGGACCGGGCTGGTCCTCGCTCTGGGCGGCACCGAACAGGTGGCTGGGATTCTTCAGCGCTCGGGCTTCCTTGCTGCCGACAGACCGCGTGCCACCTGCCACCGCCTTCCTTACGGTCTTCCCTTCCATGAGCAACGCCGCAAGGCCACGGCCGCCTCGCAGGCCCTGCTCGCTGCCGGATACACCGTTCACCTCGACCCGTATCTGAACGATTCGGCCGGACCCGACAGTGGCCGGGAAGCCGCATTGCGCTACCTCGTCCACCTGGCACGACGGGCCGGTGACGCATCAAACGCCCGGGAGCGGGCGGTACTGCTGGCCGAGATCGGCGGTCCCGACGAAGGACTGCTGCCGCTCATCCGGCGGGCCGTTGTCACCGTCTGCCTCAGGTCCCTGGCCGACGGCGCAGACCTTCAACCGGTCAAGCAGCTCGCGAGCACAGCCGACGCGCTCACACGAGCCGCCGATCAAATGCTCCGCGCGGGCAAGGACATCGCCCATACGCCCACCGTCGCGGAAGCACCGCGCCCGGCACCACAGCTACCGTCCGCACCCGCCGATCACCGGAGGGTCCCGTAGCACCCCGCATTCCACCGCCGATGAGCCGGCACCTCCCACCGTGCCTGGCGACCGCGCTGTTCCGCCGCTACCTGCGCACCTGCGTCCCCACCGGCCCCCACCGCCTTCTGGCCGGTACGCACACCGAGGCCGTGCCCGATGAGACTCGTCCGCCCGGCCGACGCTGATCTTCGCATTCACGCTCTTGGAGGAGCATGCCCTACCCGAATCCGCGCATCGTCGGGCAGACCGACCAGATCGCCCTGTGGATGCGGCAGGTGTCCCGCCTCCTCGATCAGCTGCCCGCCGACCAGGCCCTGAACGTCGTCGCGCGCATCCTCCACCCGGACGACAGCCTCCTGGACAGCTTCACCCGCCTGGTGGAGACCGGGGCCCGTATCGCCAGGGACCAGGCCGAGCGCGGTGTACTGCCACCGGAGGTGTGTCTGGCCCTGGGCCGGGCCGTGAACGAGCTGCACAGCATCGGCCTCGACCTCGAAGAACACCAGGAAACACTCACCCGGATCGCCACCTCGGCTACCGCGGAGGCCCGCCCCGCGTCGCCCGCGCCGCTGGTCACGAGGCGGCACCGATGAGCAAGACCCGTTGGCCGGGACCGGGGCCGGGCGAGCAGGCCGAGCAGCATTACCTCATCCAGCCGCGGGCGCTGGCCGGCGGCGGGGACATCCGGCACGTCTCGGAGTTCCTGCGCGCCTCGGGCTGGCGGGACAGGTCCAAAACCGGCGGGCCACTGGTCATGCAGAGCGCGGATCGCGCGATCCGCCTGACGTATGACCCCTACGTCCAGCCGGGCGGCTGGGTGATCCAGGCCACGGCGCCCGGGGAGCAGGCCGAGTGGTGGGCGATGTTCGGCCGGCAGACACCGGTGGAGATCATCGCCGGACTGACCGACGCACTGACCCAGCCGCGCTCCGCACACGCCCCCAACGTCTGGGCGCCGCTGGCCCAGCAGGACTGGGTGGCGCGGGCAGAGGGCCGCCACTACACCGCCACCAGCCCCGACGAGACGGCGTGGCTCCACTTCCGCCAGGACAGTGAGGGCAACGCGATGTGGTGGTCGGGCGCGCGGGACGAGCAGGGCAACGGCTGGACCGCACAGTTCTCCGCGAGCACCCCCCTGCACCTCGTCCAGGCGTTCTCCACGGCGCTGGCCTCACCGGAGCCGGTGATGCGCCCGCTCGGACGCGTCCCGCACAGCAGCAAGATCCAGACCACCTCCGTGTCCGTCTTGCCCTCCCAGCTCGGCGCCTGGCAGCAGGCCCGCATCGCCGCCGCCCGCGCCGCCGCCTGGGCCCGCAACTCGGCGCGCGGCGCCCGCCCCACCACCGCCCGGCCGCACGCGAAAACCGGCGCCTTCCGCACGCGCCGCTGACCCGACCCGCCCAGGAGTTCCGTGCCCGACCTCACTCCGGATGACATCCGCACCGTCACCGACACCTTGTCTCGTCTCACCGAGTATCTGCGCCAGTCGAGTAAGCCGGGGTGCGGCTCGTGCCGGTGAGCGAACAGCAGCTCGCGCAGTTCGCCAGGACGCACGAGTGGCGCATCCCCTTCGACGCCAGCCCGCGGCACCTCGCCGGCCCCGGTGACGCCCGGCACGTCACCCACGGTCTGGCCGCCGCCGGGTGGAAACGCACCTCCGACCCGCTCAGCCCTCAGCTCGTCCTCACCAGCCCCGACCACCGTTACCGCCTGGACTTCACGCCGGGGAACGAGATGTCCTCCTGGTGGCGGCTTTGGGTCGAGGCCACCGAGACCGAACGGAGCTGGGCCGCCGGGTTCGGCGAACTCGTGCCCGCCGAGATTCTCGGCGCCTTCACCGACGCCCTCATCGCCCCTCCACCACAGCGGCACAGCACACCCCTTGACGTGCTGGACACGGCCGGATGGCTGATCGACGGCCGTGAAGCGGTCAGTTCACCGGATGCGACCTGCCGCGTCGAACGGCACGCCGACCGGCCCGACGACTCCCCGGCGGCCTGGCACGTAGAGGTCTCGGCCCCAGACAGCCCTCGCTCCCGGATCTGGCACGCCCGCTTCGATGCCGGCACACCTCTCCACCTGGTCACGGCGTTCATCACCGCGCTCGCCGACACCGCCCCGCTCCAGCGCGGCATGTACGACCGCACCGCCCTCCCAAGCGTCACCCAGCAGCGCAGCGCGGTCACACCGGAGCAGATCATCGAGGCCCACAAGAAGCGCCTGAACACCCTGCGCGCCCTGGCCCGCGCAGCTCGACGGCTCAGCACCACAGCCGCAGGCGTCCCGGCGCCATCGGCCGCCGCGCGCCCGACTGCCCGCCGCTGACCCTCCGAGCGCGCACTTGCACCCGGCCCGACGCCTCGGCCAGATCCGGTGAACCCGTGCTTTTGCGCCGGGTCGATAACCCGCGGCGAACCATCGCTCCCCTGGAAGGAGGGCAGCCTTGCCCGCTTTCTCCTCCGCCGGCTCCAGCCGGAACGCCCAGGCCACCAACACCCTCACCAACAGCAAGGAATTCCTGCGCGGCAATCCGCTGGCCGCCGCCACCCTGCCGCTGCCCGACCCGCTCCTCGACACCGACACCGGTGTTCCGGTCCTGCTCGGTGACGTCCTGCGCGACGCCGCCCACCTGGCGTCCGACCAGACCGACCGGCCGGTGACCGACGAGATACGCCTGATCATCGAGGGCCTGCTGGTGACGCCCACTGCCGGGGGAGCGCGCTGGTGACACGGCCGTACATCCCCACCCGCGCCAACGACCCGCACGGCCTGATCTGGTACGAGACCCGCCCCCGCTACCTGGCCGGCGGCGGCGATCCCCGCCGGATCACCCAGACCCTGCGGGCCGCGGGATGGCACAACCTGTCCGACCCGGACTTCCCCCACGTCATCCTGGCCAGCCCCGACCGCAGCCACAGCCTGGTGCTGGAGCCCCAGCCGGGACCGTACGGAAGATGGTGGCGCGTCCGCGGACAGCACGACCAGGGCAGCTGGTACAGCGAGTTCGGGGCGAACACGCCTGTGGAGATCCTGGGTGCCCTCACCGACGCCCTGCTCGAACCCGTACCCGAGCACACCGAGGACGTCTGGTCCCAGCTCACCGCGGCCGGCTGGCACTACCGCCGCGACGAACACGGCAACGAAGACGCCTCCCACCCCGACGGACACCTGCACCTACGCCGCTTCAGCGACGATGCCCTGGGCTTCCACTGGCTCGCCGAAGCCACCACCGAGCGGCACGAACGGGTATGGACTGGCTGGCTTGAGGACCGCATGCCCCGGCATCTGATCGCCGCCTTCACCAAGGCCCTGGCCACTGACGAACCCGTCCAGCGAGCCCGGGGCGACGTCCCGCACCTCTACCTGGTCACCCAGCAAGAGCGCGGTCCGCAGGCCGAGCAACTCGCCGCCGAGCACGCCGCACGGCTCAAAGCGGTGCGGGTGCGCGCCGCCGCCCGTAAATCCCGCCGCGCTGCTGCGCAGAGCACACCCGGCGTACCGGCCGCCACCGCTTCCACCCCACGCCCGGCCGCACGCCGCTGACCTACGAAAGGCACTTTGCCCATTTCCCCCGACCCCACCACTCAGCGTGAGTTCCTGCGCCGTCTCGACCGGTACATCGGCGAGGCCAAGAGGATCCTCGACGCCTGGAACTCGTATTCCGACCTGCACACCGACCTCGACGGCTGGCCGTATGACGACCGCGCCTACGGCCTGCGTCAGAGCCGGCGCGACGCCGAGACCGCCGCGGCGTTCGAGGAGGTGCGTGCCGGCGCCCGGTACCTGCTGGAGCGCGCCGAGGATCAGTTGCCTCTGGTGCCCGCCGATGGCGCGCAGACCCGCTGGGTCCACCAGCTTGGCGTCCTGCGCGACGCGCTGGACCGCCTCGACGCGCTGGAAGGGGAGTGGCTCGCCACCGAGGACAGTCTCCCGTGGGGCAGCGAAGCCTTCGAGACCGCGCTCGCCGAGCACCATGCCGAGTGCTGGAGCTACCTGGACGACTGGGCCACCCACGGCCACGTCATCGGTGAGATCAACACGGCCGTGAAGCGCCCCCCTACCTCCTGGTCCCGGCCACCGGCCGCGCGACCGGCCCCGGTCACCGGCCGCACCACCATGGCGCGGAGGTGACCGTGCACGACTCTCAGACGGTCGAGATCGACTTCGTCGCTCCGCGGTATCTGGCCGGCGGCGGTGACCCCGCCTGGATCACCGTCCCTCTCCACCGCGCCTGCGGCTGGAGCCACGGCCACGACCCCCTCATGCCGCGCGTCATCCTCTCCAGCCCCGACCAGAAAGCACTGCTGCGGCTGGAACCCGACCCGGACAGCGCATGGTGGACCATCCAGCACGCCGCCGGACCCGACCGGCCCGCCTGGTACGTCAGCTTCGGCGCCCGCACCCCGGTGGAGATCATCGCAGCGTTCACCGACGCCCTCACCGCCCCCACCGGCGATGTGGCAGACGCCTGGGGCCCCTTGGCGCCGCTCCGCGACGCGGGCTGGTCACCGACGACCCATGACAACCGGCTCGTTTCCCCCGACAGCACGGTACGCGTCGACCTGCACGAGGCGACCGGCACCTGGTGGGTGACCACCACCCTGAACCAAGCCCAGCGGCCGGTGTGGCAGGCCCACTTCGGCGAGCACACTCCACCGCACCTGATCACCGCGTTCACCACCGCGCTCACCGACCCCGCCCCGGTGGCCCGTATCAGCACGGTGGACAGCCTCCCCACCCGCGACCCGCACCTTGTCACCCACACCCGCGCCGAAGTACGGGCCTCCCAGATCGCCTTCGTGCTGGAGGACCGGGTCCGCGCGCTCGCCGCCCGCCACACCGCCCCGGCCGCGGCACCCAGCCTTCCCCGGCGGCTGTCCGCCGGTCCCGGCCACACCCGCTGATCCCCTCCCCCCGCACCGGAGCACGCAGCCCTTTGCCTCCCGCCCCCGCCAACACCTCCGACGGCTACGACCTCGTCTTCCGTCTCCTCATGAGCGTCCTCGCCGTCGTCGTCCCCCTGTCCCACCTCGCCTGGCTGTCCGGCAACCTCACCGCCTCCCTCACCGGACACCCCTGGGCGCCCTACCAGCCGGCCAACGCCCTGCTCCACCCCGACCAGCTCTGGCCCGACGTCGGCGAGACGTCCCTGCTGCTCGGTGCCCGCATCGCCCCCGTCACGGTCCTGCTCGCCCTCGGTGCGACGGCCGGCCTGCTGTGGGCCCGGCATAGGAACAACGGCGGCAGCCGGAAGAAGCGGATCACGGCGATGGCCAAGCCGAGGGACATCGAGCCCCTGATGGCCAAGGCGATCACCGCCAAAGCGCGGTCGCTGCGCCCGAGTCTGAAGACCGCCAGGCACATCGCCCCGAAGGACACGGGCATCCTCCTGGGCAACCTGCAAGGGACCCGGCACGAGGTCCGCATGGGGTACGAGGACGTCGCCGTCGCCATCATGGCGCCGCGGTCGGGCAAGACGACGTCGCTGGCGATCCCGTCCATCCTCGACGCGCCCGGCCCGGTCCTGCTGACGTCGAACAAGGCGGCCGGTGACGCCTACACCGCCACCCAGGACGCCCGCGCCACAGTGGGACGGGTGTGGTCGATGGACCCGCAGCAGATCGCCCACGCCGCACGTGAGATGTGGTGGAACCCGCTCGCCGACGCGAAGACCCTCGACGGTGCCGGCCGTCTGGCCGGTCACTTCCTCGCCGCGTCCGTGGACGCCTCCCAGCAAGGCGACTTCTGGTCCAAGGCCGGATCCAACATCCTCTCCCAGCTCTTCCTCGCCGCCGCGCTCGATGAGCGGCCGATCACCGACGTGATGCAGTGGCTGGCCTTCCCCGCCGACCGCACCCCGCTCGACATCCTGCGCGACCACCAGTTCACCGCGGTCGCCGCCCAGCTCAAGGGCACCGTGGAAGGCCCTCCGGAAACCCGCGACGGCATCTACGAAACCGCCCGCCAGTACGCCGCCGCCCTCCTCAACAGCGAGATCGCCGCCTGGGTCACCCCCCAGAAGGGCATCCCCGAGTTCCGGCCGGCCGACTTCGTCACCTCCACCGACACCCTGTACCTGCTGTCCAAGGACGGCGGCGGAGGCGCGTCCGCGTTGATCGCGGCGTGCGCCGACTCCGTGATGCGGGCCGCCACAGCGCAGGCCGAGCGCGCCGGCGGCAGGCTCGATCCGCCGATGCTGGCGATCCTGGACGAGGCCGCCAACGTCTGCAAGATCAGCGACCTGCCCGACCTGTACTCCCATCTCGGCTCGCGCGGGATCATCCCGATCACGATCCTGCAGTCCTACCGCCAGGGCCAGAAGGTCTGGGGCGATGCGGGCATGGACGCGATGTGGTCCGCCGCCACCGTCAAGGTCATCGGCTCCGGTATCGATGACCCGGACTTCGCGGACAAGCTGTCCCGGCTGATCGGCGACCACGACGTGGAGACCACCTCCACCTCCACCTCCGAGTCGGGCAAGTCGACCTCCGTCAGCATGCGGCAGGAGCGGATCCTGCCCGCCGACGCCATCCGCGCCCTGTCCAAGGGCACCGCCCTGCTCTTCGCCACCGGCATGCGCGCCGCCATGCTCGACCTGCGTCCCTGGTACGCCGAGCCCGGCGCCGGCGAACTGGCCGCCGCCTCAGCCCGCGCCTCCCAGGCCATCACCGCCCGCGCGGTCGCCAAGCACATCCCCGCCCAGGACGGCTACGGGCAGGCCGCATGAGCCACCGGCTGCACCTGGTGCCCGTCCGTTCCCGTCAGGCCAAGGACTTCGTGCGCGCCTGGCACCGCCACCACGCGCCCCCGGCCGGACAGATCTTCGCCGTCGGCGCCGCCGACGACAACCGCGCCGATCCCGCTGATCTCTTCTGGAGACCGACCATCACCACTCCCCAGATCGACCTCCTCAAAGCCGTCGATGACCTGCGCCGGCTCGGCGCGGACTTCGACACCCTCAAGACCGGCGTCACGCGTCTGAAGACGGAACTGGGCAGCGAGCTGCTGAAGCAGCTCGTCGCGGCCATCGCCCAGGTGCACGAGCTGGCAGGCCGTACCCTGCGGCAGCTGACCGTCCTCGACGCCAGCCAGTACACCGTCGTCCCCGGCAGCCGCGCCTGCCTGAAATCCCTGAGCACCGTCGCGGAAGCAGCCTGTCTGGCCGCCCTCGACCTCGCCGAAGCAGTGGCCGACAACCCGCTGGAGGCGGCCGGGTTCTCCGGCGAGCCGCCCTTGGACGACGCCGCCCGCCAAGCCCGGGAGGCCAAGATCCGCGCCGGGCTGGCGGACATCCTCGCCGATGCCGCCCACCAGCTGGACGTCTGCGTGACGGGCTGCCACTACACCGCCTCCGGTATCACCCGTGATCTCATCCGGCACCCGCAGCACATGCCGCCGCTGCCACAGCTCACCCGCGCCCAGTACACGGCACTGGAGAAGATCGCCCAGGGCGAAGCCCGCTTGTGGCGTTCACTGCGCGGCGGCCGGGAGACGATCCGGGCCGGTGACGGCAGCACCATCCACAGCAAGCCGTTCCACCTCCTGGCCAAGAACCGGCTCGTCCACATGCAGGAGCGGGACTCCTCGCTCGGCGGCCGGGACGTCACGGTCACCGCCGCCGGATGGCTGGTCCTGGACACCCAGCGGCCCTCGCCGCCGGCGGCAGCACCGGTCCGGCCCGTCTCCTCTGCCGCTTCCACGGCCGGGCGGCGGCGATGAACACGTTCGCGGCCGAGGACCTCGTGCTCGTCTCCCCGAGGTACCTGGCCGGGTCCGGCACCCGCATCGCCGACGCACTCGGCCCCCTGATCCACCTGTTCGGCTGGTCCTATGACCACGACCCGGCCAGCGGGCACATCCGCCTGGACAGTCCCTGCGGCAGCGCCTTCCTCGACTTCGAACCGACCCGGTTCGACGGATCGTGGTGGACCATCCGCCACCACGACCCCAGCTGGACAGCACGGTTCTCCCGGCAGACCCCCATCGAGGCCATCGCCGCCGTCACCCAGGCCCTGCCCCAGCTCCTCGGCGACACCCGGCACACCGACCGCATCCCCCTCACCACGAGCACCCTCGACCAGACCGCCGCCCTCAACGGCTGGACCACCACCCACACCGAGACCACCACGGCCCACACCTCCCCCGACGGGCACTGCGTCCTGACCCACGAACCCGACGAGGAACTGCCCTGGCGGTTCACGCACTCGGTGACGGGTTCGACACGGAATGGACCGCGACCCTCAGCCGCGACGCCCCCGACCAGCTGGCCGGGCAGTTCTTCGCCCACCTGGCCGACCCGGCACCGGTCGAACGGCTCTTCAAAGACCTGCCCTACCTCGTCCAGCACGGCTCAGGGGCGCTGATCACCCCCGCAACTGCAGCGCCCGTCCGTCCTTACGTCCACCACGCCGCCGTGCAGGCAGCCCGCGCGCACACCGGCCGACCCCCGAAGCGATGACCTTGCCCGACCTTTCCCTGCCCAAGCGCCTTCTGCTCCTCGGCGCCGACTTCACCCGGCACCACGACGTCCTCACCCGCTTGAACTCGGCGCATCCCGCCCACGTGACCGCAACGACAGCCGAACACATCCCGGTCACCCAGGCCCTGGCCCGGGGCGCGCTCAATGCGCGCGACGCCATCCGTACAGCGCCAGGGCTCTACCACTCACCGGATGTCGAACGCGCCATCAACCGGATGACGCAGCTCGCCACCCTCGCCGTGGTCGCCGCCGATCACCTCATCGACGCAGTCGACCTGCTGTCCCACACCATCGTCCACCACCCCGGACAGGGGCCGGCAACGGGTCTGCCCAGTGAACAGACAGCACAGGCCGCCAAGCACACCCGCCTGGCCGAACAGCTGACCGCACTCGGCACCGAGGACTGCCTGGCCGCCGCCGGTCTCCTCGCCCGCGCACTGCACTGGCAGCGCCCCGGCGCCTTCCCGCCGCCGCCGGCCCTGTCACTGGCGCAGCACACGGCGCTCGAAGCCGTCGCCGCCGGCCGGGTCACCCTCGACCAGCATGAGGACAAGGTCCTCGTCGAGCCGGGCACCGGGCGCATCGCCATCACCACGATCCGCTCCCTGGAAAGCCGTGACCTGGTGCGCCGTGAATCCTGCGCGCTGTGGCTGCACGACGAACGCCCTCACCTCACCGCCGAGGGCCGCCAGGCCCTGACCGCCGCCCTCGCCGCCCTGGGCCGGCCTCGGTCCGCCCCACTCGCGACCCTCTCGCCCGCGGCCAGACCCGCCGCGACCCGTGCGACAAGTCGCTGAACCCTCCCGAGGAGCCCGCCCTTTGCACACCTACGAGCCGAGCGACCTGGACGAGATGACGATGGCGGAGGCGCTCGACGCCGTGGTCGCCGACCTCCTCGGCCACCCGGTCGCCGCCTCCCCCTACGGCGTGTTCACCGTGATGCGGCACATCGACCTCCTCTGTCACCTGACGACCCGCGCGGTCGGCGACGCCCACTTCGGTCTCCACTGCGACCGCGCCGATCCCGCGGACCAGACCCGCGTCGAGCCGCTCGGCCGGGCAGCCGCGCACCTCGGCCGCGCCACCGCCCACTACACCCTGGCGCTGGCCCCCGTCCTCGCCCTGAGCAAGCCCGATGCCCGAAGCACCCCGCACAAACAGCTCGACGCCATCGACGCGCTGAGCCAACTCACCAAGCAGGTCCATGACGCCCTGCACGCGCTGTCGGACGCCCGCGCCTGCCTGACCACGCCCCCGCCGGCCGTCGAGCAGACCACACCGGCACTACCCCTGTCCGCCCCCGCCCCATCTGCCGCCAGGCACCGCCGCTGATGACAACACCGCCCGACCCCGAGACGCCCATGTTCGACGTGGACGCGCCCGTGACGCTGACGCCCGTGGAGCGGCTGCTGGCACTCGCCGACCTCTACACCCGGCACAACGACGCGATCGACCTGCTGTTCACCGACCGCGCCCCCCTTCCCCCGGACGCCTACGTGTCCTCCTCCCACCGTCTGGAACGCGAGACCCTCGCGTCCATCAAGGCGGTGCGGCAGCAGCACTTGCCGACCGTCGAGCCGGTCATCAGCGCCGTCGTCCGGCTGACGCAGATCGCCTACCTGACCGGCGGGGCCACGCGCTACCTCACCGCCGCCCAGCAAGCCGCGCCCGCCGACGACGCCGAACCGACATCCCCTGACCCCCGCCGCGGGTTCGGCCAGTACCTGCGGCTGGCCCGTGAACTGACCGCTCTCGCCCCGGCGGCCATTGTCACCTCCGCCACGCAGATCGCCACCCGGCTGCCCCAGCGGGCACGCAGCACCACCACGGTCCCCGGCCTCGACACCGCCCAGCGAGGTGCTCTGCTCGAAGTCGCCCAGGGCCACATCACCGTCACCGCCCACCACGGCCAGCACGCCTACGGCCACACCGCGCCGGTGTCCCTCGACGTTCTCCTCCACCTGGAAGCTGAGGGTCTGCTGACGCGCGAGCCCGCCACGGTACCCCCGCTCTTCCCCCACGGCCCCTCACGCGACCGCGTACGCCTGACCGCACTCGGCATCTGCGTCCTGAGCACGGTCATCGACGCCGTCCACATCCCCGGCCCGCCCACGGTCAGCCCAGTCCCCGCCCACGCCGCGGCCGGCACCGCCCGCACCCGCCGTTGAAAGCTCCGCCCTATCGGCGCCCCGCCGCTGCCTCGTTCACGCAAGGAAGTCCCTGATTACCGCCTCGCCCACGCTGATCTGCATCTCTCTCGGTGCCGGTGTCCAGTCCAGCACCCTGCTCGCCCTGTCCGCCAACGGACTGCTCCCCAAGGCGGATTACGCCATCTTCGCCGACACCGGCTGGGAGCCCCACGCCGTCTACCAGCACCTGGACCGACTGGAGAAGGAGATCGCCGCCCCCGCCGGGATACCCATCCTGCGCGTCTCCTCCGGCAACATCCGCAACGACGCCCTCGACCCGGACCACCGCTTCGCGTCCATGCCGCTGTACATCCTCAACCAGGACGGCAAGCAGGGCATGACCCGGCGCCAGTGCACCGGGGAATACAAGATCAAACCGATCAAACGACAAGTCCGCGAACTCCTCGGCTACCCCTACCCGCGGCGCGTCCCGAAGGACGTCTTCGCCGAGCAATGGGTGGGCATCTCCACCGACGAGTTCCACCGCGCCAAGGACGCCGACGTCCGCTACATGCGAAACCGCCACCCCCTGATCGACCTGGGCTGGTCGCGCAGCGACTGCCTGCGCTACCTCGCCTCCCTGGGCCTCGCCGACACCCCCAAGTCCAGCTGCCTGGGCTGCCCGTTCCACGGCAACGCTCAGTGGCGGCGCATCCGGGACACCAGCCCCGAGGAGTGGCAGGACGTCGTGGAGTTCGATGCCGCGATCCGGGCGGGCAACGCCCGCGCGAACGCCGGCGGCAACCGGCTGCTCGGGCAGGCGTTCCTGCACCGCTCCCGAGTCCCGCTCGACCAGGCGCCGATCGACCACGTCACGGCGGCCGAGTGGGCTGCGCGCCAGCAGGAGATCGATGACCGCACCGCGGGGGCGGAGGAGCTGGAGAACGGGGTGGTGGACGGCTGTTCTCCGTGGGCCTGTCGGGGCGAACCCGAGCCGGTGCAAGACGACTTCGGACTGACCGCGTGAGGCGGATCGTCCTTGATATATTTGCCGGCCCCGGCGGCTGGAGCCACGCCCTCACCCTGCTGGGGGCTCGCGACATCGGCCTGGAGTGGGACACGTGGGCCTGCAGAACCCGAGCCCGGGCTGGGCAGTTGACCATCCAGACGGATGTCGCCCGCTACCCCGCGTGGATCTTCTCCGGGCGTGTCCTGGGGCTGATCGCCTCCCCGCCGTGCCAGGCGTGGTCGATGGCCGGCAAGCGTCTGGGCCTGGTCGACCAGCCGCTCGTCCACCAGGCCGTCGCCGACCTCGCCGCCAGCCGCGACACCCGCGCCCAGCTGCTGGCCGCGTGCGCCGACCCGCGCTCCCTGCTCGCCGCCGAGCCCATGCGCTACCTCCACGCCCTCCATACGGTGGGCGAGCCGGAGTGGGTGGCCATGGAGGAGGTCCCCGACGTCCTGCCCCTGTGGCGGCAGTACGCCGCCATCCTGCGCACCTGGGGCTTCTCGGTGTGGACCGGGATCCTCAACGCGGCCGACTACGGCGTCCCCCAGACCCGCCGCCGTGCGATCCTGCTCGCCTCCCGCGTGCGTACCGCCGGGCCGCCGCCGCCCACGCACGCCCAGATCGCCGAGCCCGAGTCGCTGTTCGGGCCCGGCCGGGACCGGTGGGTGTCGATGGCCGAAGCCCTCGGGTGGGGCCGGACCGACGGCCCGGTGCCCACCGTGTGTGCCGGCGGCGGCCCAGGAGGCGGCCCCGAGCCCTTCCCCTCCGGCTCCCGCAAGACCCTCGCCGACGCCCGCAACCGCGGCACCTGGGCCCCGCACCCGGGCGGAGCCGTCCTGCGGTCCCGTCGTGAGGGATCAGCCTGGACCGCCCGGCCCGGCCACGACCGGCCCGCCGACCGTCCGGCGCCGACGTTCACCGCGGAAGCGCACCGCTGGTCCTGGTCCCTGCGGAGCAACAACCAGGCCCACGCCACCGTGCGGTCGGTCCAGGAGCCGGCCGGAACGCTGTTCTTCGGCCACCGCGCGAACGAATGCACCTGGATTGCCGAGCCCGCCACCCCGGCCTCCGACGACGCCACTACCGAGGAGGCCATGGTGGTGCCGGAGCCGATCCGGATCACCGCACGGGAGGCGGGCATCCTGCAGTCCTTCCCGGCCGACTACCCCTGGCAGGGCAATAAGGGCCAGCAGTTCTCCCAGATCGGCAACGCCGTCCCGCCCCGGCTCGCCGCCCACCTCCTCGCCCCGCACCTGAACGCCACCTTCCGCCCCGACGACTTCACCCTCGCCGCCTGATGCCCCCCACCATCCGCCCGCAGGAGAACAACCCCGGCGCCAGAACACCGTCACTGCCGGGCTACTTCGCCGAGCAGGCCCTGCTCGGCGCCCTCCTGTCCGAACCGCACCGCCTGCCCGACGTCACCGGCATCGCACCCAACGCGTTCACCACCACCGCGCACGCCGCCGTCTTCACCGCGATCCAAGCGCTCCCGGCCCCCGCCCCGGTCGAAGCCCCCGATCACGCCGCCGCGGTCGCCGCCCTGCGCAATCAACCCACCCCCAATCCGGGCGAACACGCCGAGCACATCGCCTGGCTGGCCAAGGTCCTCGCCACCGCCCGTGCGCAGGCACGCGGACTGACCATCGCCCACCTGCACGCCCTCATCAGCGCCTGCCCCACCCCCCGCCACGCGCCCGCGTACGCGCGAATCATCGAAGCCGAGCACGCCCGCCGCCGCCTGCACAAGGCCGCCCAACACCTCACGCACACCGCGCGGGACGCCTCGCTCCCCCACCCCGTGCCGAGCGCCCTGGCCGAAGCCGACGCCCTCGCCACTGTCGTGGACGGCATCGCCGCCGCCTTCCCACCGCACTTCAGTTCCCTGCCCCGCACCCCCACACCCCCGCTGGAGCCCCCTCCCGATAGTGAAGAGGCCGCCCAGGAGGAGCGGCTGCTGCTCGCCACGGCCACCGCCCGGCCGGCCGAGACCGAGCAGATGCGCTGGCTGACGGAAGAGGACTTCACCCTCCGCCTGCACGCCGGACTCTGGCAGTGCCTGACCGCACTGGTGCGCCGGCACGCGCCCGTCGATCCGGTGACCGTCCTCTGGCAGGCCCAGCAGCGCGGCGTCCTGAGCGGTGTCGAAGACCCGCGGGAGGTGCTCGGTTTCCTCGCCCGGCCGGACGTGTCCGCGCCCTACCTCGCCGAGCGGATCCTGACCCGGTCCGTCCTCGCCACCGCCCACCACGTCGGCCGCCGCATCGAAGCCTTCACCGACGACCCGGCCAACAGCCCCTACCAGCTCGTGGTCGGCAGCCGCCGCGCCCTCGCCGAACTGACGGCCATCCGCACCCGCTGGCAGCACGCCACCTCCCCGGCAACCGGCCCACCACCCCGCACGACCCCGGCAGCCCGGCGCACCGGCCCCGCCCCCACCACCGCGGCCCCCGCCGGCCGCCTCACCCGCTGACCCCGACCATCCCGGGGGCCGGGCCCCTATCGGGTCCGGCCACCGGGCGGAAAGAGCACACCCCGAGTGACCGAACCTGCCCTCGACGCCCGCGTCCTCCTCGACACCCACCCCACGCACTCCAGCGCCGTCACCGCGACCGTCACCGGCTCCCAGGCCCACATCGCCGTCACCGCTCTGGAGGCCGACGGCTGGGAAGCCGCCGCGCAGAACACGCTCGTCCTGGCCCGCATCGACCACGAAGAGCCTTACTGGGCCAACGAAGCCGCCCGGCAACTCAACGATGCCGGCATCACGACAGAGATCAGCGGCCCGCTCCGCGAGGCCATAGCCGAGGAGTGGACCTGGGCCAACTACCCCATGCCGTGGTGCACCCGTGCGGAAATCCGCAAGGTGTCCGACGAGGCCCAGAAGATCTACGACGACATCCGGCACGGACGGCTCCTCATCCACGCCCACGCCCACGACGGCCACACCACCGTCGCGGTCGGCACCTACCTCGATACGGGCAAGAGCGTCTACCTCCACGGCGAGAACCACCTGCGGCAGGTCGCCGACACCTTCGACTCATCCGCCAAAGCTCTCACCATGTTCGAACGCGTCCACGGCGACACCATGCGCCCCGGCCCCGCCCCTCTCACCGACACCGAGCGCCAGACCGCCGAGGCCCGAACCTTCCTCGGCACACCGGACACCGGCACGAAACCGCCGACGGCCCAGCCCGAGCCCGCACCGACACCAGAAGTCGTGCCGGCGTACGCAGCCGACCCCGGCGACCACGACACCCTGCTGGAGGAGTTCCTCACCGCACACGGCGAATGGCAGAAGTGGCGTACCTGGTCCGACGACACCACCCACGCCATTCACGAGTCCCAGACCGTGCGCATCGAACGCGTCCACGAAGCCGACCTCCAGGAGACCTCCTGGACCGTGGCCGCGTACGAAACACCCGTGTCCGAACGCATGTGGCACCTCACCGCGACCGACACCGCGCCCGCCCCCGTGCTGCAGGCCCTGCTGAACCAGCTGGCCGACACGGACACGTGGGAAACAGCCGCTGGCAACCCCATCACGGACAAGACCGTCACCGAAGCCACGCGGCCCCTCACCGACGCCGGATGGAACCACACGGTGGACGGACGATGGATCCGCTGGGAAACCCCCTCGAAAGACGCCGGCGTGCAATTCGACGCCTTCGCCGCCCAGAACTCCGGCCACTACCTCCCCACCTGGACCCTGTGGGCAGGACAGAACCCCGACCGACCCACCTGGGCCATTCACGCCTCCACATACACGCCCGCTGCGCTGCTCTCCCACCTCACCGGAAAACTCGCCGAGGGAATCGGAACGCGTCAGCCGACGAAACGGGTGACCCATAGCGCACCCGCCCCGCCACCCAGATCGCCTCACCAGCCACCCGTTCCCCGGCGGCGCTGACCGATCCGTAGGCCCGATGAGGAACCGTCCGTAATGCAACAGCGCCCTACCTGCCCGCTAGCAGCTCGCCACCGGAACGTCCCGACGCCACGGTGGCCGTTCTCGGACTCTGAGGGTCATCGCCGCGTAACGCGGGCGATGACGCCCGTGATAGCACAGAGCGCGCTCATGACGGTGGCGCCTACGCCCAGCGGCTGTGCCAGGCTCGGGTGCTCACGGGCAAGGTAAATAGCGGCGCCAGTGACCAGCAGCCCCACCACCAGGGCGAGAACGAGCACAGCCAAGCGCAGTTCCCGGTTGTCGTGGTCCTGAGAACGGTCGTCCATGTCGGAGGCCATGTGATGCAAGTTCCTTTAGGGATCGGGCACGCAGCAACAGTGCCGCGGACGGCATCTGCCTGGTGCATCGGACCGGGTCTCTTCCAAAGTGGCGGATCCGAAGCGGCGTTGGTACGCCATACCGTGGCCACTTCATGGCCATTTCAGAGGACGCATACCAGACCGACCCGACAAAGGTGGGGGGTCTCTAAAACCGGCCCGTGCCCGGTGCGGGCACCGCTACCGTCGCGCCATGTCTTCCAGCAACGGCCCCAGCACGGCCGACCAGCAGCTCATTGATCACGCTGCGCGCCACGGTCTCTCCGTCAGCGAGAAACGACTGGCTGTCTGGCGGCGTGCCGGCCTGCTGCCGGCCAACGTTCACGGCGGGGGCCTTGGCCGCGGCAAGGGCAGCACTTCCTCGCCGCCGCCTGAAAGCTACGACCTCGTACTTGCTCTCGCCCGCCGTGCCAGCCGGGGCAAGCGGCCAGCAGACCTGGCACTGCTGCTGTTCGCCGACGGTCTCCCGGTACCGGAGCCGACGGTGCGGGCCGCCTTCCGCAATGCCGTGGACACCATCGCCATCCCCGGCGACTACGACGGCCCGGGCGCCGCCCAGGACTTGGACCGGCGCCTGGACCACCTCGCCGATCACCTGGTCGAGACCGGCCAGACGGTCACCCTTGTGCCTGCCCGGGCACGGCGCATCGATGAACGCATCGCCGCCGCCCTTGGCGAACCTCCTGCGGAACTGACCACGCTGGACAGCAACGCCTCAGCACCCCAGCTGACGCCGCGGGACGCGACGTTGTCCGCCGTGAGCGCTACCCTGGGCGGCTCGGTCTCCTTGCAGGAGATCGGGGACTTGGTGCGCGCGATGAATCCGACGATGACCGCTCATCCGGTCGCCTCACTCATCGAGACAACGCAGCAGGACGTCCCCGACGCAGCAGCGAAGATTCTCGCAGACGACGGGTCACTGACCGCCATTCCTGCGGGTGACGTCCGCGACCTGCTGCGGGACCTGGCGGAGAGGGCGTCGCTGGAAGACCTGGCCGTCGGCTGGAGCACGGCGATGCAGGTGCGCGCGTGGGCCCTGGACCTGTGTGCGCGGGTCGAAAACGAACTGGATGCCGGTCACCTCGCGGAGGCCACCCTGGAGTGGCTGTGCGGCAGGCAGTTGATGTCCGGGCTGTCTGTCATCGAGACCCTGCGCGATCGTCGCTGGTCGCCGACAAAGGGTGCCCTCTCCGCACTGACGCTGCTCTTCCTGTGCGACAGGCTCGCGGTGATGGACGACTTGGTGCCCGGCTGTCAGCGGCATGTCCTGGAAATGCCAGGAGTCCTGCCACCGCCCGTCCGAGAATTGATCACTGCCAAAGGTGCCAGGACAGCCTGAGCAGAGACCGGAGCACGGCGGCCCGCCCAGCGACACGCTGGGCAGAGCGGAGCAACATAGCGGGGGGGGGGGGGGTGGGGGAGAAGGAGACGCCGCGCCACCCCACACGGCCACCCCCCCCCCCCCCCCCCCCC
>NZ_JBVJOT010000039.1:47311-92000 GCF_055583025.1 Streptomyces sp. NPDC104831
AAGCAGGGAAGGAGATAGGAGGCGGGGGTCCCGCCAAGAGAACTGGGGGGAGGAGGGGAGAAAGGGAGGGGGGGGTTGTGGGGGGACAAACAGGGCCCCCCCCCGCACCATAGATAGTCCACCGCCACGCCCTGCCCCTACGTCGAAAGGCGCCGCCTACGGCCACCAACACGACACGAAGCACAGCCCCCAGGAGGCCGCAGCGGCAGGCGATCACGCCATCGCGTAGCTCGCCCGGAACAGCTCCTGCGCCCGCTCCACGTCCCTCGGCATACGCAGCTGCACCTCCAGATCACCAGTCCCGTGGTGGCCGAGACCGGACACGTCCCGGGTGAAGCCGGGCACCAGGTCGACCTCTTTCGGGTCCACCTTGAGGTACACGAGGAGCTTGGTCTTCTGCGGCGGGCAGACGCAGGCGAAGTTCCGCAGACGCTGATACGCCCGGTAGGTCTTGCGCTGGATGCGCGTCACGCCGTCCCCGAGGCCGAGCAGTGTTTCGTCGAGCGCCTGCACCAGCTCGTCCAGCCCCGCGCCCGGGCCGGCATCCCCTGCCAGCGCGACCGGCTTCCTGCGGGCCCCGCGCAGCGCCGGCTGCCCGCCGCTGACGGAGGCCACGGTCTCAAGCCCGAGCAGGTCCCTGCCGAAGTACCGGTAGCGGACCAGGTCGATGCTGCGCCGGTGCTCGCGCACGGCGTGCACGTCGTAGCGGGTGAAGTCCCCAGCGATGCAGATCAGCCTCGGGCTGCTCCACAGCACCTGGGCCGCGGTCGGAGCCCCGAGCCGGTCGCGGACCAGGCGCTCGAACTCGGCCCGGTGGTCCACGAGCCAGCTCAGGTAGAACAGGCCCTGGTTGATGACGCCGGCGTCGACACCGCGCTTGTACTCCACGACGACGGGCGATCCGTTCTCGTCCAGACCGAGTGAATCGATTCTGCCCCCGTGGACAGGCCCGGTGCTGTACTCACTCCCCAGGAACCGGATGCCCAGCAACGTCTCCATGTGTGCCTCGACCTGAGCCTGCACATCCGCTTCCGTCTCAGCAAGACGCGGCGCGACCTCGGCCGCGCCGCTTTGTGTCATGTGGAACAGCTTCAGGCTCCACACCTTCCCTTCCTCGGCTCCGAGATCCGTAACGCCGAGGGGCGCGGAATTGTTTCAACGAAGGTCGGCTAACTCGAAGGTGATGTGAGATCCTGCGCGTGCGGCCGTCCGATGGACATCGCGTCCCCCAGTCATCGGGAAGATGCGTTTCCCCCATGCGTCCCCCGGCGTCCGAGGGGACGGCGGGCAAGATCACGTTTCCCCAGGTCAGGCCCATGCCACAAGCACTAGAGCGGGCGCCTTCTAAACGCCTGCTCCATCGTTACAGGTAAGCCCTCCGGCCTGACTCCGGCTTCGGTATCCCAACTCAGGCCGCCGGCAAATCAGCAAGCCTCAGAAACCGCCGCGTACCAGAGCACGAGTCACCAGAGTGGTTGGCGTGGTGGCGGTCGGGTCCCGCGTTAGCCCGTCAACGTTTCCCTGGCGGCAAAGGCGGGATGGCATAGACACGACAGCTCACCATTGGTCCCCCCGATGCTGGACGCCACCCCACGCCACCGCACCCACGAGATTCGCCATGGCTCAAATTCGGCCATTCTCGCCCAGGCACACCACCCGGGCAGATGCTTAATCTGTTGATCTTACTAATCGCTTTCCATCGACGTGAGAACACTCTTTCGAGGGACACCGTCCAGGCCCGGTCAAGGCTTAGAATCTTGATCGTTCTCACGCCACGTGAAAATTTCACTTTGACGTGAAAAGACCCGTGGGTGTGTCCAGTTACGACAGTGCGGCGGTGAGTCGTCATCGCTGACTATGGACGGAAGGCAGGCGCGGCATGGGCAAGTGGGAAAACGGCATGGCGGCCAACCAGATCACCGGCGCGAGGTGGCAGAAGGCCAGGGCCAGCGATGCGCAGAACGACTGCATCGAAGTGGCGCGTCTCAGCGAGAATGAATACGCCGTACGCAACTCGCGGTTCCCTGACGGGCCGGCGCTTATCTACACCAGGGGCGAGTTCGACGCGTTCATCGACGGAGCGGGCAAGGGGGAGTTCAGCAACATGCCTGTCTAAAAAGAGGCGGGCAGCGCTTGCTCCCGGGTCAGGGGACTGTTCATCCTGGGCACGCGACGGGGGACCGTCGTTCACCGCGAGGAGATCGGATGTCCACTCAAGTGCTGGCCCTCATAGGCCGGGAGGGGCAAGCGCCGCCTGCATCGCCGCGCGCCGCAGCACAGCTCATCGGGGCTCTGCTGCGGCATTTGCGTGAGCAGCGCGGGCTGACGTTGGGGCAGGTGGCTGCCCGCAGCGACCCGGTGATCGGGGCCCTCGCGACGGTGCAGCGGTGCGAGAAGGCCACCAGCAAGACGCTCAAGGAGGAACGCGTCCGCGCCCTGCTCCGCTTCTACGAGGCTCCTGCCGAGATCTGCGAGGAAGTGGAGACGTTGTTGCAGCAGACCCGCGGTGAGCAGTGGTGGACGCACTATTCCGACGTCACCGGTGACATCATGATCGGCTTGCTGGCTCTCGAAGCCCAGTCCAAGGTGATCAAGACGTGCCACCACCTCCTCATTCCTGGCCTGCTCCAGACCGCCGGCTACGCCCGGGCGGTGATGGAGGACTTCTATAACACCTACCCGAGCCCGAAGGCTCGCGATAAGAACCGGGCGACCATGGAGCGGCGGTTGGAGCTACGCCTGCGCCGCCAACACATGTTCGACCAGCCAGACGGACCTGAGCTCACGGCGGTGATCCACGAGGTGGCTGTGAGACAGATGCGAGGCGGCAGGAACGTCATGCGTGAGCAGTTGCGACACTTGCACAACTTCGCTGAGAATAAGCCCAACGTGCACATTCGCATCCTGCCCGCCTCCGCGACGCGGTCCAAGCTGCCAGTTCATCCAGCGATGACGCTGTTCAAGCCCCGCGACTGTGCCACCGGCCGGACGATCTATCTGGAAGACATGAACCGCGGCGGCACTTTCTACTCCGAGCCGGGCGAGGTGGAGGTCTACCAGGCGTCGATCGACGAATGCTGGGACATGACGCTGAAGAAAAAGGAGAGCCTCGACTTTCTCTTGGAGTGCATCACCGATCTGTCTTCCGATTCCGTCGAGTAGTTACCTGATGCGGGCCACGGCGCCGAACTCGATCCACTCCGGGTTCGGGTCCCTCTGGCGCGGGGCGAAGTCACTGTCTGGCAGCCAGCGCGAGACCTCGACGGGTCTCTGGGTCTCCAGCAACTCCAGGTGCTCGAAATACCGCTCCACCTCTTGCGTCGAACGGACGCGACCCCACTGGTTGCCAGTGGCTCGCCGCATGAACTCCGTAACCTCGTGGCGCAGTTCGGGATCGTCACTCGCCAATTGGGAGATCACCATGTAGCTGCCGGGAGGCAGCCGCTGAGCGACTCTGTTCACCAGCGCCCACGGGTCATCGTCATCAGGGATGCAGTGCAAGACACTCACGAACAGGGCCGCTACGGGCTGACTGTCCCGTAGCAGGCGTCTGACTTCCTCACTCTCGAAGATCACGTCCGTGTCACGCATGTCGGCGCCGAGGACGGCCGTCGTCTCCGGATCCTCCGCCAGCATCATGCGACCGTAGCTGAGGACATCGGGGTCGTTGTCGATGTAGACCACTTCACTGGTCCCGTCGGCCTCCTGCGCCACCTGATGAACGTTCGGCCGAGTCGGCAAACCGGAGCCGTGGTCGAGAAACCGACGCACGCCATGCTGGCGGGCGAGGTAGCGGACCGAACGAACGAGAAATGCCCTGTTCACTAGCGCTAACTCGCGCGTACTGGGGGCAATGCGTAGTAATTCCTCGCACGCCTCCCGGTCTACAATGTAATTGTCCGTGCCACCGAGGAGGTGGTCATACATTCGGGCAACGCTGGGTTTGCTGGTATCAACGATGAGCCGCTCCCCACGCTCAGATCCCCGCGCCTACCCGCGCTGACGCGGGGCATCAACGGTGAGCCCCATGCTAGGAGGGTTGCTCGCCTGTTTGCTACCGGCCACCACCATCGGGCGATGCACCTACGAAGCAAATCAGCCGCCGCTCAACGCGCTTGACGCTCCGGCGCACACCAGACGGCATTCGACGGTGTCATATTCCCTGCTCGATGTTCAGCACGGCCCGGTTGTGCAGCAGCTCGAAGTCCGCTTCCGCCAGCCCCATGGCATGAGCCGCCTGGCGGTGCGTCAGGCCCATCTTGTGGCGCAGCACGAGTGCGTCGGCCTCAAGGCGATGGAGCACTCGGCGCAGCCGAGCGGCCGGCCCTGTCCGTCGGGTTGCGCACTTCTGCGACAGCAGGTCCCAGGCCGCCGCCGAGGGGGATGCGCTTCCCAGTACCGCCGGCCAGCGGAAGGCGACCTCCTGCAAGGCCGCGCGGGCGAGTTCACCACCGCGGTGCGGTGATCCGGCGGTGGTGCTGCTGAACCACCAGTAGACCGGCCAGTGGTCGTGGCAGAAGGCAGTGAAGGCGAGGGGAGCGCTCATCGGCGTCGCCAGCGGTCTGTGGGTCAGGACGGTGTCGAGGGGGCCCGGTTGAAAGGTCGCGCGCGACCCACCGGGGCCGTGGCGCTGCAGCATGGTGTTCACTCCGCGGGGTTCGAGGATGACTGCGGCAGCCCCCGCCGAGGGCACGGGCGCGCGCCGAGCGCCGGCGCGCCGCGGTGGTGCATCCATCGGGGGGAGGAAATGGGAGGGCGTCTGCTCGAAAAGCTCCGAGCAGACGCCCGGACCCGAGCCCGACCTGTCGCGGTCAGGAGGCAGGAAGGTCGGCTAACCGATGCGTCAGCTGGCGTAACGGATCTTCACGAAGGAGACGGCGCTGCGATCCGACCATGCCGACACCGTCACCATCATCTGCACTTCCGGCGGCAGAGCTCCGGGCCAGATGACGGCCACCGCCATGACCGCGACGGTCAGCGCGGAGCCGAACCGGAACGTGAGCAGGAAGACGCTGACAGCGGCCGTTTGGAAGAGGACCGTCAGCGGAATGCTACCCACGGGCGCCGCCGGTACAAGGCGTGCCAGCCCCCTGCGAACGTGCTGAATCAACTTCCGTACCTCCTGGTGCGTTGGGGTGACGAAGCACGAGGAGAAGGGTCCCGACGCGACGACCAGCCAACTTGGGGCCCTTCTGCGTGCATTCGCACGCTAGACCCGGCGCGCGGACTACAGCACGAGCTGACAATCGTGAAAACGGAGTGGGGAACTCTCGGCGAACGCGAACACAGAGGCCCGGCATCAGCCCTTCGCACCTAAAGGACTCACCCACTCTCTCAGTAGATGCCAGGAAGCGATCAAATCCGAACAGAGAATCTCCGCCCTTGTGAAAAACCCAGCCCCATCCTGCCGCGAGAATCGCTCTTTCAGGGGAACCGTATACCCGTCGCTACAGGAAGCCTGAATTCCTGTGGACTCACATGGGTAGCGAGTCAGGAGGGGGCCTGTCTCAGCCGCCGGCCGTGCCACCCTCCGGTAAGAGAAGCGAGATGGCATAGCACTGGAACGTCGGTTGGCCAAACCGAAAGGTGATCACCACAAGCGGCGCCTCCGCCGCCCAACTCACAGTTGAGGCGTTGTGATCTTCGATCAGCCCGAAGGGCGCCCGCCAGTCCACGGAATTGGCGCCGTGGGCGCCTACCAGGTCATGTTGCGGTCCTCGGGCTGCCCCGAAGGGCAACCGCCAGTCGTATCGACGCTGGCCCAGTGGCGCTCGATCATCCAGTTGCAATCCTCGGCCGTCCGGGCGCCCGCCAGGGTGAAGCCGACCGTCGGCACGCAGTCCCAGGCGTCGTTGCGATCCTCGGCCGTCCCGGAGGACGACCGCCACAGCCCGGCCGCCGCCGTCACCAGGTCCGGCGTGGGGTTGCGATCCTCAACCGTCCCGGAGGACGACCGCCACCCCCGCCGACCGGTGAGCATCGAGCACGAGCGGATGTTGCGATCCTCGGCCGCCCCGGAGGACGACCGCCACCTGGTCGAAGGGCATCAAGCCCGCGTTCGATGCGCTGTTGCGATCCTCGGCCGTCCCGGAGGACGACCACCACAGCGGCAACCGCGTGGTCGAGCTGGTCGAGCGAGCCGTTGCGATCCTCGGCCATCCCGGAGGACGACCGCCACCCGCGCCGGCGGCCGCGCTCGCCACCCGCGTACAGTTGCGATCCTCGGCCATCCCGGAAGACGACCGCCACGCCGGGGCGTTCTTCCTCTCCGTACCAGTCATCAAGGTTGCGATCCTCGGCCGTCCCGGAGGGCGACCGCCACGGCGCGGCCATCAGCCACAGCGCGTGGGGGTTGTAGTTGCGATCCTCGGCCGTCCCGGAGGATGACCGCCACGCGCCGCCGTCCATGCTCGCCGGGCGCCGGTGCCAGGTTGCGATCCTCGGCCGTCCCGGAGGACGACCGCCACCGTAGAGCCGCTGTGGGTCGTGTCGCCCGGCCATGGCGTTGCGATCCTCGGCCGTCCCGGAGGACGACCGCCACGCCCGGGCAACTGTGCGCGTTGGGGTTCCACTCGTTGTTGCGATCCTCGGCCGTCCCGGAGGACGACAGCCACTTTCCCTTGTTTTAGCGATGAGGTCGGCCGTCTTGTCGTTGCGATCCTCGGCCGTCCTGGAGGACGACCGCCACCAGGATGTGGTCCAGGTTGCCGCGGCCCGTGCCGGGGTTGCGATCCTCGGCCGTCCCGGAGGACGACCGCCGCCGCCCGCGCCATGGCCGCGGCGGTCACCGCTGGGGTGTTGCGATCCTCGGCCGTCCCGGAGGACGACCGCCACGCCAGCCGGAGCCCTTCCCCGTACAGGAGCCGGAGACGTTGCGATCCTCGGCCGTCCCGGAGGACGACCGCCACTGCGCCAACCCGGTCATCGTCAACGGCATCACCGTGTTGCGATCCTCGGCCGTCCGTGAGGACGACCGCCACCGGCCGCGGCGTCTGCCCCGTCTGCCAGCGCGAGATGTTGCGATCCTCGGCCGTCCCGGAGGACGACCGCCACTCAGGCAGGCGAGTTTCTTGTCGCGGTCGACGCCGTAGTTGCGATCCTCGGCCGTCCCGGAGGACGACCGCCACGCTGCCTGAGCAGCAAAATCAGCCTACCGCTCGCTCCCGAGTAGTGGAGTGATAGGCGACAGAGTTACTGAATACGGACATTCGACTTCGGTGCGATCCGCGTGTCGCGTGTGTGCTTCCGGCTCCGAAGCAGGCGGGCGAGAGGAACACGCATCCGCCCGTCGGTCGTCTAGCGGGCGTCATGGTCCGTCAGAGTACAAGGTCTCCACGATGGGGCTGGACCTGTGCGATGCCGAGAGTCTGGACGTGGTCGAAGCCTTCGACGGGCAGCCGGTAGAGCCGGATGCTGTCGGTGTCGGAGTCGATCATCTGGTCGAGGTCATGGAGGAGGGTGAGGAGTGTCTTTTCATCGGCGATGATCTCGAAAACGGATTTCTGGACCCGCAGGCCGTGGCCTTCACAGAGTTTCGCGACGCGGCGAAGGCGGCGTTGGCCAGCTGGGCTGGTGGTGTCGACGTCGTAGGTGAGCAGCAGGTCCATCAGGCGGCCATCCAGGGGGAGATAGCGATCTCGGTCACCCTGGAGGACGACCGCCACAAGCCCTGGCGACTGGCCATCCTCACGATGGACGAGATGTTGCGATCCTCGGTCGCCCCAGAGGACGACCGCCACCAGCTGGACCTTCAGCGGGAGCAGAACCTTCTGGTAGTTGCGAACCTCGGTCGCTCCAGGAGGCAACCGTCGGCGCCCCGTTTCTGGGACGCACCACCCCGATCAGCATGACACAGAGGCGGGATCACCGAGCACTTCAGTGGCGAGCTGTATAGGTCAGTCGACAGCTGCTTTGCGGGCACCAGCGGCGTATCGCTGCAGGCCAAGTCCAGTTGTCAGTGGCGGTAGTTAGCCTTCGTCCGTGCACGGTCGGCTGCCTCCGCCGGCTTCGTGGTTCTGCGCTGCTCTGGCGGCTCAGGCTGGCTTAGATGGTCGGGTGGGGTTTGTCCTACTTCTTGTGAAGGGGAGTCATGCGGGATCATTTATGTCTCTTCGCACATAGTGTGAATGCTTCTGGTCGACGGCACCTGCTCGTTGATCATCTGCGAGCGGTTGCCGGGTTGGCCCGTGAGTTCGCTTCGCCGTTCGGGGGCGGAGATCTGGCGTTCTGGCTCGGATTGCTGCACGACGTCGGCAAGGCCACCGAGGAGTGGCAGCGACGACTGCTGGCGGTCGAAGGCACAAAAGAGCCGGTCGGAATCGATCACAAGGCCGCAGGTACAAGGCTGTTGATCAACAGTTTCGGCTTCGACGCGTTCGCCTTACCAGTCCAAGGCCACCATGGAGGCTTGACGAGCCCGGGCGAGCTGGAGCAGTACCTCGCCTCACCCGAGCGGGACCTTACGGCGGAGGAGCAGGCCGTGCGGCGCCTGAAGCCTCTGATGCCGGAGTTGTGCAATCCGTCGCCGGTGCGGTGGCCGGACGTCGCCGGAGAGGCACTTGGTGGCGAGTTGCTGACGCGGATGCTGTTCAGCGCGCTGGTGGACGCGGATCATCTCGACACGCAGGTCCATGTCGGCAAGCGCCGGGAGCATGTCGGTGCGACGGTGACTATGGCGGAGCTGCTGGACCGGTTCGAGGACTCGCGGGGCTTACTCCTGGCCCGGCGGGAAAGGTCCAGTCCGATTGATCCGCTGCGTGCCGAGGTGTACGAGGCATGTGTGAAGGCTGCCTCGCTACCGCCCGGTTTTTTTAAGTTGGCGGCGCCGACGGGGTTGGGCAAGACCATGGCGAGCGCGGGATTCGCGCTGCATCACGCTGCCCAACACGAGTTGCGGCGGGTTGTGGTGGCGGTGCCGTTCATCTCAATCACCGAGCAAAACGCGGACGTCTACCGGCGGCTGCTGCGCTCCACTGCGCGTGATGCGGTGCTGCTGGAGCACCACAGCAGTGTGGACCTTGACCGGCCGGGCGGGCGTTGGCAGCGGCTGGCCGCGGAGAACTGGGACGCGCCGTTCGTTGTGACCACTACGGTGCAGTTGTTGCAGTCGTTGCACGCCCGCCGCCCTTCAACGATGCGGAAGCTGCACCGTCTGGCCGGGTCGGTGCTCGTGCTTGACGAGATCCAGGCATTGCCGGTGCATCTGCTGATTCCGATCCTGACCATGCTGCGGCAGTTGGTCGACCATTTCGGTGTCACGGTGCTGTTGGCCTCCGCCACCCAGCCGGAGTTCTGGGATCTGGCGCCGCTGCGCGAGGTGGCTCCGATGGAGATCCTTTCGGATCCTGCCGAGTTGCAGACGCGGGTCCGCCGCATCCGTCCGATGCACTACCGCTGGTGGACCGAACCACGGCCGACGCTGGACCAGGTAGCCGCTGAGGCGGCCGGACACCGCCAGGTGCTGGCGGTCGTCAATACCGTCGACCATGCCCGCCGGTTCTTCGCTGCCGCCGAACGCCACGCCCCCGAAGGGGTGGCCGTGCGGCATCTGTCCACCCGCATGTGCCCGGAACACCGGCGGGCCACGCTCGCCGACGTGGAACGACTTCTGGAAGAAGACCATGCAGTCGTCCTGGTTTCTACCCAGCTCATCGAGGCCGGCGTGGACGTGGACTTCCCGGTGGTCTACCGGGCGATGGCGCCTGCTGAGGCCATCCTTCAGGCGGCCGGCCGCGCAAACCGCGAGGGGCGCCGTGCTGAAGGCGGACTCGTGGTGATCTTCAGCCCGTACGAGCAGGGGATGCCGCCCTCCTACGGCCTGCCGGTCGCCGAGACTCGTCGCCTGTTCGGCCCCGGTCGGCCGGATCCCGACGATCTCAGCTCCCTGGCCCGTTACTTCCGCCAGTACTACGGCACGCTGCCGCGCACGGCTATGGGAGCCGAGCTAATCGATGCGCGGGAGGCGTGGAACTTCCCCGCCGTGGCCGACGGCTTCCGCATGATCGAGGACGACGGGGTGCCCGTCGTCGTGCACTACCAGCGCCCCGACAGGGATGACGTACCCATCGCGGCATGGCTGGAGCGGCTGCGCCGCGACCCAGCCGACGGCTGGAGGCTGCTGCGTCAGCTGCAGCCCTACACGGTCTCACTGCGGATCAATCTGCTGGACAAACCCGAAGTCGCCGGCCGGCTGCGACCGGTCCTCGGCGACCTCTACGAGTGGACCGGCCACTACGACGACCGCCTCGGCCTGCACATCCCGACCGACGAGGACACGCCATGACCCAGCCGCACGTGCGCAAGCGCACCCCGTACCCCCCACTGGTGATGGACATCAGCGGCGAGCACGCCTGCTTCACCCGCCCTGAACTCAAAGCCGAACGCGTCAGTTACCCCGTAATGACCCCCAGCGCAGCGCGCGGGGCACTAGAAGCGGTCTTCTGGAAGCCAGAATTCCACTACAGGATCCTGAAGATCGAGGTCCTCAACGACATCCGCTGGTTCAGCATTCGCCGTAACGAAGTCACCGAAGCACCCAGCCTGCGCACCGTCGCCCAGGGCGGCGCTGCCTATCACTTCTACGCTGCTGCGCATCGGGACCAGCGCAACATGCTCGGACTGCGCGATGTCGGCTACCGCATCCACGCCACCATGGAGCTCAAGCCACATGCCAACAGCCCGGTCGCCAAGTACCGCGACCAGTTCCGCAGGCGACTGGAGCGCGGTGCCTGCTTCACCCACCCCTATCTGGGCTGCCGCGAGTTCTCCTGCACCGCCTTCGGCCCACCGGACCCCAGCCGTACACGCATCCGCCGGTCTGAGGACCTGGGGGTGATGCTCCTGGACATCGATTACAGCGGTGAGAGCCCCCGCTCCTTGTGGTTCACCGCCCAGCTCGCGGACGGGATCCTCAACGTTCCTCGCGAGGGCATTCACGATCCCGCCCGGGACCAGCTCATTCCGCCTGTCAACGGGCAACAGGGGGCCTGATGTTCCTCACCCGTCTGACTGAGTACGCCACCGCGCACGCTGATCACCTGCCGCCGCCCTTTCACCTGGAAAGCGGCGTGCACTGGATGGTCGACCTCAATACTCAAGGGCAGCTGACTACCACCGACCTGCAGCCCATTCGCGACCCCGCCGATCCCACGGGCCGCCGGGGCTTGCCCATGCTCGTCCCTTCCATCGGCCGCACCTCCGCCGTCGTCCCACTCCTGGCCAGCGACAAAATCGAATACGCACTCGGCTGGCCCGACCCGAAGAAGGCCGACGACCCCAAGGCGCAGGCACGAGCGGCTCGCTACCACCAAGCCTTCTGCACCCTGGTGGCCCAATGGGCTACCGACTGCCCCGACGACCAGACAGCCCAGGCCCTGCGCGCCTTCCTGGCCTCCGGCCAGATCACGCGAATTACCCGACCACCGAAGTACACCTCAGCAGACGTCGTAGCCTTCCGTGTGGAGGGGCAGATGGCGCACAACAGCCCCACCGTGCGAACGTACTGGCCCTTGATCGTGCAGAGCCGGAAGTCCTCCGGCCTGCACGGACACTGCCTGGTACACGATGGCCACGGACCGCTCCTGAAGCGGATGCCGCGCTCTTTACGCCCCAATCTGATTCCCGCCGTCGGCTACGACCCGGACAGCAAGGCCGAACGCAAGCAGACCCAAGGCCCGGCCCTAGTCAGCGTCAACCAGTCCGCCCACGGCTTCAACCTGCAGACCGAACTGACGCACATCCCGATCTGCGAAGGCTGCGCCGAGTCAGCGACCGCCGCCCTGGAACACCTGCTCAAGCACCGCGACCAGCGACGCACCATCGGCGACACGGCATTGGTCTGGTGGATCGCACCCGTCCCCGGCACGGCCAGCCGGGCCGAGCAGCCGCAGGGCCCGGTACGTCTGCTGTTCAAGCCCGACCCCGCCAAGATCGCCGCAATGATCGACGCACCACGCAAAGGCACGGCCATCGTCTCCGGCACCGCGCGCACCGACATGTTCTGTGCCGCCACCATGTCCAGCAACGCCGGCCGCGTCGTCATCCGCGACTGGATCGACATCCCGCTGCCCGAGGCAGAAGCACACATCGCCAGCTGGTTCGCGAACATGCAGGTAACCGACCCCTGGACCGGCCAGCGCCGCTTCTTCTCCGTCTACCGGCTCCTCCTCGCGCTCGGCCGCTGGCAGGCCGGACGCGGAGCCAGGCCGGGCTCCTACGCCCCCCTGGGAGCATCAAGCGCCCGCCGCCCCGTCTGGGCTCAGCGTGAACTCCTGCAGGCCGCCCTCAACGGCACCCCGCTGTCGTCCTCGATGCTCTCCCACCTGCTGCTGCGCATCCGCACCGACGGCCGCTTCGACCTTCCCCGGCAGGCCCTGATCCGGCTATGCCTGACCCGGTCCCACCCCAACCACGCCCAGGAGCTGTCCATGGCCCTCGACTCGGAAGACGACACCCCCGCCTACGTGGCCGGCCGCATGTTCGCAGTCCTCGAAGCCCTCCAGTTCGCCGCCACCCGCGCCGGGGGGGCAGCCCTCAACACCACCATCGCGGACCGCTACTTCAGCCGTGCCGTTACGAGCCCGGCCACCGTTCTCGTGCCGGCGCTGCGCAACTCCAAGGCGCACCTGAAGAAGCTGCGCACCCACAACCGCGAGAAATCAGCCGCCTTCTTCGCCCGCAGCCTCGACGAACTCACCGGACGCCTGCGCCCGTTCCCCACCCATCTGGCCCTGCACGACCAGGGACTGTGGCTCAACGGCTACGCCGACCAACGCAACCACGACATCGCCCGCTCCCGCGAGCGGGGCCTGCCCACCAAGGAACTCGTCCCCGACACCGAGACCACCGACGACACCACCACCAAGGAGTGACCATGATCGCCATCCCCGCACACCTGCTGGACCCCTCCCGCCGCCACGACATCGTCCTGCTCTTCGACGTCCACGATGGCAACCCCAACGGTGACCCCGACGCCGGAAACCACCCCCGCATCGACACCGAGACCTATGACGGTCTCGTCACGGACGTCGCCCTCAAACGCAAGATCCGCGACACCATCCCCCTGCTGCACCCCGACGACCCCCGCTACAAGATCTTCGTCGAAGCCGACGTCGCCCTGAACGCCAACATCGAACGCGGTTTCACCGGCGCCGCCGTCAAACCCACCCAGAAGCCGACCCCGGCCGAACGTCAGAAAGTCCAGCAGTGGATGTGCGACAACTTCGCCGACATCCGGCTCTTCGGCGGCGTCCTGTCCACCGGTGACGCGCGCGCCGGACACGTCCGCGGCCCCCTGCAGATCACCTTCGGCCGCAGCGTCTCCCCCGTCCACCCTGTAGACCACGCCATCACCCGCGTCACCCAGACCAAACAAGCCGACATCGACAACGGTGAGCAGACCGAGATGGGCTCCAAATGGACCGTCCACTACGGCCTTTACCGCGCTCACGCCTTCTACAGCGCCGCCCGCGGCCAGCAAACCGGCGTCACCAGCGACGACCTGCGCACACTGTGGACGGTCCTTCAGCACATGTTCGACCACGACCGCAGCGCCACCCGAGGCGAAATGGCCACCCGTGGCCTGTACGTCTTCACCCACGACAACGCCTTCGGCAAAGCCCCAGCCGCCACCCTCTTCGACCGGCTCGCCATCACCCCTCTGTCCGACGAACCACCCAGGTCCTTCAGCCACTACAAGATCAATATTGACGAGAGCGACCTCCCTCCGGGAATCACCTTTCATCGCCTCATCGGGTGAACCACGAAGAGGCGGCTGCAGGACGGAACGGCCGAGGGTCGCAACTTCCAGTTCCACGGGATCGCGACCGTGGAGCCGCAGAGTGGCGGTCGCTCTCCGGGGCGACGGGGATCGCAACGTGATGGCGCGCCAGGCGGCGTAGGGGTTGCCGTGAGGTGGCGGTCGCTCTTCGGGGCGACCGAGAATCGCAACGTCGCACAGAATGGGATCTTCGCCCCGGTCGGAGTGGTTGCGGCCGTCCCACGGGACGGCCGAGAATCGCAACTGAGACGTCGAGTCCGGGATGCTGCCCCCGGAGCTAGTGGCGGTCGTCGTCCGGGGTTCGCAACATTCACCGGGCTCTGCGCGGCTGGCAGGTACGTACCGTGGCGGTCGTTCTCCGAGATGACCGAGGATCGCAACCTCATGAGGTAGGTGCCGACGCCTTTGATCCACCACTGTGGCGGTCGTCCTCTGGGACGACCGAGGATCGCAACCACAGTGCGCCGGTGATCAAGTTTCCGGCCTGCTCGGCTGGCGGTTGTGCCCCGGTGCGGCCGAGGATCGCAACTTCGCCCACCACACGACACGACCCACCCGGTTTCCTTGCGGGGCAGCGTCGCCTCACGGATCCCCGTTTTGCTGGCTGCGATCGCAAATCCAGCGTCCCCGAGCGCATCACAGGAACGCGAACTGCATGAGGAGCCGAGCGCGCGTCCTATGCGCAAGGACGGTCGAGCCACGAGACCCCCGCCAATCCCACGATGGGGAACAGGAGGGGGTTGCCAGCCTCGGCCACCCCTAAAGGCGACCGTCAGGGCCAGTCCTCGAAGGCGTCGATGGCGCGGGGGTGGTTGCGATCCTCGGCCGCCCCGAAGGGAGACCGCCAGTGACGGCCTTGCCGCCAGCGTTGCTATACCAGTGATCGTTGCGATCCTCGGCCACCCCGGAGGGCGACCGCCACGGCCGTGCGGTCCTCGGCTGCCCCGGAAGGCGACCGCCAGCTCGGCGAGGGCGTCTTGCTGCTCACGGGTGGTGAGCTGGTTGCGATCCTCGGTTGCCCCGGAGGGCGACCGCCATCTGATCCCGGTGACCTCGGCCACCGTGCAGTTCACCGCGTTGCGATCCTCGGTGGCCCCGAAGGGCGACCGCCAGGAGAGTGCTCACCGACATGGGATACGGCGTCTCGGCGTTGCGATCCTCGGCCGCCCCGGAGGGTGACCGCCACGTCGCCGTCAGGGCTGAACATGACGCCGTCGAGGCTGTTGCGATCCTCGGCCGTCCCGGAGGACGACCGCCACTCGGAGGCCGGGTCGAGCTTGGCGATGGCGTTGGCGTTGCGATCCTCGGCCGTCCCGGAGGACGACCGCCACCCTCGGTGGCCGTCACTGCAACGTCCCCGCCGATGCCGTTGCGATCCTCGGCCGTCCCGGAGGACGACCGCCACAAGGGCGGCTGGTACGCACACGCGCACGTCCCGGAGTTGCGATCCTCGGCCGTCCCGGAGGACGACCGCCACTTCCTCCCAGTCCGCCAGCTGCCGGCCGGAATGGAGTTGCGATCCTCGGCCGTCCCGGAGGACGACCGCCACATCCTCGGTCGCCCCGGAAGGCGACCGCCACACTGCTTGAGCAGTGAAAACAGCCTACCGCTCACTCCTATGTGGGTGAGCATCGAGTAACAGAGTTGCTGAATACGGACATACAACTTAGTGCAATTCGCGTGTCGCGTGTGTGCTTCCGATTCCGAAGCAATCGTGAGGAAGGAACACTCATCCAACTGTCGGCCGTGTAGCGGACATCATGGTCGTCAAAGTACGCGATCGCCATAGGGAGGCTGGTGGAGGGCCTGCGCTCTGGCGCCCCACAGGAGGCAACGTCCTGCTCCGCTGGGCCGATGCCCTTCCGGTCCGGGCTCCGAGCCGGGCTGGCCGGGGCTGGCCGAGCGGTTGCAGGACGCACTGGAGGCCCCGTCGGCCGGACCGGCCGAGCCCGCCCCCCCCCGGACGGCCCATGGCCGGTCGCATCACCCGGACAACTGCTTACTTGACTGGTGGCGCTGGCGGCTGACGTCGCCCAAGACCGCGCCTGGGCAGCAGACAGGCTGGCTCGGGGCTGTGAGCCGGTGACGGTGATGGCTGGGCGAGCGGCCCCTATGTCCCCGGCAGCCCGCCACACCTACGAAACCAGGAGCCCACCTGAACAGCGACGCGATAGACCTGATGCCCCATCAGAACGAGCGTCAAATGAGCGTCAAGACACCTCGCAGAGCGTCATTTCAGCGTCAAGATATCGCCCGTAACGCCCATAGCGCACATCATGCGCACCCACCGAAAGCGCAGGTCAGCGGCCCTTTCCGGCAGGCTCCAGGATCGCCACGCACTCCACATGATGCGTCATCGAAAACAGGTACTCGCCTCCACTTCAGTGGGCACCTACGCCGGGCAAGTGATCATGGCCGGGTACCTTCGCCGGGTTCCCCCCTGGTGGTGCGCAGGGCCCTGACGGTGTTCCCCGCCCTGTTCGTGCTGGCGGCGAGCGTCAATCCGACGACCGCGCTCGTGTGGTTCCAGGTCGTGCTGTCCTTCGGCCTCCCGTTCATCCTCGCCCCCCTGCTCCTGGCCACCCGGGACAGGAACTGATGGGCCCCTTGGTGAACCGCCCGGCGACCACGGCCTGTGGCGCCCTGGTGGGAGCCGCGGTCGCCTGCCTCAACCGCAGCCTCTTCCTGCCATGACCACCTGCCGCGGCGCGAACCAGGGCCGCAGTACGCTGTGTGCCCGTCGGCGACGGAACGAAGCGAGAACCCATGCGTACCGGACCCGAGACCGACACGGACAGGCCGGCCAACAGGACACGGCTGCGCCCCGCGACCGCGGCGGACGCCGGCTTCCTGGCGGAGGTGCTGCTAGAGGCGTTCAACTGGGCCCAGCCGCGGTTCACCCTGGAGGAAATCCTGCGGACGCCGAGCATCGCGCACTACATCACCGGCTGGCCCCGGCCGGGCGACTTCGGCGTGGTGGCCGAGGACGGCCCGGGCCGCCCGCTCGGTGCCGCACGGGCACGGACCTTCCCCGCCGACGATCCCGGCTACGGCCATGTCGACCCTCAGGTACCAGAACTGACGCTCGGTGTCCTTGCCGAGTACCGCGGACGCGGCACAGGCGCCGCCCTGCTCGACGCACTGGTGGCGCAGGCGGCCCGGGCCGGCGTCGACCTGAGCCTCAGCGTGGAGGACGGCAATCCGGCCGTCCGCCTCTACGCCGCCCGCGGTTTCGTGGCGGTCGGCCGCGAGGGGGAGTCGGACACGATGCTGATCCGGCTCACCGGCACACCCGCGGGCGGCCCCCGGGCCTGACCGGCACCGCGCGCGACGGACAGCCCCCGAGCGTCGGCGGGCGGCGCGCCTTTCGGCCTTCGGCAGTCAATAAGTCGCAGCGGAACCGTTCGGGCGCCACGGCGGCGGAAGCAGGAGCGGCAAGAATCCAGCTCGTCGCACTGCCGATCACAGCACCGGTCCGAGGAGGCCCCGCCCAGCACCAACACCTTGCGCAACCCGAGACGGACCAAGATCCGGGCCATTTCCGGACCAGACCCCTCCAGCGAGCTGCACCAACTGCTGTTTCCCCTGGTCAGCTGGGTGCAACTGCTGTACCACCAGCAGACCAAGAACCTGCTGGGTGCTCTACTCATGCGACCGAGCAAGACCGTTTGACATCAGGAATTATCGACACCTCTGCCTCACGGACTTCCCACATGCCAGCCGACCAGCGATGCAACGCGTCTGACACCTCACCAGAATGGACGTCACGAGCGTCATTTCCGCGTCAAGCAAGATTTCGCCCGTAACTCCCACACCGCACATAATATGTGCGGGCAGAATCGCAGGTCAGGACGCCTTCGCGGCCGGTTCAAGAATCGCCACGCACTCCACATGATGCGCCATCGGAAACAGATCGACCCTCACAGCGTCCCGCTATCCTTGAAACTCGTCGAGTGGGCTCAGCTCACCATCCTTCCGCAGGCGGCTCACCATTCCACATCCGCCACACAGGTCAGCGCTCGCTGGAGCAGTGACTACCCATCGCCGACCTGGCACAGAGGCCACGCCCCGTACTCACACCGCTGCCCCGCACTGAACCTGCCACCGTACGCCGGCTGGACGGGGGCGGTTGCGATCCGCTCAGTACGGATGTGCCGCGACCGCATCGAGCTGGTTCTCACGAGGCCGCGAACCGTGCCTCCGCATCGTAAGGCAAATGGTCTGACAGTGCGGCTGTACGGCGGTGACACTCCGCCTGCAAGATCCGGTGTCCGGCCGATGCTCGGCGGCCCCGTACCGGCACCCCTGCCCGCCGGCCTTGATGTAGCGGCTCTCCGCGCGAGCGGGAGTGCGCCGCGCCTCGTCAGGCCTGGTGGCGCTGAACATTGTTACGCGAGATCCTCGAAGTGGGCTATGGGATATCGACGAGCGGTTCGTTTGACTGGTCGAGGGCAAGGCGGCAGTCGCTCCCGGCGATCCCGGGTGTGGGGTGGCTGACCGCCCAGAGCGACGTGCGGCCGGCCGCAAGGTTGGCGAAGACAGCACCGGTCTTGTCGCCTTCCCACAACACGACGCTCCGGCAGTCACCCTCTTGCGGCCGGCACCGCTCTCCGACGCCGTCAGGTCAGCAAGCGGCAGGGCCCCGACTCGGCAACAAACGCAGCCACTGCTGCCGCTCCGCGGCAATCACCGCCAGCGTGAACTGATGACGCGTCAGTAAAGTCAGCATTGGGTCAGCAAAAGGCCGGCCAAAGTCTGCCAGAGGCGCCCACACTCTGGACTCGACCCGTCGAGCGCACACCTTCCGCAGCCGAATGACAGCCACCTCTCAGGCTCAAGTACACCCATATGCCGAGCCCTTCCAACTCCCTTCCCCACTACCAGCGGGATCCCTACGTTTCAGCAGGTCAGCTAGGGTTTCGCCGCGGTTTCAGCGGCACCGTGGGAAGCTCGGGCGCAGGGAGCGGGTCGCCGTCGTAGCCGTCGACCGAGCCGAACCGGTCCCCCGACATCCAGGCTTCGCGTCCCTGTACGATCTCTTCATAGGACCGGCAGATGAAGTTCCACCACATGATGATCTCCTCCTGGAACGGCGGGCCGCCCAGCAGGATCAGACGGGCCGGTTCGTTCGACTGGTTCGTCAGGGTGAGGGCGGGGCGGCCCGGTGCCGTGTAGCCGAGTTCGGCCGGCTTGAGGGGGGCCGCGTCGAAGAGGACGTCGCCGGTGTCGACCAGGACTCCGTGCTCGAAGCCGGGGTCGACGTCCAGCGTGACGGTGGCGTGGGGGGCCAGGTGCAGTTCGGCGCCCAGCAGCGGGGTGAACGTGTGCACCGGGGAGGTGTCACCGGCGAGGGTGCCGAGGAAGACGCGGACCTCTCCGCCGTCGAGCGGCACGGGCTTCGGCGCGTAGTGCTGGAAGTCCCGTGCGGTGTCGCGGTGCTCCCCGGGCAGGGCGACCCAGAGCTGCACACCGTGCAGGACGGTGGTCGCGGGAGTGGACACCTCGGAGTGGCAGATGCCGTGCCCGCTCGTCATGAGGTTCAGCTCGCCGGGCCGGACATAGGCGTGGATGCCGAGGCTGTCGCGGTGCTCGATCTCGCCGCTGAAGAGCCAGCTCACGGTCTGGAGGCCGATGTGGGGGTGCGGGGCGACGTCCATGCCGCCGCTGGAGGCCACGTCGTCCGGCCCGTAGTGGTCGGCGAAGCACCAGGCGCCGATCAGCGTCCGGGATCGCTGGGGCAGCGTGCGTCGCACCCGCATCGCCCGGGGGCCGCCCAGGGGCACGTCACGCGGGGTGAGGACCTCGACGCCGGCCGGCGCCGGTGCGCCGGTCCCGGCCTCGCGGGCGTGCGCGGCGGGCACCGCTTCCGTGTTGCTCACCGGTCTGCTCCTCTCCCGCAAAGGAAAGTTCGATTTTCAACATTCACTTCTTGATGATAGGACGTACATCAGAACATCGCGCGATGAAGGAGATCACGTGGCCGAGACCGTGACGGCGACCACAGGCGGACGGGTGTTCGTCGACAAGCAGAGTCCGGACGCCTACCGCGCGATGACGGCGACCGCCGAGGCCGTCCGCGCGACCGCCGCCGACGCGGGACTGGACCGCCTCCTCGTCGAACTGGTCAACATCCGCGTGTCCCAGCTCAACGCCTGCGCCTACTGCCTCAACCTGCACACCCGCGCCGCCCTGCGGGCCGGCGAGACGGCGCAGCGGCTGGGCGTGCTGCCGGCCTGGCGCGACACCGAGCTGTTCTCGCCGCGCGAGCGCGCGGCACTGGCCCTGGCCGAGGCCACCACCCATCCGGCCGACGCCGACGCGCAGAGCGCCGCCTACGCCCTCGCCCGCTCGGTCCTGTCGGACGACGAGATCTCCGCCGTGATCTGGGTCGCGATCACCATCAACGCCTTCAACCGGGTCTCCGTCATGAGCAAGCACCCGGTGCGCCCGGCGCCTCCCCACTGACCTCCGGGGCGATCCGAACGGGGCGTACCGCTCCGGTCGCCGGCTCCGCCCGGGCAGCGTCGCCGGCCTGTCCTCTGCGCCGGGCCTGACCTTGACGGGTGCCCCGGGGGCGCAGTGGTCGTACCGATCAATGCGCGGCCGACCTCCGGCCCGGACGGCCGGGGGGGTCTCCGCGCGGGGACATCCTCGTCGTCGACCTCGACGTTTTCGGCTCCGCCACCGGTGCGAGCGGGATCAGCCGCGGGTCGAGGGCGGGCACGTGGCTTCGCCCCTGCCCGGTTCCCCCGTGCCCGGACGGTCCCCGGTCAGCGCCGGGTCACACACGCACCAGGGGCGTGTCGACCAGGTGCTCCGCGAGGAACCACGCCTGGAGTTCTCCGGTGCGGATCACCTGGGAGACCAGCAGGTCGTTGGTGCCGTCGTCGCCCAGCTCCGCGACGCGGGCCGCCGCGTCGTGCGCGTCGGCCAGGATGGTCTCGTGCGCTTCGAGGAGCCGGGAGAGCATCGCGGGCACCTCCTCGACACCGTCCGGCGGACGCGGGATGGAGGTGAGCTCGGCGACGTGCCGGGAGTCTCCCACGGCCACGCCGCCCAGCGTCTGGACGCGCTCGGCGAGCGTGTCGACCAGGGCGAGCTGCTGCGCCGCGTGCTGGTCCAGGACGAGGTGCAGCTGGTAGAAGGTCGCGCCGCGCACCAGCCAGTGGTGCTTCTTGTAGAGGCCGTAGAGGATCTGCGTGTCCGCGAGGGCCTTGTTGAGCCGCTGGCAGGAGTACATGCGGGCCTCGTACGACAGGGCCAGCGGGAACTGCTTGACGGTGCCGAACTCCTGGATGATGCGGCCCTTCTGGTGCAGCCGGGGCTGGCTGCCGGTGGGCGTGATGTCGGTGGTCATGGTCCGTCTCCTGCGGTTGGTGCGCTGTGTACACCGGTGACGCTAGGCGGGGAACACCGTGCCGCCTTGTCCGACAGCGCATGTGTGTGTGCGCGTCAGCGCACACACACGGTCGTGTCCCCCTGCCTGCCCGTGTGTGTCCGCGGACCGGGTCCGGGCCCGCGCATGTCCGTGCGCGGGTGGGCGGGAAGGGACCCGCGTCGTGCCCAGGTCCCAGGGGGCATGCCGAACGGCCGCGCGGGCCAGGGGAGTCGCCTGCGCGGCCGTTCGGGGCCATTGGTCCGGCCTGTCGCGGACCGCCTTCGAAAATGCCTCTGGTCAGCCGGTCGCGCGGACCGCCTCGAGGATCACTCCGGCGACCGCCTCGGGCCGGGAGACGGCCACCGCGTGGGAGGCGCCTTCCAGCTCGGTGACCGTCGCGCCGGCCCGCTTCGCGCCGAAGCGCTCCACCTCCGGGTTGATCGCCTGGTCCGCGGCGGCCACCAGGGCCCAGGACGGCTTGGTCTTCCAGGCGGCGGCGGTGGCCGTCTCCTCGAAGGCCGCGGCCGCGAGCGGGCGCTGCGCCGCCGCGAGCGCCCTGGTGGTCTCGGCCGGCACGTCGGCGGCGAAGACGGACGGGAAGGCGTCCTCGGCGATGGTGACCTCGACGGCCCGGTCGCCGCCCGGTACCGGGTACGTCCACTGCTTGAGGTTGCTCACCAGCGGCGAGGCCGGGAAGCGGCCCTGCAGCTCGCCGAGGCTCTCGCCCTCCTCCAGGACGTAGGCAGCGACGTAGACGAGGCCGACGACGTTCTCGGCGGTGCCCGCCACGGTGATGAGCGCGCCGCCGTAGGAGTGGCCGACCAGCACGACGGGGCCGTCGATCTGGGCGGCGACGGAGGCCACGTAGGCGGCGTCGGCGGCGAGGCCGCGCAGCGGGTTGGAGGGGGCGATCACCGGGACGCCGTGGCGCTGGAGGTGGGAGATGACGCCGGTCCAGCTGCCGGCGTCGGCGAACGCGCCGTGGACGAGGAGGACGGTGGGCGTGGTCATGGACTGGGTTTCCTCGGGGTTCAGGCGCGGTGCAGGGCGGTGCGCAGGGTGTGGACGGCCATCGAGATGGCGGCCTCGGCGGCGTGGGTCTCGCGCAGCGCGTTGAGCATCACGAAGTCGTGGATGATGCCCTGGAAGCGGACGGCGGTGACGGGGACACCGGCCGCGCGGAGCTTGTTGGCGTACGCCTCGCCCTCGTCGCGCAGCACGTCCGCCTCACCGGTGATGACCAGCGCCGGGGGCAGACCGGCCAGCTGCTCGGTCCCGGCGCGCAGCGGGGACGCGGTGATCTGGGCGCGCTCGGCCTCGTCGGTCGTGTACTGGTCCCAGAACCACTGCATGCCGTCGCGGCGCAGGAAGTAGCCGGTGGCGAACTGGTGGTAGGAGGGGGTGTCGAAGTTCGCGTCCGTCACCGGGTAGAACAGCACCTGCTGGAGCAGCGGGAGGCCGCCGCGCTGCTTGGCCATCAAGGTGAGCGCGGCGGTCATGTTGCCGCCCACCGAGTCTCCGGCGACCGCGAGGCGCGTGCCGTCCAAACCCTTGCCCGCGCCCTCGTCGACGACCCAGCGGGCGACCGTGTAGTTCTGCTCGATCGCGACCGGGTAGCGGGCCTCGGGTGAGAGGTCGTACTCGGGGAAGACGACGGCCGCCTCGGCGCCGACGGCGAGTTCGCGCACGAGGCGGTCGTGGGTGTGGGCGTTGCCGAACACCCAGCCGGCGCCGTGGATGTAGAGGATCACCGGCAGGGTGCCGGTGGCGCCGGCGGGCCGGACGATCCGCGCCCGGACGCTGCCGGTGGGCCCGCCCGGAACGGTGATCCACTCCTCGTCGACGGCCGGCTTGTCGATCTCGCCGGACTGCACCTCGTCGACGGTCTTGCGGCCCTCGGCCGGGGGCAGGTCGAACAGGTACGGCGGATTGGCGGTCGCCTCGGCGAACGCGGCGGCCGCGGGTTCGAGCACGGGTCGTACGGGCTCTGCGGCATCGGGCATGTCGGTCTCCTGGCTGTGTGGGGCGGATACGCCGGTGACCGACGCTAGAGCGCCCGTGCGGCAAGGATTGCCGAAGCGCGCACGGCCCCTTTTCCCGCAGCGCACCCGGACGTTTCCGGGCGTCGACGCCGCGTGCCGCGTGCCGGGAGAACGATCACGGTGCGCGGCGGGGCCGGGTGGTGCCGCCGGGCCGGTGGGCGGAGAGGAGCCCTCGGATCGTCGGCGAAGACGTCGAAGTCCTACCCGCCCCCGCCGGTGTGGAACCCATGCCCGGGGGGCCGGTCCGGCCGGACGCGGTCCCGTGCCGGATGCATACGCGAATACATCGTTTTTCGGCTCTGGTGTCCGGGAGCGCACGGGGTGAGGGGGCGCACGTTCACTCGTAGCGTGCGCTTCTGGTGTGAGCTTCAGCACGCCGGTCCCCCGAGTTGGCACGGCGTATCAGACGCGTCGTCACGCCCTCGCGCAGCTAGGAAGCTTGAGCGTCCCTTGAGCTTCGGGGTCCGCCCCCTATGCGACCGCTTGGCATGGCACGCGGTGCCAATTCGCTTTTGCTAGTAGGGAGGTTGGCGGGAAACGGGATCCGTCGGGCTCCGGTAAAGTCTCCTCACCCCTTACCCCTGGGGCCTATGGGTACGCGTGGACTTCCCCGCGCGGGGTCCACGAAGGCCGTGGGCATCCGCGGTGCTGCGAAATCCGCAGCTTCCAGAGGAACAGGGGTGATAGGTCCCGATGACTGAGCCGAACGAGTCTGAGGGGCACTGCCGTTGTTGCAGCAAGCGGGACCGGCCCGAGCGGGCCGCCCGGTGGCTGGGGCTCCTGGTCCGCGCGGTCTACGAGATCGCGCTGAACTGGCCCTGGTAGCGGAAAGCCCCGACCCGAGGGCCGGGGCCTGACCGACCGGACAGGTCGGCCGCACTGCACACGGGGTGCGAGGAAGAGCTCCACCGGGATGCTTGGCCGGCGTCGGGTGGGGCTCTTTCCTTTGCCCGAATGCGGTTACCGACGCGTACGCAAGTGAAACCGGGCTTTTGTGATGCCCATCACACTCGACGGCGACGACGTCCCCACTATGCCTTGCCTTGCCGTACTCGTGCGACAGGTAGCCGGATGTCGATCAGTACACGTCAGCCGTCCCGAGCCGGAAACCATGCTGGTAGTTCCCCATTTTCTCCCATGTGGGCGTGATGGAAGTCACACACCGGTTCGGGTGAACCACGGGCGTGAGTACGGACACCTTTCAGGTGATTTGCCGGAGGTTCGGCGCCACGTGGACAGCTCTCTGGTAGGGCCGACCGTGAGCCGCCGAACTGTACACGCCACTTCCTGCGATGACCGACTGTCAGAGCCGGTTTCTTGAAAAGTCCTTCCGGAACTCCTCCCGCGCCCGGGGCTGGGTGCCGGTCACGGACCGTGCCGGGTTCCCGGCGGGGCACACCCCCGTCGCCCTACCCTGGTGCCCGGCATGCCGCCGGAACGGGATCGGGGGAACCTGTGGGCGTACTGCGCCTGGAGCCCTCCGCCCGCTCGGGCCCCGCCGGACGGGAGGTCCCCGGTAATGCCGGGCATCCGGCGGTCGAGCCGTGCGTGGCCCATCGGCGGCAGGGCGCGACTGCCTTCTGTGCGGCGCCCCTTGGCCGGAGATGTCCGCGCCGCCGGGGTCGACCACGACCACTTCCTCCGCGTGGTCGGCCAACGCCCGGGCCGCGAGCAGCCCGGCGAAACTCCCGCCCATCACGATGGCTCGTCGCACGCGCATCCCCTGGAGCGGGCTCGCGCGGGCCCGCTCCGGCCGTCGCGTCACGCTCCGGCAGCAGGCGCTCCGGAGGCCCCTGGTCCCTTCACTTCAGGGGCTCAGCGCCTCGCACGTGGGTCATAACGCGACGTTATGGAGAAGTGCTAGTACCCCCGTCACGGTTCCTTCCCGAAGCTAGGGCATGTCCATGACGTGGGGGGCCGTCCGGCGGTGGCCCCTCCCGTGGACGCGGCCGCGAGGCCGTACTCCCCACAAGTACACGTCCCCAGACGTGATGTCCGGATCGAGGAACCTTGCGTATATCAAGGCTTGCGCCCGCTCTCGCGGCGGCGGCGGTGTCCCTCCTCGCGCTCTTCGCCCCCACCGCCTCGGCGGCGCCGGCGACGGCGCCCGCCGCCGCCAAGGGGCCCCAGCCCATCATCGGCGGCGGGTACGCCGGCAGCGGTCCCTGGGCCGCCCGGCTGTACTCGAACGGTCAGGAGACCTGTACGGCGACGATCATCGCCCCGACCTGGATCCTCACCGCCAAGCACTGTGTGAGCGGCGGCAACCTGTCGTTCCGCATCGGCAGCCTGGACCAGTACAGCGGCGGCACGGTGGCCAACGGCGTCCAGACCTACACGCACAGCGCGGACCTGGCGCTCGTCCGCCTCGACCGTTCCGTCTCGACGACCTACGCCACTCTGGGGCAGCCCGGTACCGTGCGGGTCGGCCAGAGCGTGCAGGTGTACGGCTGGGGCGCCACCTCCCAGTGCGGCTCGGAGATCAACTGCCAGTCCCGCTACCTGAAGGTCGCCAACGTCACCGTCTCCAGCGGCTGCACCGACGCCTACGGGGGCTCCGCGATCTGCGCCTACCGGGGCAACGGGATCACCGCCGGCGGTGACTCCGGCGGCCCGATGATGGCGAACGGCGCCCAGGTCGGCGTCGCCTCCACCAGCGACCGCCAGACGAACACGGCGTACACCAATGTGACGGCGTACCGCTCCTGGATCCAGTCGATCGCCGGCGTCTGAGCCACCCCGCCGGTCGACGGGCGCCCTGCCCCTTGCCCCCTCCCGCCCCGCGGGGCAAGGGGCTCGGTCGCCCACCGCACGCCCTTTCGACACCGCCCCGCACGGATGGCCGTGGCGGCGGGTTCGGGCGGCAACACTCGTGTGGGTGACTGCGTCACGGGCGTGAGGCACTGCATGATCGCCGGCATGAAAACTTCCCCCCTGCGCCGGGCGTGCGCCGTCGCTCTGCTTCTGACGTCCACGCTGGCCCCCGCCGTCGGCGCCGCGGCCCAACCCGGCACGCCCGGCCATCGGTTGGAGCGCGCGGTACACGCTCGGCTGCTCGGCGAGAAGACCGTCGGCCACAAGATCGACTTCCGGGGCACCACGGTGGGCGGTCTCTCCGGTGTGGACCGCGACCGGTGCACCGGCGAATACGTGTTCATCAGCGACGACCGCTCGTCCCTGCAACCCGCCCGCTTCTACACCGCCAAGGTGGGCGTGGACGCCCGCGGGGTGCACTCCGTCGAGTTCACCGGCACCCACCCGTTCCGCGGGCCGGACGGGTCCGTCTACTCGTCGCCGGCCGCCCGCGACGGCAAGGCCGTGGACCCGGAGGAGATCCGCGTCGACCCGCGCGAGTGCCACTACTGGTGGGCCCAGGAGGGCGACCGGCCCACGACGGCGGGCGCACCGACGATCCAGCCGTCCCTCCAGTTCGCCTCCCGCACCGGCGCCTACCTCGGACGGCTGCCGCTGCCGCGGAACTACGGCATGGCCACGGCCGAGCGCGGGCCGCGCCGCAACCAGTCGCTGGAGGCGTTCACCTTCGGTGCCCGGGGCAGCGTCGTGACGAGTGTGATCGAGGGCCCGCTGACCCAGGACGGACCGGTCCCCGACGTCGACCACGGCGCTCTGGTGCGGGTCACGCGGCAGAGCCGCGACGGGCGGGTGCTCGGGCAGTTCGCCTACCCGATCGAAAAGATCTTCGCCGCGTCCGATCCGAGCAGTCCGTGGGGTCCGGACACCGGCGTCCCGTCCGTCCTCGCCTTCCCCGACGACCCCCACCGCTACCTCGTGCTCGAACGCACCTGGGTCGCCGGTTCGGGATACAAGATCCGCCTCTACGACACCACCACGCGCGGTGCCACCGACGTGCGGGCGATGGACTCCCTGGCCGGACGGCGCGTCGTACCGATGCGCAAGAAGCTCGTCGCGGACTTCCACACCCTCGGCCTGTCCACCGTGGACAACACCGAAGGCATGACGTGGGGCCCCGTCCTGCCGTCCGGCGAACGGACGCTGGTCCTGGTCAGCGACGACAACTTCGACAAGGAGGCGGTCACCCAGATCGTCGCCCTCGCCGTCCGCTGAGCCCGGCCGCCCGCCGGGCACGACGGCGCGGGGCGGCGGCGCTTGACAAAGCGGAACATCGTTCCGTTCAATAACGGAACGATGTTCCGCTTCGGTTCGGGCGGACGCGTACCCCACCACCCGCCTGCCGCCGCCCGGTTGCGGCCGACAGCGGCGCGGGCCGCACAAGGGACTCCGCCATGAGCGCATCCATCGACACCGCCGCCGTCTTCGGCCCGTCCGCACCCGTGCTGTCGTACAGCCCGGTGGTCCTGTCCGTGCCCGGACGGCCCGTGGACCTCCACGTCCGGGTCTCCGCGCCCGCGACCGGGACCGGGCTGCCCGTGATCCTGCTCTCGCACGGCCACGGCGGCTCCCACCACCTCTCCTCGCTGCACGGGTACGCGCCCCTCGCCAACCTCTGGGCGGCGGCCGGGTTCGCCGTCGTCCAGCCGACCCACCTCAGCTCCCGGACGCTGGGCCACCGGCTCGCCGGCGCCCCCGGCGGCCCCTTCTTCTGGCGCTCGCGGGCCGAGGACATGAGCCGCATACTCGACCGGCTCGACCGGATAGAGGACACCGTGCCGGGGCTGGCCGGGCGCCTCGACCACGACAGTGTCGCGGTCGCCGGGCACTCCCTCGGCGGTCACACCGCCGCACTTCTGCTGGGCGCCCGGGTCACCGATCCCGGCACCGGGGAGGAGGTGGACCTGGCCGAGCCCCGGATCAAGGCGGGCGTGCTGCTGGCCGCGCCGGGCCGGGGCGGCGACGTCCTCAACGGATGGATGGCCGCACAGACGCCGTTCTTCCACACCACCGACTTCTCCACGATGACCACACCCGCCCTGGTCGTGGCCGGGGACAAGGACGACTCCCGGCACTTCACCGACATCGGCCCCGGCTGGCACGCCGACCCCTACCGCCTCGCCCCCGCGCCCAAGACGCTGCTCACCCTGTTCGGCGCCGAGCACCTGCTCGGCGGCATCTCCGGTTACGACGCCGCCGAGACCACCGACGAGAACCCCGGGCTGGTCGCCGCCCTCGGACACCTCACGTCGGCCTACCTGCGCACCCGGCTGCGGCCCGCCGACCCCGCCTGGCGGACGGCGTGCCAGGCCCTGACGGGCGGGTCCGACCCGGTCGGACGCGTCGACACCAAGTGACCGGGTCCCACCGGCGGGCCTCCCCCACCGCTACCGGCGGATCAGGCCCAGGTCGGTGGCGGCGGCGACGGCGGCGGTGCGCGAGTCGACGCCGAGCTTGGCGTAGACGCGGGCCAGGTGGGACTTGACGGTGCCTTCGGTGAGGTGGAGGCGGGCACCGACGGCCTGGTTGGACAGCCCTTCGGCGACCAGGGCGAGGACTTCGGTCTCGCGCCGGGTCAGGGCGGTGCCGGGTGTGCGGAGCCGGTTCACGAGCCGCTCGGCGACCGCGGGGGCGAGGATCGTACGGCCCGCAGCCGCGGTGCGCACGGCGGCGGCCAGGTCCTCCGGCGGGGCGTCTTTGAGGAGGTAGCCGGTGGCGCCGGCCTCGATGGCGGGCAGGGTGTCGGCGTCGGAGTCGTAGGTGGTGACGATCAGCACGCGGGGGGCGCCGGGGCGGGCGGTGATCAGGGCGGTGGCCTCGGCGCCGCCCATGCCCTCGCCGAACCGCAGGTCCATGAGGACGACGTCGATGCCGCCCTCGGCGGCGCGGGTGACGGCGGCCCCGGCGGTGGCGGCCTCGGCCACGACGACGAGGCCGGGTTCGGTCTCCAGTACGGCGCGCAGCCCGGCGCGCACCACGGGGTGGTCGTCGGCGAGGAGGAGGCGGACGGGGGCGTCGGTCACGGGTGGGCCTCGGGTTCGGTGGGCGGGGTGAGGGGGAGCCGGACGGCCAGGGCGGTGCCGTGGCCGGGGGCGGATTCGACGGTCAGGGTGCCGCCGAGGGCGTGCACCCGGGCGCGCATGGCGGCCAGCCCGAAGCCGCCGCCGTCGGGGCCGGGTGCGGACGGGTTGCCGGGGGCGAAGCCGCGTCCGTCGTCCACGACCTCCAGGGCGACGTGGTCGCCGAGGTGGCGGAGGGTGACCTCGGCGGTGGTGGCGTGGGCGTGGCGGACGGTGTTGGCGAGGGCGGACTGGGCGACGCGCAGCAGGGCGACCTCGTGCGCGGTCGCCAGCGGTACGGGAGCGCCGGTGAGGCGGAATCGGATGGTGAGGCGGTGACGGGCGCCGGTGGTGGCGCACAGCCGTTCCAGCGCGTCGGCCAGGGTGCCGGCTTCCAGGGCGGGCGGGGTCAGCGCGGCGACGAGGCGGCGGGCCTCGGCGAGGTTGTCCACGGCTGCCAGGCGGGCCGCCTCCACGTGCCGGGCGGCGGTCTCGGGCCGGCCGGGCAGGGAACGTTCGGCGGCCCGCAGCAGCAGCTGGATGCTGGAGAACCCCTGGGCCAGGGTGTCGTGGATCTCGCGGGCCAGCCGCTCGCGTTCCGCGAGCACTCCCGCCGTGTGCTGGGCTTCGGCCAGGCTCGCGCGAGTGGCGGTGAGTTCCTCGATCAGGCGCCTGCGCTGTTCGCTCTCCCGGTACAGGGCCTGGTATCCCCACACCACCGCGACCGCGACGGCGGCGCCGAGCGCGGGGCCGAGCACCATGGCCGCACTGAAGGAGTGCTGGTGGGCGGCGAACCCGGCGACGGCCGCGGCCGCGGTGGCGGCGACGGCGGCCGGCCCGACGCGGCGGGGCAGCAGGTGCAGTTGGAGGAAGTACAGCGGGAAGGCGACCCAGACCGCGTCGGCCGACAGGACCAGCAGCACCAGCCAGCAGGCGCCGACGGCGGCCAGCCATCCGGCCGCGACCCGCCGGGAGCGGCGGACCCGGGGCAGGAGCGGTCCGGCCAGGGACACCCCGGCGCAGGTCGCCGCCACGACGACGGCCACCGGGGCGTTGGGCCCGCCGTCGGCCGCGGTCCGCGCGGCGGCCAGGGCGAGCAGGCCGATGATCAGCAGGTGCAGGCACCAGGTCAGGGCCCGGGTGGCCGGGGTGGGGGCGGCAGCGGCTGTGTTCACAGTGCTCACCAGGTTACGGAGGCGGACGCCCGCCGGCCTCCATCGAAAGATGGAGGCCGGGTGCCGTCCTTCGGCCCGCGGAATCCCGCCCTGTGCCAGGCGCGGGCGCGGGGGCCCGGCGGGGACGGTGGAGTCCTGCCGCTTCCCCACCGGAAAGGACCGACGAGGACCGTGTTCGTCGCCTGGAGAGATCTGAGGTTCGCCAAGGGGCGCTTCGCCCTGATGGGAACCGTCATCGTGCTGATCACCCTGCTGGTCGGGCTGCTGTCCGGGCTGACCGCCGGGCTGGGCCGGCAGAATGTGTCGGCGATCACGGGGCTGCCCGCCGACAGGATCGCCTTCCGGGCGCCGAGCGGCGGAGAGGACCTGTCGTACTCCGGTTCCACCGTCACCGAACGGCAGTGGCGGCAGTGGTCCGCGGCGGCCGGCGTCGTCAGCGCCGAACCGCTGGGCATCACCTCGGCCAAGGCCACCGCCGGGGGCGGGAGCGCCGGGGTCTCCGTCTTCGGCGTCCGGCCCGGCTCCCGGCTCGCCCCCGCAGGCGGCGCCCTCGGCGACGGGGCGGTGGTGCTGTCCACCGGGGCGGCCGACGGCCTCCACGTGTCGGCCGGCGGCTTCCTCACCCTGGCCGGGCAGCGGCTGAAGGTGGCCGCCGTAGAGGGCGACGCCTACTTCAGTCACACCCCGGTCGTGTGGACGAGCCTGGACGTCTGGCGGCGGTCCGCGCCGCCCGCCGGTTCCGGCACCGGCCCGACCGCCACCGTCATCGCCTTGGACACCACCTCGGAGGCCGACCCGGCGGCCGTCGACGAGCGGGCCGGCACCAGGACCGTCACCATCGGCGACTCGCTGTCCGCCATCGGTTCCCATGCCGCGGAGAACGGCACCCTGCGGCTGATGCGCGGTTTCCTGTTCGCCATCTCCGCGCTCGTCGTCGGTGCCTTCTTCACCGTGTGGACCATCCAGCGCGGCGGTGACATCGCCGTCCTCAAGGCACTCGGCGCCTCCACCGCCGGCCTGCTCGGGGACGCCCTCGGCCAGGCCGTGATCCTTCTCGTCGCGAGCACCCTGGCCGGCACCGGTCTCGCCGCGGCCCTGGGGGCGTTCGTGGCCGGTTCGGACGTGCCGTTCCTCCTGACTCCCGCCACCGTCCTGCTCCCGGCCGCCGTGATGATCCTCCTCGGCGCCCTCGGAGCGGCCCTGTCCGTCCGCCGCATCACCTCCGTCGACCCGCTGACCGCCCTGGGGAGCGTCCGATGAGCCTGACCCTGACCGACATCACCCTGACCTACCCCGACGGCGACACCCGGCTGACCGCGCTCGACAAGGTCGGCCTGGACGTCCCCAAGGGCACCCTGACCGCCGTGGTCGGCCCCTCCGGTTCCGGCAAGTCCAGCCTCCTGGCCGTGGCGGCCACGCTCGTCACCCCCGACTCGGGCACCGTCACCGTCGACGGCGTCCCCACCACCGGGATGTCCCGCGGCGAGCTGGCCGAACTGCGTCGCCGCACGGTCGGCATCGTCTTCCAGCAGCCGAACCTGATCGCCTCGCTCACCGCCGTCGAACAGCTCCAGGTGATGGCCCGGATCGACGGCCGCCCACCGGCCAAGGCGCGTCCCCGGGCCCTGGAACTCCTCGCCGCCGTCGGCCTCGCCGACCGGGCCGACCGCCGGCCGCACCAGCTGTCCGGCGGCCAGCGCCAGCGGGTCAACATCGCGCGCGCCCTGATGAACGATCCCGCCGTCCTCCTGGTGGACGAGCCCACCAGCGCCCTCGACCGCGAACGGGGCGCCGCCGTCGTCGACCTGATCGCCCGGCTCACCCGCCGGAGGGCCACCGCCACCGTGCTGGTCACCCATGACCGCGCCCACCTCGCCGCCGCCGACCGGCTCGTGGAGGTCCGCGACGGGCGCCTTGGCCGTCCCGTCCACGGCTGACCCCGGGACGAGGGGCGCGACGGGCGATGTGGTCCGCCTACCGGCTCGCGCCGTTGCCGGGGTCGCGCAGCCGCAGGAGCGTGGCGTCCAGGTCCGCCTGGCGGGGCCGGTTGTGGGGCAGCCTGGCGAGGACGGCCGCCATGCCGCAGGTGTCGGTCAGGGCGGAGAAGACCAGGCCGGCGGCGATAGCCGCGGACAGCAGCCCGAAGGCCGGGTGGACGGTCAGCGCGAGGAGGAGGCCCAGCAGGACGAGCGCACCCGCGGTGAGGCGCACCTGGCGTTCCATGCTCCAGGCCGTCTTCGGGCTCCCCGCGGGCCGGTGCAGGTCGTGGCCCTGGGCCGCCCAGGCGCCGGTGCCTCCGGCGAGGGTGGCGGTGGCGATGCCGTGGGCGGCGAGGACGCGGCAGGCGTTCTCCGAGCGGGCGCCGGAGGCGCACACGACGAGGATGTCGCCGCGCTCGGCGGCGGTGCGGATGTCGGGCAGGGCCCGGTCGAGCCGGTCGAGCGGGATGTTGAGGGCGCCGGGCAGGTGTCCGCCGGCGTATTCGCCGGGGGTGCGGACGTCGATGACGGTCAGCTCGTGCAGGCGGGAGCGGGCCTGGCGCGGGTCGAGGGTGGTGTGTGCGGTCATGGCAGGGGTCTCCGTGGTGTGTGTCGGTGCCGCCGGGGCGGGACGTCCGGGGGGTCCCGCCGGGCCGGCGTGTTCGTGGATCTGTGGGGGTCGGTTCCGGTTACCCGACGCGTGCGGTCGGTTCCGGTGGGCACGGGCCGCCGCGCGGCCCGGCGTAGGTGCGGCAGGTCCGGGGCGGTTCTCCCCGGCCGGCGGGCCGTGCGGCTCGGCGGGGGTGCGCGGGGTCAGAGGAGTGCGTCGGCGAGCATGGCCGCGGCCACGGCCAGGAGGACGCAGGCGAAGACCTTCTGGAGCGTCTCGCCCGCCACCTTCCTCGCCAGGCGTTTGCCGTCCCAGGCGCCGAGGATCGCCGCTCCGGCGAAGGGCCCCGTCACCACCCAGTCCAGGTGTGTCCCGGTGCCGGCGCGTGCGGTGAGCGCGGCCAGCGAGTTGATCGTGATGACCAGGAGGCTGGTGCCCACGGCGGTGCGCATGGCCAGGCCGAGGACGCCGACCAGGACGGGTACGGCGAGGAAGCCGCCGCCCACTCCGAGGAATCCGGTCACCGCGCCCAGCCCGGCTCCGGCGGCGCCGGCCTGTGCCGGGCGGACGGGGCCGGGCGGCCGCTGCCGCCCGGGTCGCAGCATCCGGAAGGCGGCCAGGCCCGCGACACAGGCGAAGCCCGCGGTGAGTACGGACTGCGGCAGGTGGCCGGCGGCCGCCCCGGCGAGCATGGCCGGCACGATGCCGGCGGCGGCGGACAGCAGTCCGGTGCGCCAGGCCACATGGCCGTCGCGGGCGTGCCCGGTCAGGGCCGTCACCGAGGTGAGGGTGACGATGACGAGGCTCGCGGTGGTCGCCTCCGCCGGGGTGAGGCCGAACAGGTAGATCAGGGCGGGCACCGCCAGGACGCTGCCGCCACCACCGAGCCCGCCGAGGGCGAGGCCGACGACGGCACCCGCGGCGAGCGCGAGAACGAGGCCGGTCATGCCAGGGAGCCTCTGTTCCCGTGCGGTATGTGCGGGGTGCCGGACGCGTGGCCGGCGTGCCGCGCGGCTTCCCGGCGGACGTCCGCCGGGACGGACCGGGCAGCCGCGCCGCCGGTACATCGCAGGGCGTCGTCGCCGGTGACGCGGTCCGTGCCGCACCGGAAGAGGGTCATCACTCAACCTCTCGTGGATCGGGGGGAGTTCGGGGCTGTCCGGCTCAGCCGGTGATCACATCGAGTCCGGCCGCCGCGGCGGCGTCGAACCGGTCGTCCACGGCCACCACGTCCCGGCCCGCGGCGTCCAGCAGCGAGGCGGCGATCGCGGCGCGCATGCCGCCGGCGCAGTGCACCCACACCGTGCCGGCCGGTACCTCGCCCAGCCGCCGGTGCAGTTCGTGGACCGGGATGTGCACGGAACCCCCGATGTGGCCGGCGGCCCGCTCCGAGGCCCGTCGTACGTCGAGGACGACCACGTCCTCCGTTCCGCGTCCGGCCAGTCCGGCGAAGGTGGACCGCGGGAAGGACACCGGCCGGCTTCCGTCCGGCACCCACCGCTCGGGTGTCCCGGTGGCGGCGGCCACGGGGCGGTCGATGCCGACCCGGACCAATTCGCGCTGGGCGTCGGCCAGTTGCTCGGGGGACTCGGCGAGCAGTGTCACCGGCTTGCCCCACGGGATCATCCAGGCCAGGTAGGTGGCGAGCTTGCCGTCCGCCTCGAAGTTGAACGAACCGGCGACATGCCCTTCGGCGAACGCGATCCGGTTGCGCAGATCGACCACCCACTCCCCCGCGGCCAGCCGCGCGGCGATCTCCGCGGCGTCGGCGACGGACGGCGGGGTGAGGTCCACCGGGGCGGGCCCGGCGGCGTTGGCCGGGCCCATGTGCGTGTAGTAGGCGGGGACGTCGTCGAGTCCGTCCAGCAGACGGGCGACGAAGGTGTCCGCGTCGGTGGTGAACGCGGGGTTCCCTGCCTTCTCCCTGCCGATCGTGGTGGTGTCCCCCTCGGCCTGGGCCGAGGAGCAGAAGCTGCCGAAGCCGTGGGTGGGCAGCACGGGTGTCTCGTCCGGCAGTTCGGCCGCCAGGCGGTGCGCGGAGGCGTGCTGGGCGCGCGCAAGCTGCTCGGTCAGGCGGGGTTCGACCAGGTCCGGGCGGCCCACGGTGCCGATGAGCAGCGAACCGCCGGTGAAGGCGGCCACCGGCACGCCGTTGTCCTCCAGCACGTACGAGGTGTGGTGCGGGGTGTGGCCCGGGGTGGCGACCGCCCGCAGGGCGAGCCCCGCGTCGACGCCGGACACGTCGCCGTCGGCCACCGGCACACGGGTGAACGCCACCGGCGCCCCGGCCGGCACCAGATAGGCGGCGCCCGTCACCCGGGCCAGCTCCAGGCCGCCGGTGACGTAGTCGTTGTGCAGGTGGGTCTCGGCCACGTGCGCTATGCGCACCCCGCGCCGGGCGGCGGCCGCGAGCACCCGGTCGATGTCGCGCGGCGGATCCACGACCACGGCCGTGTGCCTGCCGCCGGCCAGGTAGCAGCGGTTGCCCAGCCCCTCCAGCTCGATGGTGTCAACGAAGAACATCAGGGACTCCTCTCTGGTGGAATTACCCCCGGGGGTATGCAGCCACCGTAACATGAGTACCCCCGGGGGTATCCGGCCCCCAGGGAGCGGCCGGGTAGGATACCCATCGGGGTATGGAGGAGGAGTGGGGCCGTGGAACTGGACATGGCGGCGGACGAGCTGAAAGCCGTGATCAACCGGCTGCGCCGGGCGCAGGGTCAGATCGCCGGGGTGATCAGGATGATCGAGGAGGGGCGGGACTGCGAGGAGGTGGTCACGCAGCTCGCGGCGGCGGCACGCGCCCTGGACAAGGCGGGCTTCGCGATCATCGCCACGGGGCTGCAGCGCTGCCTGACCGACTCCGGGCTGGCCGACGGCGACGACCGCGAGAAGATGCGGGCCCGTCTGGAGAAGCTCTTCCTGTCCCTGGCCTGAGGCCGGGCACCCCGGCCGGCGTCCGGCCGGGCACACCTTCGGGCCCCGGCGGCGGCAGGCGAGTTCCCGCGCCGGGAGCACCGAGGGGTCACCGGGCAGCACGTGAAGCCCCGGTCCAGGGCGGCCGGAGCCGCCCGCCACCGCATGGTGAAGACGGTCCGCACGGACACGTCCGGGAACCCCGCCACCAAGGTCACGGTCACCTCGGCCGACAGCCGGCGCCGGCACTTGCGCGCCCATCCCGTACCGCCCGCCGGACCGGCGCCGCCCGGCCCTGACACAGCCCCGGCCCGCCGGGCACTGACGCTGACAACACATTGCCTCGATTGGCAACATTTCATTGCCAACTTTTGCCTGGCGGCTCTACTGTTGCCGCATGGCCGATACGAAGCTCAGCATCGTCATCCCCTACAAGCAGCGCCTGCGGAACATCGGGTCCGTCTTCACCTCACTGGCCGAACAGACTCTGGACCACCGGGAGTTCGAGGTCGTGGTGGGGGCGATGGAGTACGACCCCGAGTTCGTGAGCCTGTGCCGGGAGTTCACCGGGCGGCTGCGGATCGTCTCCGTCCTCACCGCCGAGGACTGGAACACCAGCAAGGCCCGCAACCTCGGCATCAGACACGCCACCGGGCAGGTCGTCGTGGTCCTCGACGCGGACGTGGCCCTCGCCCCCGACGCCCTGCGCACCCTGTGGGAACGCTATTACCAGCACGGGCAGAACATCTGCGTCCAGGGACAGGTCTTCGGCTACGACGAGGTCATCGACGGCGACGTCGACACGGTCCAGGAGGTGCCCTACGACGTCTACCGCGCCACCTTCGCCGAACTCGCCGGTGCCGACCGCTCACGGCTCGACCCGCGCTGGTCGCCCGAGTACGCGCCCGCCTTCGCGCGCTTCCCCTGGGCGTTCGCCCGGACCGGTTTCATGGCCCTGCCCACGTCCACCATCCGACGGCACGACCTGCTGCTGGACGAGGGCTTCACGGGGTGGGGTGCCGAGGACCAGGAATGGGGACTGAGGATCTCCCGCACGGGCACGCCCATCGTCCTGGGGCAGGGCCTCTACGGCATCCATCTCCCCCACCGCCGCGACTTCACCGCGCAGGACCGCTCCGCGACCGAGACCAACCGCTACTACCTGGCCAAGTGGCCTCGTCTGGAGCTGGAGCTGGCGCTCGCCTTCGGTGGCTGGCTGGAGGCCGACCGCCTCTATCCCGAGGCCGAACGGGAGGTGGCCGAGGCCGCGGCGGGACATCGCCTGGGCGTCGTACGGGGCACGGTCGGCGGTGCCCGGGTGCTGGCCGTGGGCGCGCTGCTCGGGCCCGAGCGCGACGGCGCCCATTCCGTGGCCGACCCCGAGGTGCACGCGCTGTTCGGTCAGGCACCCCACGCCTGGGAGGAGGTGCTGCCGCTGACGGGGTTCGCCCTGCCCTACGCGGACGACGCGGTCGACGAGTGCCACCTCCTGCCACCCGTCGCGCGCCTGTCCGAGCGCTACCGCGCGGCGGTGCACAAGGAGGCCGGGCGCGTCGCGCCGAAGGTCCTCGCCGCACCCGCGGCCCCCGTCCCGGCTGCCGCCGTCGCCTGACCGCGGTACCCACTCCCCTTCCGGTGCCGCCCGTCCCGGCGGCCCGCCCCCAGTGTCAGGAGCAGAGGTGTCCCCTTCCCCCGTGCGGATCTCCGCCGCCGTGATGAGCCATCCCGAGCGGGCCGCGGCGGCCCGTGACCTCGCCGGCCGCTTCCCCGGCCTCGACATCACCGTCGTACTCGACCCGGAACCGGACGGCCCGCCCAGCGCGCTGCGCACCGCGCGGCTCGCCTGGTCGGCCGTCGCCCCCGACGCCACCCACCACCTGGTCCTCCAGGACGACGCGCTGCCCACCGAGGACTTCCTCACCCGGCTGCACGCCCTGGTCGCCGCGCGGCCCGACGCGGCGCTCAGCCTGTTCACCGAGTGGGGCTCGCGCACGTCGTACGCGGTGCGCCTCGCGGCCATGCACGGGCACGACCTGGCGCCGGTCGTGGACGACTACGTGCCCTGCGTGGCGCTCGTCCTGCCCGCCGAGATCGCGCGCGGCTTCGACCCGTACGTGCGGGCCAAGGTCGACAGCGGCCACCCCGACGACCTGGCGCTGCTGCACTACCTCACCGACCTGGGCACACCCGTGCTCATCCCGGTGGCGCAGCTCGCCGACCACGACAGCGACACCAGCCTCGTCGGCAACAACGTGCACGGCCCCCGGCGGGCCGCCTGCCTGCTCCCGCCCCACTCGGCGGCGCTGCCGGCCGAGCCGTCCGTCCTGGGCGGCCTGGGCACCGTGCCGTACTACGACTTCTGGGGCCAGTACTCCGACGCCTGCGTTCCCGACCCGTCCAGCCTGGACGGCAGGGTCCGCAGCTCCGCGCGCGTCTTCCTGGCCGGGCACGGTGTCACCCAGCGGGAGCTGGATCAGGAACTGCGCGAGGCGCTGGCACGGTCCCCGGAGCGCGCCCTGCTCGGCGACCTGGTCAGCGAGGTGGTGCTGACGGAGGTGTGGATCGTGTCCTTCCTGCTCGGCTTCATCGCCGCGGACCTGGAGGGCCGCGGCGGCACGACCCTGGATCTCACCGGCCCCGCCGCCCGCGCGGCGCTCGCCACGCTGGCGCCCGGGGCCGTCCGGCGCATCGTCCCGGTACGCCGGCTGCCCGCCGTGGGGGCGCTGCTGACACCGGTGGTGCTCGACGCGGTGCGCGCGGGCATGGCCCGGGCGCCGCGGCACGGCTGACCGTCCGCGGACGGCGAAGAGGAGGGGGCACGGCGGTCGGTCGCCGTGCCCCCTCCTGCTGTGTCCGGGGACGGTGCCCCGCCCGGGCTCAGCGGTAGCTGCGGGCCTGGAGGCTGAACAGATCGGCGTACAGGCCGCCCCGGGCGAGGAGTTCGGTGTGGGATCCGTGTTCGGCCACGGTGCCGCCGTCGAGGACCACGATCCGGTCGGCCATCAGCACGGTGGAGAAGCGGTGGGAGACGAACAGGGTGACACCGCCGTCGCGCCCGACGTCGCGGGCGGAGCCGGCGTACCGCTCGAAGACGGCGTGCTCGGCGGTCGCGTCCAGGGCGGACGCCGGTTCGTCGAGCACCATCAGCAGCGGGTGCTCGCGCAGCGCGGCGCGGGCCAGGCCCAGGGACTGCCACTGTCCGCCGGACAGTTCGCTGCCGTCGGTGTAGCCCCGGCCGAGTGCCCCGTCCAGGCCCTGCGGCACCCGGCGCAGCACGCGTCCGGCGCCCGCCCTGTCGATCGCCGCGAGGAGCAGCGCGTCGTCGTCGAGGCGGTGCCGTTCGCCCAGTCCCACGTTCTCGCGCAGGGTCAGTTCGAAACGCGCGAAGTCCTGGAAGAGCGTGGCCACGCGGGCCTTCCACTCCCGGGGCGGGATGTCCCTGAGGTCGACGCCGTCCACGAGGATGCGCCCGCTGGTGGGCTGGTACAGCCCGCACAGCAGCTTGACCAGTGTGCTCTTGCCGGCCCCGTTCTCGCCGACCAGGGCGATGGTGTGCCCGGCGGGCAGGTGGAGGTCGACATCGCGCAGGACCGGGCGGTCGGTGCCCGGGTAGGTGAAGCCGACGCCCTCGAGGCGGATGCCCCGCGTGAGCCGCGCGGGGACCGGCGCGGTGGCGGACGGTTTGGCGGTCGCGGGGCCGGGGGCCGGCCAGGTGCGCAGGGCTTCCAGGCGGCGAGCGGTCAGGCCGGCCGTCTGGAGCGTGGCCAGCGTGCCGAGGGCCGCGGCGACCTGCACGTTGATCTGCACCGCCATGGTGATCACCATGACCACGCCGCCGATGCTGACGTCGCCGTCGGCGGCCCGGCGCAGTACGAGGTAGACGGCCGCGAAGCAGGCGAGGGTGAAGGCGAGCTGGCCGAGGGCGCGCAGTGCCGCCGCGGATAGCTGGCCGCGTGTGATGAGGCGGGTCGCGGCGTGCCAGCTGCGGTCGTGCAGGCCCACCAACGCCTCGTCGGCGGCGAACAGGCGGGCTTCCTGGGCGGAGTGGGAGGAGGTGGCCACGTGGAGCAGGTGCCGGGCGCGCCGGTGGTGCCCGGCGGCCTTCTCCTTGGCGGCGTCGGCCGTGCGCTGGGCGCGGTGGCCCATGACGACGGGGGGCAGCGCGGCGAGGGGCAGGAGCAGCAGCCAGGGGTCCAGTGAGCCGAGGAGCACGGTGGTCAGCGTGAGTTGCACCGACAGCGCGGCGATCTGCAGCAGGGCCTCGATGTAGGCGCGGGTCTTCTGGATGTCCTCGCGGACGAGGATCATGGTGTCGGCGAAGGCGGAGCTGTCCAGGTGTTCGATGCCGTCGGTGCCGTTGGCGTGGCCGATCAGTTCGTCGTTGATCCGCCATTCGGCCCGTTCGCCCAGTTCGAAGTAGTACAGGTGGGCGAAGTGGCCGAGCATGAGTTCCGCGGTCAGGGCCAGCGCGATCAGGCCGGCGGCGGTGAGCGCGGCCGTCAGGTCGCCGGAGAGCAGGCGGTCGGTGAAGGCGCGCAGGCCGAGGGCGACGGCCGGAGTGGCCAGGTAGCCGAGGAAGAGCAGGGCGGCGGCCTTGAGGAGGCGGCCGCGGTCGGTGGTCCAGGCGAGCTTGAGCAGCCAGGCGGCGGTGCGGGCGAGGTTCTTCATGAGGCCGTGTCCGTCATCGTCGTCGCCACCAGCTGTTCGCGGTGGCCGGGGTGTTGGTCCTTGTCCTCGGCGAACCGCTCCGCCTGGAGCCGGAACAGTTCGGCGTAGCGTCCGCCGGCCGCGAGGAGTTCGTCGTGCGTGCCGCGTTCGGCGACCCGGCCACCGTCGAGGACGACGATCTGGTCGGCGCGGCGGACGCTGGAGAAGCGGTGGGAGATGATCAGTGTGGTCAGGCCGCGGGTGAGGTCGAGGAAGCGGTCGAAGAAGGCGACCTCGGCGCGCACGTCGAGCTGGGCCGTGGGCTCGTCGAGGACCATGACGGAGGCGCCCGAGTGCACCGCGTGCAGGGCGCGGGCCAGGCCGATGCGCTGCCACTGGCCGCCGGACAGGTCGCGTCCCCCGTCGTACTGGCGGGACAGGACCGTGCGCAGCCCCTGGGGCAGGCGCTCGATGACGTCCTCCGCGCCCGCCCGCCGGGCGGCCTCCAGGAGCCGGTCGTCGTCGGCGGGGAGGTGGGGGGCGCCGAGCGCGATGTTGTCGGCGGCGCTGAGTTCGTAGCGCACGTAGTCCTGGAAGATCACCGCGAAGCGGCGGTGCCAGTCGCGGGCGTCGATGTCCGTCAGCGGGTGGCCGTCGACCGTGATGCGGCCCCCGGTGGGGTCGTACAGCCGGGTGAGCAGTTTGACCAGGGTGGTCTTGCCCGCGCCGTTGAGGCCGACGACTGCCGTGGAGGTGCCCGCGGGCAGTTCGAGATCGAGGCCGTCGATGACCGCGGGCCCGTCGGGGGTGTAACCGAACCGCACGTTCTCGAACCGGATGGCGGTGCGGGGCAGTCCGGCGGCCGGGACCGACCGGCCGGGTGCGAGCGCCGGCAGGTCGCGGGCGCCGGCGCGGAACGCCTTCATCGCGTCGAGCGCGATCAGCCCGTACTGGGTCTGCACGTCGGCCTCGGGGAAGTACACGCCGAAGCGCATGAGGATCAGTACGGCCTGCAGTGCGATGCTCAGGCGCAGCAGGCCCAGTCCCCCGCCGTCCCCGGCGACGGCCAGCCGGGTGACGGTGACGGCGCCGCCGGCGAGGCCGATCAGGGCGAGTACGACGAACGGGCGGCCGAGGATCCGGCGCCTGCCGTGCCACATGCGCGAGAGGTAGGCGGTGGTGTCCGCGCGGTGCCGGGCCCGCATCCACTCGACCAGTCCGAGCAGGCGGATCTCCTTGGCGGCGTGTGTGCCGGTGGCGAGGTTCTTGAGGTAGGTGGCCTTGCGCTTGTCCGCGGCGAGCCCGTCGTAGAAGTCGCCGAAGGCGCCGAGGGAGCCGCGCTGGCCGAACCGGATGACCAGCGCCGTCACCCCGATGACCGCGGCGGCCACCGGGTCGATGGCGTACCCCACCAGCGCGATGGCTCCGGCCAGTTGGGTGTAGCGGGCGATCAGCGCCAGGCCGCCGGCCGCGGCGTCGCCGGGTGAGGCCGAGGCCCGGTCGAAGGCTTCCCGCGCCACGTCCAGGCGGTCGAGCAGGCGTGGGTCGTCCAGCGCCATGGCGGGCGCCTCGGCGAGCGCGGCCCGCATCAGTTCACCGCGGCAGCGCTGGTCGACGTGGCGTACGACGACCTCGCCCAGCGCCGCCTGGAACGGTGCGAGGGCCTGCTGCGCGCCGAACGCGGCACCCGCGATGCCGAGCACCGTCACCAGCGCCGCCCACGCTCCCGCCCGCCCGCCGCCGACCGCGTCCGGGACCCGCTCCAGCATCACGCTCATGACGACCACGAACGTCAGGGGCAGCAGGCCGAGCAGCACGTTCAGCAGCACCGCCAACACCCTTGTCCCGGGCGGGACATGGCGCAGCAGCACCGCGATGTCGAGCCAGCGCCGCGCCCTTCGGCGGGCCTGGGAGATCAATACGGTCACGGGGTCGTCCCCTTCTCGGGTCCGGTGGGTGGGGTGGGCGGCGGATGCCGGATGCCGGCGGGGCGCCGGCTGAGCGGGGTAGCGGTCCCGGTGGAGTCCATGGGAAGGATCCGGTCCCGGCTACGGGTCGTGAGGTGACGCGGGAGGTGCCGGACCTCCGCGCCCGGGAGGCGGGCTGCCGAGCGGTAGCGGGCCCGGGTGGCCGGAGGGTGGACCCGCTCGCGGGGAGGGGGCCGGGGGTGTGGCTCACGCGGAGGCCGTTCGCAGGCCGGTGACGGACCGTGCCGTTCCGTCGGCGGTGCCGCGCACACCGTGCCGTACGGCCGCCCGCCCCCCGGCGCGCACCAGTTCTTCGGCCCGGCCGTGGTACTCCAGCACCCGGCCGGTGACCCCGCAGCCGCAGGCGTGCCGGAAGACCCGGCCGCGGTCCCCCGTCCGGTGGCGGATGCGGGGCCGTTCGAACGTCTGCAACCCGGTCACCAGCAGGTCTCCGGGCCGGCCGGCCGGCACCGGCACCCCTGCCCGATCGGTCACTTCGAGATGGCTGAGGTCGTCGTTGACGTGGTACAGCGGGCCGCTCATCTCGGCGCACCGGTAGCCGAGCGGCGTGCCGTCGGCGGCGGTCAGGACCCCGGAGACGGTGTGGGCGCCCAGGTGGGTGCGCAGCCATGTCTCGTCCGACGGGCTCACCTGGGTGCCGAGGAAGAACACCTTGCCCAGGCGCAGTTCGGGATCGTGGGCGTGGGCCGTGCGCAGGAGCGGCACGAGCAGGGCGGGCGTGCCCAGGACGGCGGTGGCCCCGGTGTCGCGCACGAGGACCGCCAGCCGGTCCGCGGTGACGGACCGGGCCGGGACGCGGCACTCGGCCCGGGTCGGAGTGCGCTCGGTGAGCGCCGCCGCCAGGGCGCCGTGCGGATCCCCGCCGGGCACGGTGTCGATCAGACGGTCCCCTGCGCGCAGCCCCATGGCGTGGAGCATGGGGACCGCCTCGCGCGCCAGGGCGGCATCGTCGGCGCCCGGGCGGACGAGGCCGCGCGGTACGGTCGCGGGCGCCGCGCGGTGCGGTGCCTGGCGCGCCGGCAGGGTGACGGCGTCCAGGCGGGGCAGGTCGGCGATGCCGCGGACCGGGGGCAGGGCCTGGTGGGAGCAGGAGGAGGAGCGACGGGCGTGGTGCAGCAGGTAGCGCAGCTTCGCGTCGAGCCGTTCCGTGGCGGCGGCGTCCTCGCGGGCCCGGGCGCGGGCCAGGGGGATGCCGCGCAGGTAGGTGCGCCGCCGCAGTGAGCGGACCCAGTCCGCGCGGCTGTCCTCGCGCCACACCGAGGTGTTCCCGGACGCGGCGTGGGCGTCGGGCGGCAGCGGGGTCGGCTCCGGCACGTCCACGAGGACGCCCGCCGCCGGAGTGCCGCTCGGGACGATCCGCGCGTCCGGGAGCAGCGGCCCCAGCGCACGGAGCAGCGCGGTCAACTCCCGCCAGAAGGCTCGTCGTTCGGTACGCACGACGACGTCGTTGCCCAGCGCCCAGCCCAGCAGCAGTGCTCTCAGCACGGCATCGGGACGGGTGTCGTCGACGACGATGGTGCCGACGGGCGACAGCTCGTACACGTCGTTGCTGTCGGCGACCGGCTGCCAGGGGTACTGGGCGAGGCCACCGCAGAGTTCGTCGAGGCCCGCGGCGAGTTCGTCGGCGTCGAACAACCCTGCCAGACCGCCCAGTCGGGCATCGCGCAGCAGTGCGGCGAGGCCCGTCCCGGGCTGTCGGACCAAGGCCGTCCGCGCCTGCGCCACCGCGATCAGCAGGTCCGTGGGGTAGTGGCGCGGGCGGTTCACGCGGCCGGCTCCCGTCGCGGGGCCGGTGCAGTGCGCGCGGACCGGCGGTGCTCGACGGCCGCGCCGGGGCGGGCCGTGCGGTACGGAAGGTGATGCAGAACGAGGATCTTCACCTCGGCCCCCCGAAACGGTCGGTGACACATGTTGACTGGGAATCGACGGATCATCGGTCACGGCCAGTCGATGGCCCGGAAAAGCAGGAACGTGCTGGAAGACGGGCAGCCCACGGTGATTCCTTACTGGAGGTGAGCGGGTCATGTGCCGTGCCTGGCGCCGCCGGAAACGTAGCAGGACACGAAGACGCTTGGCAATAGATTGCCAAGCGTTAGGCAATATGGCTGGCGCCGGCTCCCGCACCCCTCGGCACGACGGCCGTACGCAGGACGAGGGGGGGGGGGGGGGGGGGGGGGGGGTGTGTTGGGGCTTTTTTTTTTTTTCGGTCTTTTTTCCTGGAGGTCGGAAGAGCATCGTGTGGGGGAG
>NZ_JBVJOT010000040.1:0-91818 GCF_055583025.1 Streptomyces sp. NPDC104831
GGTACGGCCAAGAGGGCGACGGACCGACCGGCCCCCGGCGGCCGGACGGGCGGCGGGGGCGGGTGGGGGGGGGGGGGGCGCCCGGTGGGGGTTGCCCCCCTCCGTCACACGTGCGGACCGGCCGCGGCCTACGGCTCGAACTTGTAGCCCAGCCCGCGCACCGTCACCAGGTAGCGCGGCGCGCCCGGGTCCGGCTCGATCTTGGCGCGCAGGCGCTTGACGTGGACGTCCAGGGTCTTGGTGTCGCCCACGTAGTCGGCGCCCCAGACGCGGTCGATGAGCTGCATGCGGGTGAGCACCCGGCCCGCGTTGCGCAGCAGCATCTCCAGCAGGTCGAACTCCTTCAGCGGGAGGTCGACCTTGGAGCCGGCGACGGTGACCACGTGGCGGTCGACGTCCATGCGGACCGGGCCCGCCTCCAGCGCGGCCGGGGCGACCTCCTCCGGCTCGCCGCGCCGGCGCAGCACCGCGCGGATGCGGGCGACCAGCTCCCGGGAGGAGAACGGCTTGGTGACGTAGTCGTCGGCTCCTATTTCGAGACCGACGACCTTGTCGATCTCGCTGTCCTTCGCGGTCACCATGATCACGGGGACGTTGGAGCGGCCGCGCAGCTGGCGACAGACCTCGGTGCCGGGCAGGCCCGGCAGCATCAGGTCGAGGAGGACCAGATCGGCGCCGTTGCGCTCGAACTCGTCCAGTCCGTCGGGACCGGTCGCCGCGACGGCGACCTCGAAGCCCTCCTTGCGGAGCATGTACGACAGGGCGTCGGAGAAGGACTCCTCGTCCTCGACGACGAGCACACGGGTCACGGAAGGACCTCCGGGGCGGGAAGCGAAGCGTACGGGGATGAGTCGGGGGTTCCGGCCTCGTCGTCGAGGCCGGGGTGCTGCTGTGCGCGGTCGCGGGCCGCGCCCGCCTCCGGCAGCCTGAGGGTGAAGGTGGAGCCCTGGCCCTCGGCGCTCCAGACCGTGACCTCCCCGCCGTGCGAGGCGACCACGTGCTTGACGATCGCGAGACCGAGACCGGTGCCGCCGGTGGCGCGGGAGCGGGCCGGGTCCACGCGGTAGAAGCGCTCGAAGATGCGCTCCTTGTCCTTGTCGGAGATGCCGATGCCCTGGTCGGTGACGGCCAGTTCGATCATGTCACCGCCGGGCGCGGAGATCCGGCGGGCCGCGATGCCGACGCGGGTGCGGGCCGGGGAGTAGTTGACGGCGTTCTCGACCAGGTTGCCGAGGGCGGCGGCCAGCTGTCCGCGGTTGCCCCACACGTGCAGGTCGGCGGTGCCGCCCTCCCGTCGCCCGCCACCGCCCTGATCGGGCCCTTCGGGCGCCAGGATGTTCGTGGCCATCGTGATCTGCTTGGTGCCCGCCTGGTGGCGGCAGCGGTCGATGGCCTCGGCGACCAGCTCGTCCACCCGGACGGGCTCGGCGTCCTCCAGCGGGTCGTCGTTCTGCACCCGGGAGAGGTCGATCAGCTCCTGGACCAGGTTGGTCAGGCGGGTCGCCTCGATCTGCATCCGGCCGGCGAAGCGCTGTACGGCCTCGGGGTCGTCGGAGGCGTCCATGACGGCCTCCGAGAGGAGGGAGAGCGCGCCGACGGGCGTCTTCAGCTCATGGCTGACGTTCGCCACGAAGTCGCGTCGTACCGCCTCGATTCTGCGGGCTTCCGTCAGGTCCTCGACCAGCAGCAGGACCAGGCGGGAGCCGAGCGGGGCCACCCGCGCCGAGACCGCGAGGGCCTCGCCGCGTCCGGTGCCGCGCCGGGGGAGATCCAGTTCGACCTGGCGTATCTCCCCGTCCCTGCGGGTGTCCCGGGCCATCTGGAGCATGGGCTCCACGGAGAGCTTGCCGCCGCGCACCAGCCCGAGGGCGTAGGCGGCGGAGCTGGCCTTGACGACGGCGTCGGCCTCGTCGAGGACCACGGCCGAGGAGCGCAGCACCGACAAGACGGTGTCCACGCCGGGCGGGAGTACGGGATCGGTGTGCAAGGAAGTCCTGGTCGGTCGCTTCTGGTCGCGTTCGCTCCAGCGGAACGCCAGCATGGCGATGACACCGGTGAGCACCCCGGCGATCGCTGCCGCTGCGGCGACCGCCGCGTTCACGTCCATGGCTCAAGGTTAGGCATGGGGTACGACATGCCCACAGCCGTCCAGGTGCGACCTCGAACACTCGTCGCCCAGAGTTCACCTTGGAGCCAGCACCGGTTCATTTGGGGTGGCGGAAACAGACGCGTACGGGGCACAGCGTGGAACGTGGGGCACGTACCGCCGGTTTCGCCAGGGGCGCACGTGTGATGTGACGGCCCCCGACACTCCCGGACGACGACGCACGAGAGGGAACCCACAATGCGGGACGCGTACCACGAGGAACTGGACTCGATCGGCGACGGACTGGTGGAGATGGCCCGGCTGGTCGGGTCGGCCATCGGGCGCGCCACGACCGCCATGCTCGACGCGGATCTGAAGCTGGCCGAGAGCGTGATCGAGGCCGACCAGAAGGTGGACGAGCTCCAGCACGACCTGGAGGCCCGGGCGATAGCCCTGCTGGCCCGGCAGCAGCCGGTCGCCACGGATCTGCGGATAGTCGTCACGTCGCTGCGGATGTCCGCCGACCTGGAGCGCTCCGGCGACCTCGCCCAGCACGTGGCGAAGCTGGCCCGCCTGCGCTTCCCGGAGCGCGCGGTCCCGCAGGACCTGCACGCCACCATCCTGGAGATGGGCCAGCTCGCCCAGCGCCTGATGGCGAAGGCGGCGGAGGTCATCGTCACGAAGGACGTCGACCTCGCCCTCCAGCTGGAGCAGGACGACGACGAGATGGACCTGCTGCACCGCACCCTCTTCCAGCACCTCATCGACGACCGCTGGAAGCACGGCATCGAGACGGCGGTCGACGTCACGCTGCTGGGCCGCTACTACGAGCGGTACGCGGACCACGCGGTGGCCGTCGCCAAGCGGGTGGTGTACCTGGTGACCGGCGAGCACGCGGACGAGCTGCAGCCGGACATCCAGGGGGTCACGGGGGTGGAGGGGGCGTAGCCCTCCGGGGGCTGGGGGCTGGGGGCTGGGGGCTGGGGGCTGGCGGGGCCTGCCGTAGCGCCGCCGGTGTGGCGGGGTGCTGGTGCGGCGGGGAGTCCCCATGGGTGACCGGTGACCTGGGGATGGCCGATGGCCCGGGGGTGACCGATGGCCCGGGGGTGACCGATGGCCCACGGGTGACCGGTGGCCCGGACGCCTCCGTGCGCCGTTGATGCGCCCGGCCGAACGGGCATGAAATGGGCGAGGGCATCCCTGCCCCGAGGTATTAGGAGGGACCCATGGCCGAATCCCTTGGCAGCACCACGCCCGACCCCACGCAGGAGCGCGAGACCGAGCACCCCGCCGAGATCAGGACCCTTCCACTGCTCGCCGCGTGCGGCTGCGGCTCGGGCTGCGGCTGCGGGTGCCAGTCGGGCAACCCCTGCCAGTGCGGCTGACCGACGCCCGGGGCCGGTGTGAACGCGCTTCACGCCGGCCTTTCGCCGCTCCGGGTGCCCGCCCCGCCGCCGGGGCGCAGCATGGACGCAGGGGAAGCGTCCGGCCGGAAGGAGGCGCGGGGCCATGGGCAGGTTCATGGACATCCACCGCGGCATGCAGGGCATCACGGCCGACCAGCTGATGGCGGCGCACCAGGCCGACCTAGCGATCGAGCGGGACGAGTCGGTCCACTTCGAACACGCTTGGGCGGACCCGGACTCCGGCACGGTCTACTGCCTCTCCGAGGCCCCGTCGGCGGAGGCGGTCCAACGCGTCCACGAGCGCGCGGGACACCGGGCGGACGAGGTACACCCGGTCCCGCTACAGGTCTGACCCTGCCGTTTTCCACTGCTCAGGGGGTGCATGCCTCGGCGATGGACAAGCTGTTCTCGTAGAGGTGGTGCCGGACGATCCGCCCGTCCTCGACGGTGAGCCGCAGGGCGAACGGCCCCTCGAAGGACTTCCCCGTGGCGCGCACGGTCCCCGACAGGTGCCCCATCAGCACGGCGTCGGCGCCATCGACGAGGAAGGCGTCGACGGAGGCGCGAGCGTCCTCGGGCACGGTGTGCTCCGTCAACTCCGCGAACTGAGCGGCACACTCGGCCCCGGTGGACCTCGGCCGGATCCACGGAACACCCGGGTTCCCGGCGAGCAGCCAGTCCACTTCGTCGGCGAAGATCTCCACGAGCCGCTCGGTGTCCCCGGCCAGGCGAGCGGCGAGGAACTCGTTCACGACGGCACGGGTGGCCTCGGCGACGGCATCTGGACTCGCCGTGACGACACTGGACTTGTCGGACATGAAGCTCTCCTCACGACTGCGGGGCCGGCTCCCGGCGGGGGTTTCCGTCGATGGGCCCGACCCTGCCAGGGGAGGGAGGGGTGGGGCGATTACCCACGAGGTAAGGGGCAGCCGACTGCGGCAGGACGCGGTCGCGTACGTCTTCCCGGAGGCCGGCGGTGTGTATGCCATGCGGCTCCGGGTGACTGCGTGAACGCGGACGTCGGAGGGGCTGCCCGGGGTGTTCCCCGGGCAGCCCCCTCCGACGGTTTCCGCACTCTGCTACTGGCGTGCCGTTCCCAGCGTCGCCGGCCGGGTCCGCAGCAGTGCGCGCACCGGCAGGCCGGTCGAGCCGAGGCAGAGCAGCACGGTGCCGACGGCCAGTGTCAGCGCGAGCACCGGCGGCACGTGGGGGGCGGAGCCGGTCACGCCCCGGGCGACGGGCACCAGCGTGAGCCCGGCGATCGACGCGCCGACCGCGAGCCCGGTCACGGCCACCAGCAGCGCCTCCCAGCGCATCATGTGGCGCACCTGGCGCCGGGTGGTGCCGGCCAGCCGCAGCAGCGCGACCTCGCGGCGCCGGTCGATCACCGTCATGACCAGGGTGTTGGCGGCGCTGACGGCGGCGAACCCGCCGAGCACGGCCGCCATCACGGTGTTGGCCCAGCCGCTGATCTCCAGCTCCTTGTCCGCCTGGGCGACGAACCCGGCCCGGTCGGTCACGGCCGTCCCGGGCAGCGCGCCCAGACCGGCGGCCAGGGCCGCGCGGTCGGCGCCCGGCGCTGCGGCGACCAGCACCTGGCTGTCGTAGGCGGCGGTGACGTGCGATGCGACCGCGGCCCGGGGCAGCAGCGCCTGGCCGACGCCGAGCCCCCGCTCGTACACCGCGACCACCGCGGGCCGGACCGTGGTGCCGTCGCCGAGCCACAGCGGCACCCGGTCGCCGACCTTCGCGCCGAGTGTGCCGGACAGGGTTGTGCTCAGCGCGATCGTGTCGGGGGCGCGGCCGAGGTCGGCGAGGGAGCCTGTGCGCACGTCGAGGTCGAGCACCTTCGGCAGCCGGGCCGGGTCGCCGCCCACGCCGAGGGCGGGGGCGGAGCTCAGCATGTCGCCGCTCTCGTAGACCACGCCGGTGCGCAGCAGGCCGATGGCGGTGTCCACACCGGGCACCCGGGCGGCCGTCTCCGCGGTTCCGGCGGGCAGGCCGGGGCCGGTGGTGGCGATCACGTGGTCGGCGGTGACGCCGGCCTTGACGTTCTCGCCGGAGGTGTGGCGCACGCTGCTCTGGAGGATCAGCAGGGTGCCGCAGAAGGCGGTGACCAAAACGATGGGGGTGATCGCGGAGGCCAGTCTGCGGGCGTTGGCGCGGGCGTTGTCGGCGGCGAGCGAGCCGGGCGCGCCGCCGGCCCGCAGCGGGGCGCCGAGCAGCGCGGCGGCTGCCGCGGCGAGCCGGGGACCGAGCAGGGCGACGGTCACCATGAAGCACATCACCACGCCGAGTGCGGTCTGGGCGGCTTTCTCGCCGTCCAGGGCGTTGGCGACGACGGCGGCCGTGCAGCCGCCGGCGGCGAAGAGCACGCCGAGGACGGTGCGCACCTTGCCGGGGCGGGGTGCTTCGACGGCGGCGTCGCCGAGTGCCTGGGCGGCCCGCATCCGGGAGGGGCGGCGGGCGGCCAGGAAGCCGGCGGTCAGCGCGGCGAGGGTGCACAGGAGCACGGCGGCGAGCATCGGCAGCGGGCCGATGTCGAGACGGACGTCTGCGGGTACGGCGCCGCGGTCGGTCAGCTGGCCGAACCACCAGCGGGCGAGGGCCAGCCCGGGCAGGATGCCGAGCGCGGCGGCGACGGGCGCTACCAGCATCGCCTCGGTGGCGATGGTGCGGCGGATCTGGCGTGGGGTGGCACCGATGGCGCGCAGCAGCGCGAATTCGCGGGCGCGCTGGCCCGTGGCGAGGGCGATGGTGCTCATCACCACGAACACGGCGGTCATGGTGGCGTAGCCGCCGAAGGTGCCGCCGAGGGCCGTCAGCATGCTGCGGGCAGTGCTGAGGGCGGGATGTTCGACGGTGCCCCGGTCGTCCCCGGTGAAGGTCCTGGCGTCGCCGCCGAGAGCCCGGCGGACCTGGGCCGCCAGTTCGGTGGTGGGAACGCCTTCGCGGGGTTGCACCGCGATGGCGTCGATGCGGCCGGGGTGGCCGGAGAGGCGGTCGGCGGTGGTGTCGGCGAACCAGGCGGTGGGGCCGCTCTGCTGGGCGGCGGCCAGACCGGAGATCCGGTAGTGCGCGGTGCCGCCGGGCGCGGTGAGCGCGAGGCTCGCGCCGGGTGCGAGATGGGCGGCACGCGCCGTATCGGTGTCCAGCACTATCTCGTTCGCGCCGGGTGCGCGGCCCTCGACCAGCTTGTCGCCGGGTCCGGCGATCCCGAGTGCGGCGAAGCCCCGGCCGGTCATGGCCGGTGTCCTCTCCCCGGCGGGCAGCGGGAAGGCCGTGTCGGGGCGGGCCGCCGCGACCGCGGGCAGGGCGGTCAGCCGGCCGACCAGCGCGGCGTCCGTGCGGGCCCGTTCCGGGGTGGCCTGCTCCTGGGTCTCGGTCTCCCCACCGGTCTTGCGCTCGATCCTGACCGCCTGGTCGGCTGCGACCACCACGGGGGCGGCGGCGTACCGTTCGGGCTTCAGGCTCGCGGTCAGGCCGGTCTGCAGCAGCGTGCCGCAGGCCACCACCACGGCGGCGCCCAGCAGCAGGGCGACCAGGGTTCCCACGAAGGACCCGGGCCGGAAGCGCACCGAGGCGCGGGCGAGCCCGTTCGTCATGCCGCCACTCCCGCCGCAGGGGCGGTCAGCGCGACCATCCGGTCCGCGACGGTCCGCGGGGTCGGGTGCGGCAGGTCGTCCGCGATCGCGCCGCCGGCCAGGAACAGCACCCGGTCGGCGAAGGAGGCGGCCACCGGGTCGTGGGTCACCATGACCACGGTCGCGCCGAGCGAGTCCACGGCCTGCCGCAGCAGGCCCAGTACCTCGTGCGCGGTGGTGGTGTCCAGCGCGCCGGTCGGCTCGTCGGCGAACACCACGTCCGGGTGGGTGATCAGCGCGCGGGCGATCGCCACCCGCTGCTGCTGGCCGCCGGACAGCTGTCCCGGGCGGCGCGACGCGTGCTCGCCCAGGCCCACTCGCGTGAGCAGTTCCCGCGCCCTGGCCCGGTCCTGGCGCTTCCCGGCGAGGCGCTGCGGGAGCAGCACGTTCTGCTCGACGCTCAGCGAGGGCAGCAGGTTGAAGGACTGGAAGACGAAGCCGATGCGGGAGCGGCGCAGCTTGGTGAGCCGGTCCTCGCTCAGTGTGGTGATGTCCTCGCCGCCGAGCCGGACCTGCCCCTCGTCCGGGCGGTCCAGGCCCGCCGCGCACTGCAGGAAGGTGGACTTGCCGGAGCCGGAGGGGCCCATGACGGCGGTGAAGCTGCCGCGGGCGAGCGCCAGGTCGATCCCGCGCAGCGCGTGCACCGTCGCCGCGCCGCTTCCGTACGTCCGGCGCACACCCCGCAGTTCGATCGCGGGCTCCCCGGACGGGGCCCCGAGGTGCGGGGCCGAGCCGTACGGGTGCGCGGTGAACGGGGCTGCGGTGTAGGGGGCCGCTCCGGGCCCGTCGGTCCTGTGCTCTCGGTGGCGTGCCATGGAGGGGCTTCCTTCGGTTCTGCGGCGCTCGTCGTCAACGTCCTCAAACCTAGGAAGCGGGGGCCGCGCGGACCATGCAGGCCACCGGCGGAACGGAGGTGGGGTTATCCCCCCGCTTCCCGGCGGCGGGAATCCGCAGGTGGGAGGTCCGGCGCGTGGCGAGGAGGGGCACGCGAAGCCGGGCCGTCCACGGCTGCCGGCGGTCGCGGCCGGCGTCCGCCTCGCCGCGAACGTGGTGGTGAAGCGGCTGCCGGCCGCTGCGCGACCCGCGAAGAGCCCTCCGCCGCGGGCTGGTGCGGGGCGAAGAAGGAGAAGCAGCGGGTCGGCAGCCGGGCCCAGCCCGCCGGCGGCGACGGCCGAGAACCCGGCCCTCTTGAACGCGCCCGGCCCGGACACCGGCCACGCCCACCGTCCGCCCACGGCGGCCGAGGACGGCCCAGCCGGTCCATGAGGCGGCCACCCCAGCGAAAAGCCGACGACCGGCCAGGAGCGGGGTCTACCACCGCGCCCGTCGGCGGGTGAGGCAAACCCCCGGGCCGATCGGGGGGTGCAGCGGATGGTGCGAGGAGCTCCCGGGCGACGAGGGTGAGGGCCATGATCACGCGCAAGTTCCTGCTCGCCGCCCTGCTCGTCCCGCTCGGTGCCACCCTGGCTGTCGCTCCGGCCGCCTCCGCCACCGCTCCGCCCGCCGCGTCCGCGGCGCCGGCCTCCCCCGACGCCGTCGCGTTCCGCTCTCCCGAGGCCGCCCTCGACCGGGTGGCGCACCCGCTGCGCACCACCGAACCGCGCGGCAACGTCGCCGACCTGCGCCCGTTCGGCACGATGGTCGGCGACGCCACCGTGGTGGGCGTGGGCGAGGCCACCCACAGCTCGCACGAGTTCGTCACCCTCAAGCACCGGATGCTGCGGTACCTGGTCGAGGAGAAGGGCTTCCGCACCTTCGCCCTCGAAGCCGCCTGGAGCAGCGGACTGCGGATCGACGCCTACCTCACCCGGGGCGAGGGCGACCTGAAGCAGATCATGGACGAGGAGTTCCAGGGCACCTACCACTGGTGGAACAACGCCGAGTACCGCGATCTGTTCCAGTGGGCGCGCTCCTACAACATCCAGCACCCCGGTGACCCCGTCCGCTTCGTCGGCGACGACAACGGCTTCGCCGGCCCGCAGCTGTACGACCAGGTGAACACGTTCGCGGCCGCGGCCGGCCCCGAACTCGCCGCGCGGATCACCGAGCTGTACCGAGGACTGCGGCCCACCGTCAGCGCCGAGACCTACGTCGACGACTACCTCGCGAAGCCGCTCGCCGAGCGCAAGGCGATCGCCGAGCGGACCGGCCGTGCGGTGGACCTGCTCAAGCAGCACCCCGGTGCCGACCCCGACGCCCATGCCTGGGCCGTGCAGCACGCCAGCGCGATTCACCAGATGACCACCCTCTACGCCTTCGACTGGGACGACCCACGGAACGTCCCCGGCGCCATGCTCTACCGCGACCGCGTCATGGCGGACAACATCGCCTGGTGGCAGCAGCGCACCGGCAGCAAGATCATGCTCTCCGCCCACAACAGCCACACCGCCCTCAAGACCTACGCCCCCGCCAGCCACCCCCACGTCCAGGGCGAGTTCCTGCGCGAGCAACTGGGCACCGGCTACCTGAGCGTGGGCCTCAGCTTCAACCAAGGCACGTTCAACGCCTTCAACCACGACGGCGCCCCGCAGCGCTTCACCGCCCCGCCCACCGCACCCGGCACCGCCGAACACACCCTCGACAAGGTCCGCCACCGCGACTACGTCGTCGACCTGCGCACCGCCCCCACCGCGGCCCGCGCCTGGCTCGCCGAACCCCACACCATCAAGAACATCGGCGCCACCTACCCCGGCATCGCCGACGCCCCCCAGATCCGCCTCGCCCAGACCCACGACGTCCTCATCCACCTCCATCAGGTCCGGGCCGCCCACATGCTCAACTAGGACTTGTCCGCCCGATCACCTCGCGGTGGACGCGGCGCCCGGGTGACACGGTCGAGTCGAGTCCGGGACCAGCTTGGGTAGTCGCATCCGTACACCGTGGGCAACAGTGCCGCGCGGCCCGTGCGCGAGGCGCTCGCGACAGGATCCGATCCGCGACCTGCTGTCGACCTGAACGAGGAGGGCCACGACCGTGACGACCATCGCGGTGACCGGGCACATGGATCTCGCCGAGGACACCGTCCCCCTGGTCCGTGCCGCACTGGACGACCTGCTCAAGCCGTACGCCGCCGGCGGTGATCTCATCGGGGTCTCGTGCATCGCCAAGGGCGCCGACTCCCTGTTCGCCGAGGCGGTCCTCGCCGCCGGCGGACGGTTCGCCGTCGTCGTCCCCTCACAGGACTACCGCCTCAAGAAGGTCAAGGCCGACCACGCCGCCACCTTCGACCGGCTCACCGAAGCGGCCGACGAGGTGCTGGTCCTCCCCCACGACACCGCCGACCGACGGGCGTACGAGGCCGCCAATGCCGTACTCCTCCAGCGCGCCGACCGATTGGTGGCCGTCTGGGACGGGGCGCCGCCCGGCGGCAAGGGGGGCGGCACCGCCGACACCGTGAGGGAAGCGCGGGCCGCGGGCATCCCCGTGGATGTCATCTGGCCGGACGGGGCAGCCCGCCGGAGTACGGAGTGACGACCTCGGTCATGCAGCAGTGAACTCCGGGATCAGCTTTTGCCTATGGGCCACCACGTGACGTCCACCCATGGGCCGCACTCGGTGGTGCTCGTCGTGCCCTTGCAGAGCGTGATCTGCCCCGACGTCATGTAGTCGTAGTCATGACGCACGTTGACGTCCACGGTTCCGGAACCACAGATCTCGACCTGCTTCGCGGCAGGGGTTCCACTGAAGTCGTGCCAGTACTGCGCCCACAGCGAGTAACACCCGGTACCGGTGTTGGTGAGCTTGCCGCTGAGCACCAGGTCGTCGCTGTAAGTGCCCACGGGCTCGGTCCACCGATTGCCCGCCGCGGAGGCGGTGCCGAACTTGACGGACCAGGGAACGGTGCCGGCCGCCGTGTCTTCGCTCGCCGTTGCCGGAACGGCGCCGGCTAACGTCACGCCGATGGCCGCGAGGGCCAGGGTTGTCCAGAATCGGTTACGCATCGGTGCGCTCCTCTTGTTCCCTCAGGACAGGTTCTGTTCCGGGAAGGTGATCTCCGACCGACAGCATCACGCTGCCAGAGATAAAAAAGCTTCGAAACTTATATTCCGTACACAGGAAGAGCGCTGGCCCATATGCTCAACATCGAGAGGCGGGGCCGGTGGTCTGGCAAGGGCAGACGAGTACTTTTTGCCGGTGTGCGACGACGTGCCTCATGACGTGGTGCTCACGGATCCTGGGCCCCACGGGAGGGACGTCGTCCAGGTCGTGCGTCGGCTGACTGGGCTGAGCCTCTGGCGTAGCAAGGTGCTGGTGACGCAGGCTCCGGTCGTCGTTCTCACCGACGTGCCCGAGGAAGACGCGGCGACGGCTGTCTCGACCCTCCGCGTTGGGGGAGCCTGGGCAGAGCCGAGCAAGCAGCCCGAGCCGGATCCCTTGAAGCACTGAACGCCGCGCCGATCGACTGGTTGACAGCCCTTGAGACGGCCCAGGACAGGTGAAAAGCCCCGCCCAACGGAAAAACCACAGGAAAGGGGCCCTCTACAGCTCTGGTTACTTCTTCTTGCCCTGGGTCTTACCAAGGAGCTTGGGAACCTGTGGTTTTGCTAGTCAGGGGCGGTGGGCTCGTGCACACGGCCCAGCCCTGCCCAGGCAGGACTGCCTGGCTGGTCGCCGGGGCATCCGATAGGGCGTCTGAACCTCAGCCGACGAAGGCAACCGCGACGGCGAGCAGCCGACCAACCAGGCACGCGTGTGTCTTGTTGCACCCCCCACCGGCCTTACCCACGCTGCCACTGCTGTCGGCCAGAGCAGCCCGCAGTGGCCGGCGCGTAATCACAGTGCCTGAGCCCTCAACTTGGGAAGCTTGGGTGCTTCAGCGGTGGCTGTGGGGCTGAACTGCGACGGAGCGGCGCTGGCGTACGGCCCGTCATTGAGGCAGTTACCGATGTTCCCCGTGGTTCCCCGCACGTTCTGGCACGATAGCTTCATCCCGCAGGGACTCAAGTCCACCGGATTTGACCAGGTGAGAAAACAGCCCACTAGCATCGAGCAATGAAGGAATCGATCATTATAATTAGGTCGGGTATTCCTTCCAGTACGTCCTGCACCGCCCTCTTTTCAGCGCGAGGATTCGTCTCGGCGTATGTGGCATTCTCCCAAGGGTTGTGAGCTACGTCCCCTCTGAACTCTCCGAGAAAATCCAGGGATTTCAGCCATGCGTGATCGAAATTAGACGGATCAAACCCTAGAGGGAGGAATAGCTTAAGGATGTCTTTCTCGGTTATCCCCATGTTTTTGCTCGCCTTGTTGGTTAGATCCTGAATGGCCTCTTCGAGAACCTTCATTTCGGCCGCGGGTTGCAAGGTGAGCTTCTTCGGTGGGTACAGAACCCTCTCGCGGTAATCGATCATATCCTGAGCCGCTGGAGAGATCTCCTGTAGTCTTTTTGCTTTTGGCCACACTTCGTCAACGGCAAGCAGTGTGAGTGCCTCGAAGAACCCCTCTAGTTCTGCATGGCAAAGAAGCCTGTAGCCGAGCATTCGATCTTGCTCTTGTTGACTGTATAGATTGGTTGGCGTTGGATGGGGCAACAGATGTTCCAGGCCAGTAAGGCGCTTATTTAGCTTCTCGAATAGCACCTTGGCCCTGCTCATGAGATGCGCATCCTCCTGCCCGCAAGGCGCGGCACCTTGAGCTGCATGCCGAGCGCTTCGGCTAGAGCGTCACCCCACTTAGAGAAGCGAGTGTTTGTTGCATCGATTGTCTTCGTCGTCGACTTTAGAGAGCTTGCAAAGGCGAGATCGTTAGTGCTCAGTTGCTCGAACGCTTGGATTACAGCTTCGGGATTTTCCATCGCCTTGGCGGCGACATCACCTTCGGAGAAATAGTAGGTCATAACGTCAAACACGGCACGATTGAATCGCGACTCGTAACGACCATTGTCGTACCGCCTAAAGGCGTTCTCCCCGAAGATGGCATTTGTGGCTACGATCGCCGCATCGCATTTTTTGCACGCTTCCGCGACTGACGCTTCTTGATTCTTCCAGTCCTTATTAAAGATATTGCAGGTCTCGTCTAGAAACCTCTTCAGATTGCCTGCGTACTCTTCGATGCGAAAGTGGAATCCCAAGTAGCGGACAAGTAGTTCAACGTCTCGCATCCGGAAGTCGGCACCCTTAACGCCGAGCGAGGCGTTAATATGTTCGCTTTTGCCGGCGTACCTGTCTACGTACGTTGCGAACCTGCCCGGGCTCAATGCTTGACGCAACTCCTGGGCCGACAAGGGTAGGGTCTGATGGTTCAAGCGATGGAATACGAGGTGAAGAAATGAGTCATTAGGCCACTTGCGGATCACTACCGTTCGAATAGTGCGATTCTTTAGGCGCCTGATGTACTTCTTTAGGACGGGGTCAGCTTCAATCTCCTCGCGAGTCATTCCGTTGAGGTTCTTTAGTGCGGTCAATGCCGTGAGCTTGAAACTGGCATTAGGGTTAAAGAACTTTTCCAGGGTTAGAAGTCTTTGTTTTCCGTCGATGACAACATAAGTGCCTTCGTCGGGATCCCCTTCAGCCAAAACGAGTTGCGGCACAGGCAGTCCGAGCATTAGTGATTCAATGAATTTGCTCTTTCGTTGGTTCGTCCAAGCGTCGCGTCGCTGAAAGGCTGGATCCAAGTCAAGAGCTGTATCCTTGAGCTGGCTAAGGATTGTTTCGACTGTCCAGTCAGTAGGGGCAAGAGATGTCTCCGCGAAGTCGAGTTCAGAGAGCTCTTCGAGGTCGGAATCTGCTTCCTCGCCGGCTTCCTCTATCTCCTCCCCGAACAGAGTGAGGTCATCTGTCTCTTCGGGCTCGCTCATACTTAGACTTCCTTTGGCCGACCAGGCTGCTCAACTGGCGTGATGTCGCGAATACCGTACCGGGTGAGGGGTCTTAGCGGCGAGTACCGGTCGGTCGGCGTTGCTTTGAGCTACGGTGAGCTCTGGGACCAACGCATAGTCATCAAGCCGTGGGGTCGAGATACACGCGAAGATGACTTCCTGTCAATAGCTGACTGCTTCAGCCACCCCAGCTCCCATCCCGTCTGCCACCATCGGCCCGCACCCGCCGCGGCGTCTCCTCCATCTCGGAGCCCGAGCGCCCCCGCCGGAGGCATGTCCTTCACCGTAGCCCTGCCGGTGCGGTGCTCGCCTCGCAGCCTCGACCCGTCCCAATCGTGGGCGCGCGTCGGCGCAGCGCGGGCGGAGCGGGCCGGAGGCAGGAGCGTCGCCTGCGGCGGAGCCGGGAGCGCGCCCGGCGGAGCGGAGCTCAGCCGGGCCTTGAACCAGTAGAGAAAGTTTGAATCACGCCCGGCTGGTGGTTGCTGGGTCTGGTCGTACCGGTGCCTGCTGGCTCGTGGTGTAGAACCCCGGGCATGGGGAGTGAGCGGCGGGAGCGGAGGAAGGTGCTGGGTGCGCGTCTTCGTGTGCTTCGTGGAGAGTCGGGTCTGACGGGTGCCGTGCTGGCGCAACGGGCCGGCGTAGGGCAGCCGACCGTGTCGAAGATCGAGACCGGGCGCATGGTGCCGAGCCGGGACGTGCTCGACCGGATCCTGGGCGCCCTCGGCCTCGATGAGCTGGCCTCTCGCGAGGTGCGGGAGCTGCTGGCCGAGTCGGCATGCCGGTCTCCGTTCTGAGCACCCACGGCAACCGTACTGGGGGAGGAGTAGGGCTACGGGGTTTCTGTTCCTCGTCACCCATGAGGGCAGTGGTGGCCGTGATGGCGGCGGCCGTGTGTGATCGGATGGGCGCATGACGACAACTCGTCCTGTCCTCTACCTGTTCGGCTCCGCCGCCCCTCCGGTGTTCGACGTGGGCGGGGTCGTCGCGGACGCACGGAGTCGGGGGTTCGACGTGTGTCTCGGGCTGACTCCGACCGCGGCACGCTGGCTGGAGCCGCAGAGGGCCGAACTGGAGAAGGTCACCGGGCACCCCGTGCGCAGCGCGTACAAGCTGCCGGGCGAGCCGGACGTGTGGCCGAAGGCGGACGTGATCGCGGTCGCGCCGGCGACGTTCAACACCGTCAACGCGTGGGCGCTCGGCATCACGCGGGACTTCGTGGTCGGCGTCGCCGCCGAAGGGATCGGCAAGGGCATCCCCATGGTCGCGATGCCCTGTGTGAACGCGGCCTACGCGCGGCACCGGCAGTTCGGGCGGAGCATCGCGGAACTGCGTGAGATGGGTGTACGGGTTCTGTACGGCGACGGCGGGGACGACGGTTTCGTCCCCAACCAGCCGGGTGAGGGCAAGCCGGAGCAGTACCCGTGGCACCTGTTGCTCGGCGCGGTCGAGGAGATCATCGTGGCTCGGTAGGCAGCGGTGGGCCCCCTCCCCGCGGCGAAACCGCAGACAGGGGGCCCCATGAAACTCCGCTTACTTCTTCTTGCCCTGGTTCTTGACCGCCTCGATGGCCGCCGCGGCCGCCTCGGGGTCCAGGTACTTGCCGCCCGGGGTGACCGGGTTGAAGTCGGCGTCCAGGTCGTAGACCAGCGGGATGCCCGTCGGGATGTTCAGGCCCGCGATGTCGGCGTCGGAGATGCCGTCCAGGTGCTTGACCAGGGCGCGCAGGCTGTTGCCGTGGGCGGCGACCAGGACCGTGCGGCCGGTCAGGAGGTCGGGGACGATGGCGTCGTACCAGTAGGGGAGCATCCGGACGACGACGTCCTTCAGGCACTCCGTGCGCGGGCGCAGCTCCGGCGGGATCGTCGCGTAGCGCGCGTCGTGGGCCTGGGAGAACTCGGAGTCGTCGGACAGCGGCGGGGGCGGGGTGTCGTAGGAGCGGCGCCAGAGCATGAACTGCTCCTCGCCGAACTCGGCGAGCGTCGCCGCCTTGTCCTTGCCCTGGAGGGCGCCGTAGTGGCGCTCGTTCAGGCGCCAGGAGCGGTGGACCGGGATCCAGTGGCGGTCCGCGGCCTCCAGCGCCAGCTGGGCCGTGCGGATCGCGCGCTTCTGGAGGGACGTGTGGACCACGTCGGGCAGGAGACCGGCGTCCTTGAGGAGCTCGCCGCCGCGGACTGCCTCCTTCTCGCCCTTCTCGTTCAGGTTGACGTCCACCCAGCCGGTGAACAGGTTCTTCGCGTTCCACTCGCTCTCGCCGTGGCGGAGGAGGATCAGCTTGTACGGTGCGTCGGCCATGGTCCTGAGCCTACCTAAGGAAAATCCCGGATGGGACGCGGACGGGCGGCGGGCGGGCGGCGGACGTGCGCCGGCGACCCGCGCCGATTGACATGTTCCGCTAATTGATTGGCGGCGCCCGGCACCCCCTTCGTAAGGTATGACCACCGCTTGAGCCGCTTACCGCCGTGGGGGATCCTCGATGTCTTCAGCCCGTGTCAGACGTGCCGTCCGGGAGTCCGTCTCCGGGCTGCCACGCGAGTTCTGGTGGCTGTGGACCAGCACGCTCGTCAACCGGCTGGGTGGCTTCGTGGCCACCTTCATGGCGCTCTACCTCACGCTCGACCGCGGCTACTCCGCCTCGTACGCCGGTCTGGTCGCCTCCCTGCACGGGCTCGGCGGGGTCGTGTCCTCGCTGGCCGGCGGGGTGATGGCCGACCGGCTGGGGCGGCGGCCCACGCTGCTGATCGCGCAGAGCGCCACCGCCGGCTCCGTGGCGCTGCTCGGGTTCATGGCCGATCCGGTGGCGATCGCCGCCGTCGCCTTCCTCGTCGGCATGGCCTCCAACGCCTCCCGACCGGCCGTCCAGGCGATGATGGCCGACATCGTGCGCCCCGAGGACCGGGTGCGCGCCTTCTCCCTCAACTACTGGGCGATCAACCTCGGCTTCGCCGTCTCCTCCACGGCCGCCGGGTTCATCGCCGAGGTCAGCTATCGCGCCGGGTTCCTGATCGAGGCCGGGATGACCCTGGCCTGCGCGGTCGTCGTGTTCGCGAAGGTGCCCGAGTCGCGGCCCGCGCCCGCCGCCCGGCAGGCGGGGACGGAGATCGGCCTCGGCTCGGTGCTGCGCGACGGGCGGTACATGGCCGTGGTCGGGCTGTCCTTCCTCGTCGCGCTGGTCTTCCAGCAGGGCTCGGTCGGGCTGCCGGTGGCCATGGGGCGGGCCGGGTTCTCCCCCGTCGACTACGGCCTGGCCATCGCCGTCAACGGCGTCCTGATCGTCGCCCTGCAGATCCCCGTCACCCGGTTCATCGAGCACCGGGACCCGCGCTCCCTGCTGGTGGTCTCCTCGCTGCTCGCCGGGTACGGCTTCGGGCTGACCGCCTTCGCCGGGTCGGTCGGCGTCTTCATGCTGACCGTGTGCGTGTGGACGCTGGCCGAGATCGTCAACGCCCCGACCCAGACCAGCCTGGTGGTCCGGCTCTCGCCGGTGCACGGCCGGGGGCGCTACCAGGGGGTGTACACCCTGTCCTGGTCCGTCGCCGCGCTGGTCGCCCCGCTGATGTCGGGCGCGGTCATCGACCACCTGGGCGCGGGCTGGCTGTGGGGCATGTGCGCGGTGGTGGGGACGGCGGCCGGTGCCGGGTACGGCGTGCTGATGCGCCGCCTGCCTCCCGAGCGGCCGACCCCGGCGCCGGTCCCGGCGCCCGCCGACGCGGGGGCGGAGGTCCGTACCGCCTGAGCCGGTCCGCCGGTGGGGCCGGGGGCGCAGCCGTCCGCGTCGCATCCCCGCGGCCGCGGCCGCCGGTGAGGTGCACGCCGTGTCGGGCCGACCGCGCTCACGGGTGCATCCGCGCCCCCTTGAGGACCTTGTCCACGGCGTTCTTCGGGCCGTACACCGCCAGCCCCACCAGGTCCAGGCCGTCCGTGGTGACGGCCCGGACCGCCGCGCGGTTGTCGCGGTCGTTGCCCGTGGCGAACAGGTCCGAGGTGAACACCGCGCGCGGCAGGGCGCGGCCCAGTGCCCTGCCGTGGGCCGCCTTCAGGGTCTCCTTGGTGCCCTCGAAGACCAGCACGGGCTGGCGGAACATCGGCAGGTACGGCACGGCGTCCGCGTCCTCGTACGGCTCCCCGATGACCTCGGGGACCTCGGTGCCCAGGCCGCTGACCAGGAATGCGGTGACGTTCAGGCGCTGCCAGGACTCCAGGTCCTCGCGCAGCAGTACGGCGATCTTCGTATCGAAGCGGACGGGTTCGGTGTTCATGGACCGAGACTCCCCTCCGGCGCGCGGCCCGGTCTTGTACGTTTTTTGCATGGCCGCCGGGCAGGAACTCGTCACCGCGTGGCGCCCCGTGGTGCCGGGCGTCACCGAGGTCTTCCACGCCCGCTTCACCGAGTACGCCTATCCGATGCACGTCCACGACGCGTGGACGCTGCTGATCGTGGACGACGGGGCCGTACGGTACGACCTCGACCGGCACGAGCACGGCACCCCGCACGACACCGTGTCGCTGCTGCCGCCGCACGTGCCGCACAACGGCTCCCCCGCCACGCCGGGGGGCTTCCGCAAGCGGGTCGTGTACCTCGACGCCGGCCGGCTCGGCAAGGAGCTGATCGGTCCGGCCGTGGACTCCCCCGACCTGCGGGACCCCGTGCTGCGGGCGCGCGTCGCCCGGCTGCACTCCGCCCTCGCCCGGCCCGGTGACGAGCTGGAGGCGGAGAGCAGGCTGACGCTGGTCGCGGAGCGGCTGCGCCTCCACCTGCGGCCCCGCGAGGGTGTGCCGCGCCGGTTCCGGGACCCGGTACTCGCCCGTGAGCTGCGGGAGTTGCTGGACGCCCGGGTGGTCGCCGGTCTCTCCCTGGAGGAGGCCGCGCGGTCGCTGCACGCCCATCCGGCGCACCTGGTCAGGGCGTTCAGCGGTGCGTACGGCATCGCGCCGCACCAGTACCTGATGTCCCGGCGGGTCGGGATGGCCCGGCGGCTGCTGCTCGACGGGGTGCCGCCGGGCGAGGTCGCGCCGGCCACCGGGTTCTACGACCAGGCCCATCTCACCCGGCACTTCCGGAAGTTGGTCGGCGTGACGCCGGGCCGGTACCGCGACAGCGGGCGCTGAGTCACGGGGACGCGCGGGGGTGGGCGGGGGAATCGGCGGAAGCCGCCCGTCCGCCGGTCACCGGTGGTTAGCCTCCCCGCATGGCTGACACACCGGAAGCACAGGACACACAGACCTCGGCTGACGCCCCCGTCACCGCCCGCGCGTTGCCCCTCAGGCGCCTCTCCCTCGCCGTCGCGGGTGCCGCGGCCCTGGTCGCCGTGGGCGTCGGCGTGGCGCTGGCGGCCCCTTCGGACGAGGCCCCCCGTCAGGGGCGCGGCGTCGCGGCCAGCGTCCCGCCGGACTCGGACAGCGGGGGCACCTCCGACGGGGGCGTGTCGTCGACCGGCGGCACCGCGGCCGGCGGCGGCCTGTTCTACGGCGGCACGTCCGACGGCGGGGGCACGTCCGACGGCGGCACGTCCGACGGCGGCCCGGAGGACGGCTCCGTCGCCGGTTCCGGCAGCTCCGGCGGACTCGTGGACGGCGGCAGCAGCGACGGCGGCGGCGACGCGGGCGCCGACGGCGGCACCGGCCCCACGGACGAGCCCACCGGGGCCGCGAGCCTGGAGGAGCTGAACCGGCGCATCACGGAGCTGGACAGGAAGGTCGACCGGCTGCCGACCAAGAAGGAACTGGCCGATGCCCTGCGGGCGTTCGCCGACGAACTCGACCGCGCCACCGCGACCCCGACTCCCCTGCCCGAGCCGTCCTCCTGAGCCTTCGCCCGGTCCGCGGGCGGCCCGCGTCAGTCCGCCGGGCGTTCGATCAGGTGCGTGAACGCCGCCAGGTTCCCGGTGGACTCGCCGCGGGCCACCCGCCAGGCGTACTCCTTGCGGATCGATGAGGCGAAGCCCAGCTCCAGCAGGGTGTTGAAGGCGCCGTCGGCCGCCTCCAGGATCTGGCCGAGGAGGCGGTCGACCTCGTCCGGGGTGACCGAGGCGAGCGGGAGGCGGGCGGTGACGTAGACGTCGCCGAGGCGGTCCACGGCGTAACTCACGCCGTACAGCTTGAGGTTGCGCTCCAGCAGCCAGCGGTGGACGCCGGGCTCGTTCTCGTCGGGGTGGCGGATGACGAAGGCGTTCAGCGACAGGGAGTGGCGGCCGACGAGGAAGGAGACCGTCGTGGAGAGCTTGCGGGTGCCGGGGAGCGTGACCACGTAGTTCCCGGGGGCGGGGTGCTCCCACTCCAGCTCCGCGTCCTTGAAGACGGCCTCCAGGACCTGTCCGGCCTTCTCGACATCACCCATGGTGGGAGCGTACGCGACGACGGTGGGACTGGGTCGCGGCCGTGTAGACGTCGGCGGTGGCGGCGGCGGCCGTGTCCCAGCCGAAGGACTGGGCGTGCCGGGCGGCGGCCCGGCCCATGCGGGCCGCGAGGTCCGGGTGGTCGGCGAAACGGCCCAGCACGCGGGCGTAGTCGGCCGGGTCGTGGCCCTGGACGAGGAAGCCGGTCTCGCCGTCGCGCACGGCCACCGGCAGACCGCCGACCGAGGCCGCGAGCACCGGGGTGCCGGTCGCCTGCGCCTCGATGGCGACCAGGCCGAAGGACTCGCTGTGCGACGGCATGACGAGCACGGACGCGGCCCGGAACCAGTCGGCCAGCTGCTCCTGCCCGACCGGCGGCCGGAACCGGACCACGTCCGCGATGCCCAGCCGGGCCGCGAGCTTCTGCAGGCCCTCCGGCTTGGCGAGCCCGCTGCCGCTCGGGCCGCCGACGACCGGGACGACCAGGCGGGAGCGCAGCTCGGGGCGCCGGTCCAGCAGCACGGCCACGGCGCGCAGCAGGACGTCCGGCGCCTTCAGCGGCTGTATGCGGCCGGCGAAGAGCGGGATCAGCGCGTCCTGGGGCAGTCCGAGGCGGGCGCGGGCGGCGGCGCGGCCGTCGGCGGCGCGGAAGCGGTCGAGGTTGACGCCGGGGTGGACCACGGCGACCTTCGCGGGGTCGGCCGCGTAGTGCCTAACCAGTTCGCCGGCCTCCTCGGCGGTGTTGGCGATGAGGCGGTCGGCGGCGGACACGATCTGGGTCTCGCCGATGACGCGGGCGGCGGGCTCGGGGGTGTCGCCCTCGGCCAGGTTGGCGTTCTTGACCTTGGCCATGGTGTGCATGGCGTGCACCAGGGGGACGCCCCAGCGCTGGGCGGCGAGCCAGCCGACGTGCCCGGAGAGCCAGTAGTGGGAGTGCACGAGGTCGTAGTGGCCGGGGCGGTGGCCGGCCCACGCCTGCATGACGCCGTGGGTGAAGGCGCACAGCTGGGCGGGGAGGTCTTCCTTGGCCAGGCCCTCGTAGGGGCCCGCGTCGACGTGCCGGACGAGGACGCCGGGGGCCAGCTCGACGGCGGGGGGCAGGCCGCCGGTCGTGGCCCGGGTGAAGATCTCGACCTCGATGTCGATCTCGGCGAGCCGCTGGGCCAGCTCCACGATGTAGACGTTCATGCCGCCCGCGTCGCCGGTGCCGGGCTGGTGGAGCGGGGAGGTGTGCACGGAGAGCATGGCGACCCGGCGGGGTCTGCGGGACAGCCGGAGCCGGGAGGCCGACGGGGAGCGTCGCCCGAGCCTGCTGACGTACTGGCTCACGTGGCGGACCTCCTTGATGCGGGCATGCCGGGGAAGGGCCCACCGTGCCCTCCCTGGGGATCCAACAGCGGGCGAGTGCCCTGCCATTTCCCGATCAAGCGGCTTTGCCGAATCATTACCTTGAGTCGGGCAACTGTTCGATGCCTCCCGGGTGGGGCGCGGGGCCCCCTTACCCTCGTAGCCATGAGAACCCCCGCGGCACCCCTCCCCCACGCCCGGCCGCGCCCGGGCAAAGGGGCCGCCGTCGTGGGCACGGTGACGCGCGGGACGACCAATCCCAACCGGCTGCGCCGCATGGACCGCTGGATCGCGGCCACGCACGGCGCCGCGCTGCGCCGCGCGAGCGACCCCCTGGCCGTCGACCTGGGGTACGGCGCCGCGCCCTGGACCGCCGTCGAACTGCTGACCCGGCTGCGCACGGCGGCGCCCCGCACCCACGTGGCCGGCATCGAGATCGAACCGGCCCGGGTCGCGGCGGCGCGGGCGTACGAGCGGGAGGGCCTGGTCTTCCGGCACGGCGGCTTCGAGGTACCGGTCTCCGGCCGCCCGGTGCTGATCCGCGCGGCGAACGTGCTGCGGCAGTACGAGGAGGCCGAGGTCGCCCCGGTGTGGCGGCGGCTGTGCGCGCGGCTCGCGCCGGACGGGCTGCTGGTGGAGGGCACCTGCGACGAGATCGGCCGCCGGCACGTGTGGGTGGCGCTCGGTCCGGAGGGCCCCCGCACGGTCACCTTCGCCACCCGGCTGGGCTCGCTGGAGCGCCCCTCCGACCTCGCCGAGCGCCTGCCGAAGGCGCTGATCCACCGCAACGTCCCGGGCGAACCGGTGCACGCCTTCCTGCGCGACTTCGACCGCGCCTGGGCCGCCGCCGCGCCCTACGCCGCCTACGGCGCCCGGCAGCGCTGGATGCGCGCGGTGCGGGACCTGACCGCCGACTGGCCGGTGACGGACTCCCCGGCGCGCTGGCGGCAGGGCGAAGTCACCGTGTCCTGGGCGGCGTTGGCTCCGGTGGGCTGACCGCCCGCCGGTCCGTGCGCCCGGGTGGGGGAACGCTTCCCGCGCCCCGTTCGTCACACCGGCGAGGTGGTCGCCGTACGCGGTGGCCGGGAGGGGGGCATCCCGTCCCCGACGGACCCTGTCGCTTTGCGCGCGACCGTGGCACGATCCCTCAGACGACCGTAAGTTACTGACGGTAAATCAGTTTGGGGGAACAGGTATGGGTTCGGGCAAGCGCGGCCTGCTCGCGGCCGCTTTGACCGTGGTCTGCGCGGTGACCGTCCTCGCGGCGCCGGGCACGGCGTTCGCGGCCCTGGCGCCCATACCCGCACCCACGCCCACGCCCGCCCCGGCGGCGACTCCCGCGCCGGACAAGGACCTTGAGGAGGTCCGCACCAGGCTGGACGAGCTGTACCACGACGCGGCCGTGGCCACCGACGCCTACAACGCGGCCGAGGAGAAGGCGAGGAAGCAGTCCGCCGAGATCGAGGAGCTGTCCCGGAAGATCGACCAGGGGCAGCGGCGGCTGGACGGGCTGAAGGACCGGGCGGGCGCGGCGGCCCGGGACCAGTACCGCACGGGCGGCCTGTCCTCCACCGCCCAGTTCCTGCTCACCGACGACCCGGGCCGGTTCCTCGACGGCGCCGGCCGGGTGCTCCAGGGCCAGCGGGCGGCGACCGGGCTGATGGCCGACATGTCCCGCGCGCAGCGGGAGTTGCGGGCCTACGCCGACGAGGCCGCCGCGCAGGGCGAGCGGCTGGAGGGCAACCGCAAGGCCAAGGCCGCCGCCAAGAAGGAGATCGAGGAGCAGATCGACGCGGCGGAGAAGCTCGAGTCCCGGCTGGAGAAGAAGGAGAAGGAGCGGCTCGCCCAGCTGGAGCGGGAGGCCGCTAAGAAGGCGCAGACGGCCTGGCTGGACACCGGTGTCCTCAAGGACGCCCACGACAAGGCGTCCGCGCCGGGCGAGAAGGCCGTGGAGTACGCCGCCGCGCAGCTCGGCAAGCCGTACGTGTGGGGCGCCGAGGGCCCGGACTCCTTCGACTGCTCGGGCCTGACCTCGCAGGCCTGGGCGGCGGCCGGGCACCCCGTCCCGCGCACCTCGCAGGAGCAGTGGCGGCAGCTGCCGCACGTGGACGTCGAGGACATGCGCCCCGGCGACCTCGTCATCTACTTCGACGACGCCAGCCACGTGGCGCTGTACATCGGCGACGGCACGGTCATCCACGCCCCGCGCCCCGGCCGCACGGTGACGGAGGCGGGCGCCGGCTCCATGCCGATCCTGGGCGTCGTACGACCGGACGCCTGACGGCACCCGGACGCGGCCCCGCGCCCCGGGCGGCGGCCTCCCGCGGAACACCCGCTCGCCCCGGGGCGAGGGATTCCCGGGAGCACCCCCGCACCCGGGGCGACGGGTCCCTCGGGAACGCTTCCGCACCATGGGCGACAGGCCCCTGGGAGCACCCCCGCACCCCGGGCGACAGGCTCCCGGCAGCACCCGCACCCGGGGCGACAGGTCCCTCGGGGCCGCTTCCGCGCCCGGGGTGACGGGCTCGTCCGGGAACGCTCCCACGCCCGGTGACCTCCGTCACGTGACCCACCGCACGGCCAACTCCCGCCCGACGTGAGCTTCGTCATCCCGGCCGCGCCGTCGGCGTGTCCAACTGCGGTACGGAACGCGGCATATGACGGCGGCGGACGGCGGAGCGACGCGGCTCACACCATTCCGTCGAGGCGGTCCCAGCCGCTATGGTCACCCGTCGGTGGGTCGAGACCCTCGATGCCGCCGAGCCCTCGGGGGGAGGGAAGGAACCCAAGACGATGCCCGTACCCGTACCGCGGCAGAGAGCGATCCCGGCCGTGGAGAGTGGTCAGGCGCAGGCCCCGCACACCGCCGGCGGCCCCCTCAAGGAAGAGGCGCACCGCGACACCACGCCCGCGCACGGCACCGGCGCCGCCCTCACCCTGCTGCTGATCGAGGACGACCCGGCCGGCTCGCCGATCGTGCCCGACCTGCTGGACCCGGCCGGCAAGCCGATCCGCGTGCGCACCGCCCGCAACCTCACCGAGGCCGAGCGGCTGCTCACCGACGACGTCCACTGCATCCTGCTGGACCTGGCGCTCCCGGCGCCGGGCGGCGACGACACCGACGACGAGCTGGCCGTGCTCCGGCACGTGCTGCGGCTCGCGCCCCGGCACGCCGTGCTCGCGCTGACCGCCTCCGGCGACGCCGAGCGCGGCGCCGAGGCCGTGCGCGTGGGCGCCCAGGACTACCTGTTCCGGGACGAGCTGGACGGCCGGCTGCTCAGCCGCGCCATCCGCTACGCCGTGGAGCGCAAGCGGTCCGAGACGGCCGAGCGGCGGCTCGCCGAGGGCCGGCTGCGGGCGCAGGAGAACCGCCGCCTGGAGCGCGGCCTGCTGCCCACCCCGCTGCTGGAGGGCTCCGCGCTGCGGTTCGCCGCCCGCTACCGGCCGGGCCGCTCCCGGGCCCTGCTCGGCGGCGACTTCTACGACGCCGTCCGCACCCCGGACGGCACCGTGCACGCCATGATCGGCGACGTCTGCGGCCACGGCCCGGACGAGGCCGCGCTCGGCGTGGAGCTGCGCATCGCCTGGCGGGCGCTGACCCTGGCCGGGCTGTGCGGGGACGAGCTGCTGAACACCCTCCAGCAGGTGCTGGAGCACGAGCGCGCCGACGAGGAGATCTTCGCGACGCTGTGCACGGTGGACATCGCCCCCGACGGGCGCCGCGCGGGCCTGTGCCTGGCGGGCCACCCGGCCCCGCTGATCGCCCGCCCCGGCAGGCCGCCGCGGCTGCTGCCCTACGACAACAACGGTCCCGCCCTGGGGCTGCTGCCCGGCGCCCGCTGGCCCCGCACGCAGGTGGAGCTGGGCGCCCAGTGGAGCCTGATGCTCTACACCGACGGCCTGATCGAGGGCCGGGTCGGCGTGGACGGGGAGCGGCTCGGGGAGGACGGCATGGTGGAGATGATCCGTCGGCAGCTCGCCGAGGGCCTGCGCGGGGAGGAGCTGCTGCGGGCCGCGGTGCACGAGGTGCGGGAGCTGAACGGGGGCGAGCTGACGGACGACGTGGCCGTGGTGCTGCTGGACCGGGCCGCGTAGGGGGTCGCGACGCGGGGCCGGCGCGGTGTCGCCAGGGCCGGGTGCGCGGGCCCGCGCGCCGCGTGGAGCAGGTCGCGGCTCACCCCTCCGAAGGGGAGCCGCGCGCCCGGCCCGGGCGACCCGCGCCCGTCACGCGGAGCGGGCCTCCCCGCGCGGGGAGGCCGCTACCGGCCGCCGTTCCACGGCCCGTACGGACCGTCGCTGCTGCTGCCCCGGCGCCCGCCCCAGCCCCGGCCGCCGCCCACCTGCCGCAGGGCGGGGCGGACGTCGACGAGGTAGACGATGCTGGCGACCGCGCCGGCGATCGGCAGGATGGACAGGAGCGAGAACAGATAGCTGACCACGAGCGCGATGGCGAGGATGATCAGCCAGAAGACCTTGTTCTGCTTGTCGGCCGCGCGGAAGGCGTCCTCGCGGCGGAACGCGGCGTCGAACAGCCCGAACGCGGCCAGGGCCATCAGGATGATCTTCAAGATGCCCATGAACCCCGCGAAGCCCAGCATCAGCATGTCGTCCACCGTCCGTTGATTCCCGGTCCCTGCTACGCCGCCACCGTACCCATACAACGGGCCGGACACCCCCGAGGTGCCCGGCCCGCGCCCGTCCCGCCGGCCGTTCTCAGTCGGCCGACGGAGCGGTCTTCTTGGGGGTGGTGGACTTGCGGGCGGCCGGCGCCTTCTTCGTGACGGGCTTCTCCTCGGCGGTCCCGGCGGTCCCGGCGGTGGCCGGCTTCGGCTCGTCGCCCTTCGCCTCGACGGGCTCGTCCTTCACCACGACGGGCTCGGGCCGGGCCGCGGCCGGCTCGGGCTTGGCCGCGGCCGGCTCGGGCTTGCCCTCGACGGCGATCGCCAGGTCCTCGATCTCCTCGGCGGCCTCGCCGCGCCAGGTCTTCACGGCCTGCTCGCCGTGCTCGGCGACCTTCTCGTAGGTCTCGCGGGCCTTGACGGCGTACTCGGCGGCGACGCCGACGCCGCGCAGGGCGAGGTCCTGGGCGGTCTCGCCGAGCTTCTTCACGTCGAGGGCGCCGATCAGCTCGCCGACCTTGGTCTGCAGGGTCTCCTGCGCCTCCTTGGCCCGGGCGGCGGCCTTCTCCTGCACGGCCTTGGGGTCGGTGTTGCGTACGGCGTCGATGCGGGCCGGGGCCTCGGCGCGCAGCTGCTCGACCAGGGCCGGCACCTTCTTGGCCTGCTGGAGCGCCAGATCGGCGGTGCCGGCGGCGAAGTAGAGGGGGGTCGGGTCGCTGAGGGTCTTGCGCAGGTCGTCGGTGATGGCCATGGTGGGGATCCTCCCGGATCGAATTCGCGTTCGGCTGGGTTGACGAGGTCCGCGGCGGGCGTCCGAGCCCTGGTCCGGCGTTATCCGGCCGTCCGTCGCCGACCTGCGTCGGTGTCGCTTCCGGCGGCATCGCCTCCGCCGGCCGTACCGCTTCCGCCACCGGCCCCCTGGTCCACGGGACCGTCCCCGTCCGCCCCGGGCCGCTCGGGCTCGCCGGTCCCGAATCCGTTCTCCTTGCGGAAGGACTCGTAGATCTGGAGCAGCACCTGCTTCTGGCGCTCGTTGAGCGAGGGGTCGGCGAGGAGGACGGCGCGCGTCTCGACCTCGTCGCGGTCCCGCTCGGCGTCGAGGATGCCGGCGCGGACGTACAGCGTCTCGGCGGAGATGCGCAGGGCCTTGGCGACCTGCTGGAGCACCTCCGCGCTGGGCTTGCGCAGCCCGCGCTCGATCTGGCTCAGGTACGGGTTGGACACCCCGGCGGCGTCGGCGAGCTGCCGGAGCGAGAGCTGGGCGGTGCGCCGTTGCTCGCGCAGGTACTCACCGAGATTGCCGACGTTCAGCGATGCCATGCCTCCACCTTGCCCCACCTCCGCTAACTTTTGCAAGCATCCGCTTGCAAGAGTGTGTCGCGACCGGTCCGGGCCCGTGGCCGGGCCGGCCCCGGGTAAATCGGTTGCCCGCCGTCGAAGAGCGTGGGTGCAATGGCCCGCGTGATCGGCCGGGTGGGCCGCCGGGGCGGGACGGGACGGAGGTGGCGGCGGATGAGTACGTCGCCGGGGGCGGAGCGAAGTGACGGGGCGGCCGTCCGGGTCGGGGTCCTCGTGCCGCTGACCCGGCCCGGCTGGGTCGAGGCGGGGCGGCAGTTGCTCGCCGGGCTGGAGCTGGGCGCGCGGGACGTCAACGACGCCGGCGGGGTCGGCGGACGGCCGCTGGAGCTGGTGGTCCGGGACACCGCGGCCGATCCCCTGCGGGCCGCGGCGGCCGTGGACGAACTGGCCCGGCTGGGCGTGGCCGCCGTGGCGGGCGAGTACCACAGCGTCGTCGCCCGGGCCGCCGCCGCCCGCGCCGACACCCTCGGCGTGCCCTTCCTGTGCTCGTCCGCGGTCCTCGACGCGCTCACCGAACAGCCCACGGAATGGGTCGCGCGGATCGCCCCGGCGCAGTCCCATAGCTGGCGGATCTACGCCGACTTCCTGCTCGGCGCGGGTCACGGCCGCATCGCCGTGGCGACCCAGCCGAGCGCCTACTGGGCGGCCGGCACCCGCATCCTGCGCGACCACCTCGCACCGCACGGCGGCAGCGTCGTGGAACTCGACATGAGCGCGCTCGGCCCCGCCGCCCTGTGCGACGCCCTCGCCGCCCACGGCGCGACGGCCCTCCTTCTTCTCGTCGGCCACCCGGAGCCGGCCGTGCCGGTCGTCCGGTCCGTGCGCCGCGACCCGCGCCTCGCCGGGGTCCTGATCGGCGCCCCCGCCGGGCAGCCGGAGTTCGCCGAGTGGGCGGCGCTGCTGGGCGCCGACGGCGCCGGGGTGCCGTTCCTGCGCTACCTGCCCGAACGCCTCACCCCGCTCGGCACCCGCGTGGCGGCGGCCCTGCGCGGGCGGTCGGCCGAAGCGCCCTCCTTCGTCGCCTTCGAGGGCTACGACACGATCGCCGTCCTCGCCGACGTGCTGCGCGCCCACGGCACGGACCGGGCGCGCGTCGCCGCGTCCTGGCCGCACGTCGCGGTCGACGGCACCCGCGGCCCGATCCGCTTCTCCCGCGTACCGGGCACCGGCGTCCGGCAGTGGGCCCGCCCGCCCGTCCAGGTCGCCGACCGCGACCCGGCGGACCCCGCCCGCTTCCGGGTCCTGCGCACCGGCTGAGCGCCCGTCCTGCGCACCGGACCGGGGCAGCGGCGCGACACCGTCCCGGAGCACCGGCGTACGGCCGCCCTCACGAGAAGTCGTACACCGTGAACTCGGCGACGGGGACGTATCCGATGCGCCGGTAGAGCGCGGTGCTCGTGGGGTTGGCCGGGTCGGCGAACAGGACGACGGCCCGCGCGCCCGCCGTCAGCGCCGCCTGGCCCACCGCCGCCGTCACCGCGCCCGCGTAGCCGCGTCCGCGCAGGCCGGACGGGGTGTAGACGGGGTCCACCCGGACGTGACCGGCGGTCATCGGCGTCGCCCCCGCCAGGGAGACGGGGGTGCCGTCCGGGGTCTCCCAGAACGTGAAGCGCTTGGCGGCGAAGCGGGTGCCGGGCCAGGCGGCGTCGTCCGCGGGGAAGTCCTCCCCGACGTCCGCCGCGAACGCGCGGCACCAGCGCACGACCCGGCCGTGGTCGCGGACGCCGGCCACCCGCGCCCGGCCCTCGCACGGCGGCCGGGGCGGGATCGGGGTGCCGAGCCGGTACAGGCGCACCCGCTGCGCGCGCAGGGCCGGCGTGGCGCCCGTCGCCCGTCGCCACGCCTCGGCGAAGGCGGCGGCGGTGTGCCGCTCGGCGCTGACCCCGGCGAGGACGTGACCGGAGCCGGCCAGCCGCGCGGCGAGGGCGCCGGCCTGCCCCGGGGTGAGCGGGGTGGGGCTCAGCAGGCCGGGCGTCCTGCGGTGGAAGGCGGCGCGGACCTCGCCCGACTCCAGCAGGTAGCCCAGCAGCGGGGCCCGGCCGCCGTACGCCTCCGCGCCCCGGGTGCGCAGTGTCTCGGTCAGGGTCAGGGCCATGGTGTGCAGATCCGGCCGCGCGCGCAGGAAGCGCCCGGCCGTGCCGAGGAAGTCGTGGATGTCTTCGGTGAGCCGCCAGCCGTCCGGGTGCATGCCGGAACCTTCCGCCGCGAGCCGCGCCGCAAACCCCGGCCGGGCGGGGGAGCGGCCCTTCCGTCAGGAATGGAGAAGCGGCCGGGCGGGTCGCGCCGCTAGCGTGGCGGGGGCTTCACGGACGGGAGAGACGATGAGCATGACCACGAGGACGGACGACGCGGTGGCGGCACCGCACGCCGCCGACGGCCACGAGCTGATCCGGGTGCACGGCGCGCGGGAGAACAACCTCAGGAACGTCAGTGTCGAGATCCCCAAGCGCCGGCTGACGGTGTTCACGGGCGTCTCCGGGTCGGGCAAGAGCTCCCTGGTGTTCGACACCATCGCCGCGGAGTCGCAGCGGCTGATCAACGAGACGTACAGCGCGTTCGTGCAGGGCTTCATGCCCACGCTGGCGCGGCCCGACGTGGACGTGCTCGACGGGCTGACCACCGCGATCATCGTGGACCAGCAGCGGATGGGCGCCGACCCGCGCTCCACGGTCGGCACCGCCACCGACGCCAACGCGATGCTGCGCATCCTCTTCAGCCGGCTCGGCACCCCGCACATCGGCTCGCCCAAGGCGTTCTCCTTCAACGTCGCCTCGATCAGCGGGGCCGGCGCGGTCACCTTGGAACGCGGCGGGAAGACGGTGAAGGAGCGCCGCGAGTTCAGCATCACCGGCGGCATGTGCCCGCGCTGCGAGGGCCGCGGCACGGTCACCGACATCGACCTGACCCAGCTCTACGACGCCGGCAGGTCCCTCAACGAGGGCGCGCTCACCATTCCCGGCTACAAGCCCGGCGGCTGGAACCACCGCCTCTACACCGAGTCCGGCCTCTACGACCCGGACAAGCCGATCCGCGACTTCGGCAAGCGGGAGCTGGACGACTTCCTGTACCGCGAGCCGACCCGCATGAAGATCGCGGGCATCAACATGACGTACGAGGGTCTGGTCCCGCGCATCCAGAAGTCCATGCTCGCCAAGGACCGCGAGGCGATGCAGCCGCACATCCGGGAGTTCGTGGACCGCGCGGTCACCTTCACCACCTGTCCCGGCTGCGACGGCACCCGGCTCGGCGAGGCCGCCCGCTCCTCGAAGATCAAGGGGATCAGCATCGCCGACGCCTGCGCGATGCAGATCAGCGACCTGGCCGCGTGGGTGCGGGAGCTGGACGAGCCGTCCGTGGCGCCGCTGCTCGCCTCGCTGCGCGAGACCCTGGACTCGTTCGTGGAGATCGGGCTCGGCTACCTCTCCCTGGACCGGCCCGCGGGCACCCTCTCGGGCGGCGAGGCACAGCGTACGAAGATGATCCGCCACCTCGGCTCCTCGCTGACCGACGTCACCTACGTCTTCGACGAGCCGACCGCCGGTCTGCACCCGCACGACATCCGGCGGATGAACGACCTGCTGCTGCGCCTGCGGGACAAGGGCAACACGGTGCTCGTCGTGGAGCACAAGCCGGAGGTCATCGCGATCGCCGACCACGTGGTGGACCTCGGACCGGGCGCCGGCACGGCCGGCGGCACCGTCTGCTTCGAGGGCACCGTCGCCGGGCTGCGCGCCGCCCGCACGCTCACCGGCCGCCATCTGGACGACCGGGCCGCGCTGAAGAAGACGGTGCGCGAGCCGTCCGGTGTGCTGGAGATCCGCGGTGCCACCGCCCACAACCTGAGGGACGTCGACGTCGACGTGCCGCTCGGGGTGCTGACCGTCGTCACCGGGGTGGCCGGTTCGGGCAAGAGTTCGCTGGTGCGCGGGTCGATACCGGCCGGTGCGGGCGTGGTCTTCGTCGACCAGACCCCGATCCGCGGTTCGCGGCGCAGCAACCCGGCCACGTACACCGGCCTGCTGGAGCCGGTCCGCAAGGCGTTCGCCAAGGCCAACGGGGTCAAGCCGGCGCTGTTCAGCGCGAACTCGGAGGGCGCCTGCCCGGCCTGCAACGGTGCCGGGGTCGTCTACACCGACCTGGCGATCATGGCCGGGGTCGCCACCACCTGCGAGGAGTGCGAGGGCCGGCGGTTCGACGCCTCCGTGCTGGAGTACCGGCTCGGCGGCCGGGACATCAGCGAGGTGCTGGCGATGACGGTGGAGCAGGCCGAGGAGTTCTTCGGCACCGGCGAGGCCCGCACCCCGGCCGCGCACCGGATCCTGCGGAACCTGGCCGACGTGGGCCTCGGCTACCTCACCCTCGGCCAGCCGCTGACCACGCTGTCCGGCGGCGAGCGGCAGCGGCTGAAGCTGGCCACGCACATGTCCGAGAAGGGCGGGACCTACGTCCTGGACGAGCCGACCACCGGGCTGCACCTGGCCGATGTGGAGCAACTGCTCGGCCTGCTGGACCGGCTGGTCGACGCGGGCAAGTCGGTGATCGTCATCGAGCACCACCAGGCGGTCATGGCGCACGCGGACTGGATCATCGACCTCGGCCCGGGCGCCGGCCACGACGGCGGCCGGATCGTCTTCGAGGGCACCCCCGCCGACCTGGTCGCGGCCCGCTCGACCGTCACGGGCGAGCACCTGGCGGAGTACGTCGGCGGCTGAGCCCCCCGGGGCCGCCCCGGCGGCCGGCCGAGCGTCCGGGCCGCCGCCGGGCGCCTCGGCGCGCTCCTGGTGGGCATATGCCCGCGCCACCGAGGACGGGGTGCCGTGGAACAGCCGGCGGAAGGCCGGCACCCCGGGGCGGTCGTGCAGGCCGGTCACCGGGCCGCGCCGGTCCAGCCCGGCCGGCACGCGCCGACGCAGCGCGGCCACCGGGTCCGCCGCCCCGGCGGACGGCCGCGCGTCCGGGCCGCCGCCGGGCGCCTCGGCGCGCTCCTGGTGGGCATATGCCCGCGCCACCGAGGACGGGTGCCGTGGAGCAGCCGGTGGAAGGCCGGCACCCCCGGGGCGGTCGTTCGGGCCGGTCACCGGGCCGCGCCGGTCCAGCCCGGCCGGCACGTGCCGACGCAGCGCGGCCACCGGGTCCGCCGCCCCGACGGACGGCCGCGGGGCCTCCGTCTCGTGGCCGGTGATCCGGTGCGGCACCAGGTCCTCCTCGGCCGGGAAGGACCGGAAGGGGCCGGCTCGGAGATCCCGGCCGCGGCGGCGGCCTCCGCCACGGACAGCGCGTCGAAGCCGCGCTCCGGGAACAGCCGTACGGCGATGACCGGCACGTCCTCGTGCATCCGCCGCTTCTTGCGCTCGCGCGGGCCCGGCTCCCCCACGGGGCCTACGCGGCCGGTCGGCGCCCGCTCACGTCAGCAGGTCGTCCACCTGGGCCTCGCCCTCCCGGTACCGGCGGGTGATCTCCCCGCTGCAGTCGTCCGCGGTGCGCTGGAGCCGCTGCCGGCAGCGCGAGACCTCCTGCTCGTAACGGACCAGGCGGCCCATGGCGGCGGTCAGCTCCGGGTCGGTCCGCGCCGTCAGGTCCGACAGCTCCACCTCGGCGAGCATCTCGGCGGCCAGCCGCCCGTACTCCTCGTTGTGCGGCGTGCCGAGCGTGACGTGGCGGGCCGAGGAGCGCTGCCGGGCCGGGGCGTCGCGCAGGATCTCCGGGAGCCGGTCGACCACGGAGCCGTCGGCGGGCGCCGGCACGGACGCCCGGCCGCGCCGGCCCAGCTCGGCGCGCAGGATGTCGATGCGGCCCTGGAGCAGCCGCCGCACATAGCTGAGGTCCGCCTCGTCCCGCTGGGCGTCGCGGCGCAGGGTGCGCAGCTCGGGCAGGCTCAGCCGGGCCAGGTCGGGTTCGTCGGGCACGGGGTCCGGGGGGCCGTCGGTGCGCTGCGCGGGCGGCCGGTGCGTCGCCGCCGTCCCCGGCCGCCCGCTCGTGCTCGGTGTGCTCATCTGCCTGTGACCGTCCCCTCGACCGGCGTGTGGGAAGCATCGTGCCACCCCAACCGGCCGCTATGTGACCGAGAGCCCCCGAACGGCCCCAGATGGGCGGTAACGGATCCATACCGGCTCCCGTCCGGGCCCTGTGCGGGCGGGCGGGGGGCACCGGGCATCATGGTCGGCATGCGTGCGGTGGTGCAGAGGGTGGACGGCGCGAGCGTCGTCGTGGACGGCGAGACGGTCGGCGCGATCGAGGGCGAGGGGCTGTGCGTCCTGGTCGGGGTGACCCACGAGGACACCAAGGAGAAGGCGGCCCAGCTGGCGCGCAAGCTGTGGACGATCCGGATGCTGCACGGCGAGCGGTCGTGCGGTGACACCGGGGCGCCGCTGCTGGTGATCAGCCAGTTCACCCTCTACGGCGACGCCCGCAAGGGCCGCCACCCGACCTGGAACGCGGCCGCCCCCGGCGACGTCGCCGAGCCCCTGGTCGACGAGGTCGTGGCGCAACTTCGCGCCCTGGGCGCCACGGTGGCGACGGGCCGCTTCGGCGCCCGGATGCGAGTGAACCTGACGAACGACGGTCCGTTCACGGTGCTGCTGGAGATGTGAGCGCCGCCGGGGGCGACGCCCGGAGGCGACGCGGGGCCGCGTCCGGCGGCCCCGCGCCCGTCGGCCGCACGGCTACGGCTCGACCACGACCTCCTGGGCCGCCGCCGTCTCCCCGGCCAGCAGCCGCGCGTCGGCCGGTACGTTCCGCTTCACCAGCGCCAGCGCCACCGGGCCCAATTCGTGGTGGCGTACGGACGTCGTCACGAAGCCGACCTTGCGGCCCTCCGGCCCCTCCTCGGCGACCCGGATCCCGGTCCCCGGCACCGGCAGGTGCACCTCGCTGCCGTCCAGGTGCAGGAAGACCAGCCGGCGCGGCGGCTTGCCCAGGTTCTGCACCCGGGCGACCGTCTCCTGCCCGCGGTAGCAGCCCTTCTGGAGGTGCACGGCCGTGCCGATCCAGCCCAGCTCGTGCGGAATGGTCCGGTGGTCGGTCTCGAACCCGAGCCGGGGCCGGTGCTGTTCGACCCGCAGCGCCTCGTAGGCGAGCAGCCCCGCGGCGGGACCGTGCGACGCGGCGAACGACTCCAGCCGCTCGCGCGGCAGGAACAGATCGCGGCCGTACGCCGTCTCGCGCACGACGGCCCCGTCCGGCACGCCGGCGATGGACCCGGCGGGCAGGTGGACCACGGCGATGTCGGCGGTGCGGTCGGCGACCTCCACCCGGTAGAAGAACTTCATCGACTCCAGGTACGCGATCAGCGCGTCCTGGGTGCCGGGCTCGACGTGCGCCCAGACGGTCGTCCCGTCGTCCACCAGATACAGCGCGTGTTCGATGTGCCCGTGCGCGGAGAGGATCAGGGCCTCGGTGGCCTCGCCCGCGGGCAGGTCGCTGACGTGCTGGGTGAGCAGCAGGTGCAGCCAGCTCAGCCGGTCGTCACCGCTGACGGTGACGACCCCGCGATGGGACAGGTCGACGAAACCGGTGCCGTCGGCGAGGGCGCGCTGCTCGCGGAACAGGTCGCCGTAGTGGGCGGCGACACCTTCGTCCACACCCTCGGCGGGGACGGCGCCGGGCAGGGACAGCAGGGGGCTCTTCATGACGCAAGCCTACGACGTGGTACCGGAACCCTTCGGGGCACAGTCCTGGCACCGGCCGAAGATCGCGAAGTGCTTCATGTCGGTGTCGAACCCGAACTGCTGCCGCAGCTTGGCCGTGAACTCGGCGGCCACCCCCACGTCCGCCTCGATGACGTCCTCGCAGTCCCGGCACACCAGGTGCAGGTGGTGGTGCCGGTCGGCGAGGTGGTAGGTGGGCGCGCCGTGCCCGAGGTGGGCGTGGCTGACGAGACCCAGCTCCTCCAGCAGCTCCAGCGTCCGGTAGACGGTGGAAATGTTGACCCCCGACGCCGTCTTCCTCACTTCCACGAGGATGTCGTCGGGGGTCGCGTGCTCAAGGGTGTCGACGGCTTCGAGGACAAGCTGCCGCTGCGGCGTCAGCCGGTAACCGCGCTGCCTGAGGTCGCTCTTCCAGTCGGTGCTCACCACACCGACGAGTCTAGGACTACTTGAAGAAAGCGATGCCGTCGTCCGGCATGTCGTCGGGGAGGGCCTTGGCCCAGCGCTCGACGTCCTCGGGGGTGACGACCTTCTTGAGCTGGGCCGACATGTAGGGGCGCAGCGCGACCTCGGGGGTCTGCTTCTCGCCCACCCACATCAGGTCGCTCTTCACGTAGCCGTACAGCCGCTTGCCGCCGCTGTAGGCGGGGGAGCCGGGGGTGCGGGCGACGGCGTCCGTCACCAGGTCGATCTGCGGCTTCTTGTCGGCCATCTCGCCGTACCAGATCTCGATGACGCCGTCGTCGCGGGTCATCGTGACCTCGACCTTGCGGTCGGCGTCGATCCGCCAGAAGCCGTACTCCGACTCCAGCGGGCGGACCTTGTTGCCGTCCTTGTCCAGCACCCAGGTGTGGGAGCGGTACTCCAGGAAGTCCCGGCCGTCGTGGGTGAAGCTGACCTCCTGCCCGAAGTTGCACTTCTCAGAGCCGGGGAAGTCGTGCACGCCCGCACCGGCCCAGTTGCCGAGCAGGAAGGCGAGCGGGACAAGGTCCTTGTGCAGGTCGGACGGGATCTCGATCATGACGGAGGCTTTCCTAGAGGGGGGTCAGCGCTGGCCCTGGTACAGCTTCTTCACGGTCAGACCGGCGAAGGCGAGCACGCCGACGCAGACCAGGACCAGCAGGGTTTCGAAGAAGATCTCCACGGGTGCTCCTTGAGCGAGGGTGGGCATACGACAGAGCCGGGGCCCAGCTTACGCGGCCGGGCCCCGGCCCTCTTTGCGAGGTGCGCGGTAGCAGGTCACGAGCGGCGCGCTCCGCCTGCCCCGGCTCGCCACGCCGGTCGTGGCGATCGCCCCGCGACTACGCTTCCGGCATGACCAAGAAGCTCGTTATCAAGGTGACGGCCGGGGCGGACGCTCCCGAGCGGTGCTCGCAGGCGTTCACGGTCGCCGCCGTGGCCGTGGCCAGCGGGGTCGACGTCTCGCTGTGGCTGACCGGGGAGTCCTCGTGGTTCGCGCTGCCGGGGCGGGCGGCCGAGTTCGAGCTGTCGCACGCCGCGCCGCTGCCCGACCTGATCGAGTCGATCCTCGCGGCCGGGCGGGTCACGCTGTGCACGCAGTGCGCCGCCCGCCGGGAGATCACCGAGAAGGACGTCATCGAGGGCGTACGGATCGCGGGCGCGCAGGTGTTCGTGCAGGAGGCCCTCGGCGACGACACCCAGGCGCTCGTCTACTGACGCGCCGGGCCGCCCTCAGGGACGGGGGCGCTTCTTGCCGTCCAGCTCGTCCCACCACTCGTCCGACTCCGGGTCGCCCGAGGGATCGTCCCACCAGCGGTCCTCCGGGCCGCGCCGGTTGGCGACCATCGCGGCGACCGGCGGGATGACCATGGCCACCACGCACAGGCCCACGGCCGCGGGCACCGACCAGATGCGTACGACCCCCCAGGCCAGGACGAAGAGGCCGATACAGGTCCCCATCATGGCGAAGTAGAGATGCCGTCGCCGGGCGTACATAGCTCCAGAGTAGGGCCGCCGGGCCCTGTCACAACTGATCCACAAGTTTCCGGCCGCGGGGCCCCGCGGGGTTACCGTGGCGTATCCGTACCTGACGCCCGTCACCACCGCCACCACCACCGACCCGGGGGAACCCATGCGAGGCCTGCGCATACTGCTGATCGTCGTCGTGATCCTGGGCGCGCTGTTCGTGGTCGCGGACCGGGTCGCCGTGCACTTCGCCGAGGGCGAGGCCGCGGACAAGCTGAAGGCGAACGAGCAGCTGACCGCCACCCCGGACGTGGACATCAAGGGCTTCCCGTTCCTCACCCAGCTCGCGGGCGGTTCCCTGGACGACGTCGAGGTCGGGATCGACGAGTACGACGCGGCCACCGGCAAGGCCGGCCAGACGATCCGGGTCGAGGACCTGAAGGCCCACATGAAGGGCGTGGAGTTCTCCGGTGACTACAGCTCCGCCACCGCGGCCACCGCGACCGGCACCGGGACGGTCTCGTACGCCGAGCTGCTGAAGACCGCCAAGTCGGAGCCGACCCAGGTGGCGCCGGGGGCCAGCGCCCGGGTCACCGGGCTCTCCGACGGCGGCAACGGCAAGATCAAGGTGGCCGTGGAGCTGTCCGCGCCGGCCCTCGGGATCAAGCAGACGGTGTCCGTGCTCAGCTCGGTGGGCGTGGTGGACGGAAAGGTCGAGGTGCACGCGGACTCGCTGCCCAGCCTGGCCGGCGCCGCGATCGCCGAGGACCGCATCCGCACGATCACCGACTTCCAGCAGGCCATCGACCAGCTGCCCGGCGGGATCAAGCTGGACAAGGTGCAGGCGGCGCCGGAGGGCGTCGAGATCAGCGTGAAGGGTTCGGACGTCCGGCTGGCGGGGTAGGCGCCCGGAACCCGGGACGGACAGCGGGCGTCCCGGGACGGACAGCGGGCGTCCGACTGGCGAGACGGTCGTGTCCGCACCGTAGCCGCACCCGTGCGCACGAGCGTCCGGCGGACCCCCCGGGGTCGGCCGGGCGCTCGTGTCGTACCGCCATGCGGACGATCGCGTCTCGCCATGTGACACGGCGGTGACACGCCCGCCCCGTCCTCCCTACGATCGGCCCCATGCGGTACTCGACGAGCGTCCTCCGGCCGCGGGGACAAGCGGATCTCACCAAGCGGCGGGCAGTGGACCTGTGCCGCGTGGCCGCCATGCTCTGTCGTCCCTTCTGAGCGGAAGCCCCCGGCTCCCGCGTCCCTCATCCGCCCTGCCGAAGGGCATCCGTGTGCCGCTCGGGCACCGAGCGCACCCCTCTCTATACGCACGCCCCGCCGCGACTGCCCCGGAGGAGAAGAGCATGAGCCGCAGCGACGTCCTGGTCGACGCCGACTGGCTCCAGGAGCACCTGGACGACCCGACCATCGCCATCGTGGAAGTGGACGAGGACACGTCCGCCTACGAGAAGAACCACATCAAGAACGCGATCCGCATCGACTGGACCAAGGACCTCCAGGACCCGGTCCGCCGTGACTTCGTCGACCAGGAGGGCTTCGAGAAGCTCCTGTCGGAGAAGGGCATCGCCAACGACCACACGGTGGTCCTCTACGGCGGCAACAACAACTGGTTCGCGTCCTACGCCTACTGGTACTTCAAGCTCTACGGCCACGAGAACGTCAAGCTCCTCGACGGCGGCCGCAAGAAGTGGGAGCTGGACGCCCGCGAGCTGGTGGCCGGCGACGAGGTGCCGGAGCGCCCGAAGACCTCGTACCGGGCCAAGCCGCAGGACACCTCGATCCGTGCCTTCCGCGACGACGTCGTGGCGGCCATCGGCGCGCAGAACCTGGTCGACGTGCGCTCGCCCGACGAGTTCTCCGGCAAGCTGCTCGCCCCGGCCCACCTGCCGCAGGAGCAGTCGCAGCGTCCGGGCCACGTGCCGAGCGCGCGGAACATCCCGTGGTCGAAGAACGCCAACGACGACGGCACCTTCAAGTCGGACGAGGAGCTGAAGGCCCTCTACACCGAGGAGAACGTCGACCTCGCCAAGGACACGATCGCCTACTGCCGCATCGGTGAGCGCTCGGCCCTGACCTGGTTCGTGCTGCACGAGCTGCTGGGCGTGGAGAACGTCAAGAACTACGACGGTTCCTGGACCGAGTACGGCTCCCTGGTCGGCGTGCCGATCGAGCTCGGCGCCAACAAGTAAGTCCGCCCCCCTCAAACCCCTCAGGAGTACGACATGTGCGGAGCGAAGGCCGGCGGCCCGGACGCCTCGGCGATCAAGCCCGGTGAGACCACGATCCAGGGACAGGTGACCCGCGACGGCGAGCCGGTGACCGGTTACGTCCGGCTGCTGGACTCCACCGGCGAGTTCACCGCGGAGGTCCCCACCTCCGCGACCGGCCAGTTCCGCTTCTACGCGGCCGAGGGCACGTGGACGGTGCGCGCCCTGGTGCCGGGCGCGACCGCGGACCGCACGGTCGTCGCCCAGAAGGGCGGGCTCGCGGAGGTCGCCATCGCGGTCTGAGCGCGCTGGACCGGGCCCGTACCGACAGGGCTCACCGTGACGGCTGAAGGGCCGCATCCCCGGGGTTGGACGCCGGTGGGGATGCGGCCCTTCGGCATATGCCACACGAAAGCGTGAATGTGGAATACGAGGATGACGGAGTGAATTCCGAGCGCCACCGGAACGGGCTATTCCGCTACCATTTCCCGGACGCCACCCCTAATCTCCCCGTATGACAAATTCCGGTTACACGCAGATCCTGATCTACGCGCTCAACTACGCCGATCGCATGCTGGAAGAGGTGCCGTATCTGCGTTACTCCGCCGAGCGGAGCCTGGGTTATCTGTGGAGCCTGAAGGACCCGGCGCAAAGGGCCGTCGTCGTCACCTCGGAACCCGTCGACCCCTACACCCTCGAATATCATTTCCGTGATGTCTTCGGTTTTGACGACCGAATGATCGAAAGCGCCCGCGAGCGGCTGACCCTGCTCACCCCCGACGCCCGCCGGCCGCGTCCGCTGGACGACCTGGTCCTCGGCGACGACGGCCTCGTGGCCGCGCTGCGGGACGCGGCCGGCAAGACCGCGCGGGCCGGGATCGTGCACTTCATGGCGTCCGAGGCGCTGGACGAACTGGCCCGCAGGACCGGGGCCGAGCCGGACGAGGGCCACGCCTCCCTGGTCACCCGCTGGGGCGGCAAGGCGGGCAGCAAGGAGATCCTGCTGCGGGCCGGCGTGCCCGTGCCCGGCGGCGGGGCCGAGGCGCTGCGCAGCGAGGCGGAGGTGGACGCCGCGGTCCGGCGGCTGGCCGGCGGACCGGACCGGCCGCGGCACGTGCTGGTCAAGGTCAGCGCGAGCACCTGGGCGGCCTCGGTCGGCAATGTGCTGATCGACTGCCGGAAGTACACCGGCACCGGGGACCTGCTCGGCTCGGCCGAGGTGATCCGGATGTCCGCCGAGGAGTTCCACCGGGAGCTGGCCGGCGAGGGCGTGATCGTGGAGGAGTTCCTGGAGGACGTGGCCTCCTCCCCCAGCGGCCAGGGCCGCATCGGCGCGGACGGCACGGTGAAGGTGCTCGCCTGCCACGACCAGGTGCTCTCCGGGGGCCAGTACTGGGGCTGCCGGTACCCGGCCGAGGAGCGGTGGCAGGCCGCCATCACGGACGCGGTGGCCCGGACGGGGGAGCAGCTCGCCGCGCTCGGCCACCGGGGCAGCTTCGGCGTGGACTTCGTGATCGCCGGGGAGCGCGGGCCGCTCGCCGTGGAGATCAATCTGCGCAAGGTCGGCCCCAGCCACGTGCTGCGCTACGCCGAGGCCCTGGTCGGCCGGGAAGTGGGCGCGGACGGGCGGCTGCGCCGGCCGGACGGGCAGGCCATGTGCTACGTCCACGGCCGCATCCTCGATCCCGGGGCGCTGGGCCGGCTCGACCCGGAGAGCGCCGTGGCCCGGCTGCGCGCCGAGGACCTGCTGTACCGCCGGGACCGGGGCGAGGGCGTCGCGCTGCACGTCCTGGGCGCGCTGAGGACGTGCGGCTTCGTGGAACTCACCGCGCTGGCCCCCACGTTCGCGGCGGCCGAGCGCTACAGCGAGGCCGCGCGGTCCGTCCTGCTCGCACCCGCCGCCGGCTGACCGGCCGAGAGCGGGGGGGGTCCCCGGGACCCGCCCCGCCTCCTTCCCCGGCGCGCCGGTCAGCCGGGCCGCAGGGCCCGTTCGAAGGTCTCCACCACCGCCTGGGGCGGCTCGGTGCCGACGGAGACCCGCAGCATGTCCCGGTGCAGCCCGCGCTCGCGCAGCGCGGCCCGCCCCCGGGCGGTGGTGAGCAGGTCGTAGTGGGCGATGAAGACCTGCGGGGACGCCATGGTGAACTCCGCGCCGAAGCTGGGCCCCTTGGCCACCGCGAGCCGGTCGTAGACCTGCTCCAGGGGGACCTTGAGATCCACCATGAGCAGTCCGCCGGGACCGCCGGCGTCCCGGGCCACCTTGCGGTAGTTGGCGGCGGAGCGGGCATCGAGCGGCCAGCCGGTGGCGCGGACCACGTCCGGGTGGCGGTCCAGGCACTCGACGAGGGCGAGGGCGCCCGCGTTCACCCGTTCCATCCGCTCGGCGTAGCCGCGGATGCGGGCGGCCACCCGGGCCGTGTCCCGGCGGTAGGGCTCGTCGCCGTACCGCGGCAGCACGGACAGCAGGTCCCGCGCGAACGGGGAGCCGGGCGCGACCACCACCGCGCCCATCAGCACGTCGGCGGATCCGGTGGCGTACTTGGTCAGGCTCTCGCAGACCACGTCGGCGTACGGCACCACGTCGACGTTGTGCGGGGTGGCGATCGTCGCGTCGATGACCAGCGCGCAGCCGGCCCGGTCGGCGATCTCGCGCAGCGCCGGCAGGTCGGGAACGCTCAGCCCCGGGTTGCTCGGGATCTCCGCGACGATGCCGGCCAGTTCGCCCGCGTGCGCGGCGGCGACCCGGGCGACCTCCGCCAGGTCGAAGGGGTCGGGGACGGTGGTGTGCTCGGCGTCCACGACCTTCTTCTCGAACAGGTGCATGGTGTCGAAGAAGATCCAGCCGAGCTGGAGCCAGCGGCGCCGCCCGCTGTCCCGCTGGATCTCCGTGACCGCCTCGATGGCCGCCGCCACCGCGTTCATGCCGCTGTTGCGCAGCGCCACGTACGCCGGTCCGGGCACGCCGTAGGCGTCGGCGAGGGCCGCCGCGACGGCCTTGCCGGGCGACTCGTCCACCGTCTCCTCGGGCTGCCGGCCGTCGATCAGGCCCGCGTCCCACAGCACGTCCTCCGCCTGCCGGGAGGACAGGTGGCCGCCGGTGTGCATGACGTGGGCCCGCGCCCGCGCCGCCTGCGGCCCCCCGGCGGGCAGCCGCACCCCGGACAGGACGTGTCCGCCGAGGGTGAGGTCGCGCACCGCGTCGGGCGGCAGGCCCGCGTAGGCCGCGGCGGCCCGCGCCGCGCGCGCCGAGCGGGTCGGCAGCAGCGCCGCGCCCGGCTCCCCGTCCTCCCGGGCGGCCAGCTCCGCCACCCGGGCCACGTACGGGTGGGGCCTGAAGCGCGGGTAGCCCCAGGGGATGCGGCTCAGGGTGGCCGGGTCGTGCGACTCGTAGCCGATGACCGAGGCCACGTCGGGGATGGAGACGGACACCGAGTGCACGGACCCGGGGACGGGCCGGCCGGCGGCGATGTGCCGCAGGCCGTCGGCCGGCCCGGTGGTGCCGGATGCCGCTGGGCTCATGCGTCGAGGCCCACGAGCCGCTGCACACCGTCCCAGTAGTCCTCCACCAGCCCGAGGAACTCGTAGGCGCCCGACTCGAACTCGGCGCGGGTGGCGGCCGAGTGGACGTAGGGGGCGATGGCGTTGAAGACGGAGTTGCTGTGCCCGACCTCGACGTCGATGTGCAGCTGCCAGAAGTGGCGCAGGTCGTCGTCGTAGCCCTGGTTGCGCAGCCCGTCGTTGATCTTCGAGACCATGATGGACGACATGGTCTCGTCGGCGTAGAGCGCGCCGAGGGCCTTGTGGATCGGCGACTCGGTGTACAGGACCCGGATGCCGTCGTTGAGCCGCTTGGTGACCTCCAGCGGTTCGTAGCCGTCCAGGTGCTCCTTGTCGATGCCGATCCGGGCGAGGAAGTCGGCGAAGAGCGTGGAGTGCGTGACCTCGCCGCCGACCTCGTCCGCCACGTTCAGGATGATCTCCCGCAGGATCATCTCGTCGCGCGTCTTGACCGCCATCCCCGTGATGTAGAAGGGGAGGTAGCGGAAGAAGTAGTAGCACTCGCTGAACATCAGGCGCTCCTGCTCGGGGGTGAGCGCCGTGGTGCGGTACGCGTTCAGGTACGGGTGCTCGACGCCCCGGTGCGAGGCGATCTTCGCGAGCACGCCGTCCAGGTAGTCCTTGACCTCCGGGTCCTGCACGGCGATCCGCCGGCGGATGCCCGGCTCCACGTGGTCGAAGTGGTCCGTCAGCGGCTTGGCTTCGGGGGTGTTCAGATCGGTCATGGTGGTCCCTCGTCGCGGGAGAAGGCGTGGCAAAGCGGGGGGAAAGCGGAGGAAAGCGGAGAGGTGCGACAGGCCCTGGCCGGGCCGGGGGAACGGGTGCCGGTCACTCCTCCAGGGCGGCGGCGGCCGACACGTCGGCGTCCTCCCACCAGCGGTCGTCGCCCTGGAGCTCGCGCCGCAGGTCCCGCTCGCCCGCCCACGTCATGTTGAGGATGATGCGGGTGGTGTCCTCGCGCAGCGGAATCGTGCGGTGGAGCGTGGTGTCGGTGCGCAGGAAATACACGTCGCCCGACAGGAAGTGGTACGTGTGGATGGGGTTGTCGACCAGGTACTGGTGGATCTGCGGGTCGTCCTTGTTCCATTCCGTGTGCGGCACGCACTGGAGCATGCCGCCGACCTCTATGGGCGGGGCCTGGAGGACCCATATCAGGGCGAAGCTGAAATCGCCCCAGTGCCAGCCGTGCGTGTCCCCGCTCCGTTCCTGCCGGGTGATGAGGAATTCCTCGTCGGCCTTGGGGCAGGGGTGGAGTTTCTCGCCGGCGATGCGCTCCAGCGCGCCGAGCAGTTCGGGATTCGCGTAGATCGAGGTCACCAGTTCGCTGTTGCCGGCGATCGTCTCGCTCTGCACCACGGACATCGAGCGACGGGTGTAGCCGGTGGTCTGGAGGCGGAGGTCGCGCCGCTCGGCGTACTTCTCCAGCAGCCGGTCCGCCTCGGCCCGTACGCTTTTGCGGGTCTCTTCTCGGATCAGATCGGTGACGGTGACGATGCCGTACCGGTGGTAGTGGTGCGCCAAGCGGCGGATGGCGCTCGGCTCCAGGGAGTTGACGACAGTGCTTTCCTGCCCATTGCTGCTCACGGTGATCTCCCATGCTCGGCTGGGGATTACGTGCTCGGCGAAGACGACGCGCGTCTGGGCCCGGTGAAGACTCCTGAAGAGGCTAGATAGGGGTCAGAGCCTGATCAACGGTTGCCGATCCGGAAGGCGCGTTTTACGGCCAAGAGCATCTGCCGGAACCGCGACGATCAGGGAAAACGCAGGCCGGCGGGCCGGCGGCGCGGAATTGGATCTCCGGGGGAATTCCCCGGAGGGCCGGCCGGTCCGCACGGGCGGCAACCCCTGGGACGGAAGGGGGCCGTGTGGCCGGGTGGATTGGCCCGATGCCTACCGGCCCCATATGCCCAGGGCATGGGCGGACCGGGCTAGCCCAGCGCGCGGCCCAGCGCCCACACCACGGGGGCCGCCGCCGACAGCGGCAGGGCGACGCCCGCCGTGAAGTGCACGAACCGGGACGGGTAGTCGTAGCTCGCCACCCGGTGGCCGATCAGCGCGCACACCCCGGCCGCCGCGCCGAGGACGGCGCCCTTGGTGCCGAGGCCGGTCATGCCGCCCACCACGACGCCCGCGCCCGCCGCCGCGAGCAGCGCGACCACGACCCGGGCCGGGCCCGGCAGGGGCAGGGCGCGGGCCACGACCGCCGCCGCGACGGCCGCCGCGCCCACCGACACCTCGTGCGCGCCCGCGGCCAGGTAGCCGGTGGCCAGCACCGCGAGGGCCGCCGAGACGACCGTGGCCATCAGGCCGCTGAGCCGCTCGTCCGGCGAGGCGTGCGAGCGCAGCTGGAGGACGAGGGAGAGCAGCACCCACAGGCCGAGCGAGCCGAGGATGGCCACCAGGGCGTGGTCGCGGCCGGCCGCGAGGACCGCCGCGTCGGCCGTCAGCGCGCCCGCGAAGGCCAGCGCGATGCCCTGCCGGGCGGGCCACATGCCGTTCAACCGGAACCAGCCCGCGGCCGTCACCGCCTGGAGCACCACGAGCGGCACGACCAGGGCGTACGACGCGACGGGCGCCGCCGCGGCCAGCAGCAGGCCCAGCAGCGCGGTGAGCGCGGCCGGCTGCATGCCGGGCTCGATGATCGGCGAACGTCCCTCCAGGCGGGCCCGCTGCGCGTCGGTGATCCGGGCGTTGCCGGCGAGGGTGGCGGGGCCGTAGGCGGGCTCGTCGGCCGGCTCGGCGCCGCCGGCCGCGACGGGGGCGGCCGGGGCGACCGGTGCGGGCGCCGGGGCCGGGGCGGGAGTCGCCGCCGGGACCGGTCCGGATCCCTGAGCGGGGGCGTACGCCCCGGCGTACGAATCGTTGTGCGCCCCGGTGTGCATACCGGCGTGCGCCCCTTCATACGCTCCCGCGTACGGGTCCGTGTACGGGTCCGTGTACTGCTGGACCTGCTGCGGCTGCCGGTACTGCGGCTGCGGCTGCGGCTGCCGGTACTGGACCTGCGGTTCCCGGTACTGGGCCTGCGGCTCCTGGTACTGCGCCTGCGGCTCCTGGTAGTACGGCTGCTGGTACCCCGCCTGCTGCTCCTGCCGCGGCGGGTACGGCGTCTGTTCCGCCGGCACCGCCGGGTGCGTCTGGGTCTCCCAGGTCTGGCCCTGCCACTGCTGGGTCGTCTCGGGATCGTGCCCGTACTGCTGCTCGTGTCCGGGCCACTGCTGCTGATAGGGGTCGTGGCCCTGGTACGGGCCGCCCTCGTACGGCTGGTCGGTCATGCTCACCCTCCTGCGAACGGCGGGAGCACCTCGACCGTGCCGCCGTCGGCCAGCCGTACCGTCTCATGCGCGCGGGTCCCGACGGGATCGCCGTCGACGAGGAAGGAGCAACGCTGGAGCACGCGGGTGAGTTCACCGGGGTGCCGCGCGCGGACGGCGGCCAGCGCACCGGCCAGCGTGTCCGCCTCGTACGGCTCCTCGGCGACCTCGGCGGCGGCCTTGGCGGCGGCCCAGTAGCGGACCGTGACCTTGGGCATCTGAATCCTCAATCGACGGCAAGAACGAGAAAAGTCAAAGACAGTGTGAGTCAGGCTAGCCCGCCGCCGACACCGCCCAGTTACCGATCCGGGCCACCAGGGCGTCGTCCGCCGCGTGCTCGGCGTGGCCCATGCCCGCCTCGATCCACAGTTCGCCGTGGTCGCCGGCCGCCTCGGCGAGCATCCGGGGGTGGTCCAGCGGGAAGTAGCCGTCGCGGTCGCCGTGCACGAGGAGCAGCGGGGCCGGGGCGATCCGGGGGACGGCCTGCACCGGGGAGAGCGGGACCGGGTCCCAGTCGCGGTGGTGGATGCGGGTGCGCAGGCCGTAGCGCCCGACCAGGCGGCCCTCGGGGCGGGTGACCAGCCAGTGCAGCCGGCGCATGGGGGCGGTGCCCCGGTAGTACCAGCGGGCGGGCGCGCTCACCGAGACCACGGCGTCCACCGTGCCGGGTCGCAGCGCCGCGTGCCGCAGGACCACCGAGCCGCCCATGGAGAAGCCGACGGTGACCACGCGCGCGTGCCCGAGACGGCGGGCCCACTCCACGGCGGCGGCGAGGTCCAGCACCTCCTTGTCGCCGACGGTGGACCGGCCGCCGGAGCGTCCGTGGCCCCTAAAGGAGAAGGTGACGACCGCTCCGCGGTCGCGCAGCACGCCGGCCACCCGGCGCACGTGCGGCCGGTCCACGTCCCCGGTGAAGCCGTGGGCGATCACGAACGCGAGACCGCGGGAGCCCGGAGCGGCGGCTTCCAAAGGGTCGGCAAAGCCTTCGTATACGGCACCGGCGCCCGGATCGTATACGGATTCGACCGGCACGCCGTCTGCCGTGCGGAGAAAGACCCGGACCTGGCCACTTCCGATCGTCCCGTAATCCGGACGATCGGCGGGACGGGCCGCATCACCTGCCGATCGGTTGTTCATGTGGGCTATTCTGCTGGCAGAGGACTCGGGCAGCGTAGCCCCCGGGTCCTTTTGTGCTTTCGGAAGCGTTGTATACGAGCGGGATTCCCCAGGGTCCCGCGGGTGTACGGGGCCTTCGGGATCGCAGAGCAGTGCCCGTCCGCACAGCGTCCTCGCAGGGACCGAGGAGGAACCAGACGTATGAGTTCTCTGCTGCTCCTGACCAACGCCCTTCAACCGTCGACAGAGGTGCTGCCCGCCCTCGGTCTGCTCCTGCACAACGTGCGGGTGGCCCCGGCGGAGGGCCCCGCGCTGGTCGACACGCCGGGTGCCGACGTCATCCTCGTCGACGGCCGCCGCGACCTGCCCCAGGTGCGCAGCCTGTGCCAGCTGCTGCGCTCCACCGGCCCCGGCTGTCCGCTGGTCCTCGTCGTCACCGAGGGCGGCCTCGCCGCCGTGACCGCCGACTGGGGCATCGACGACGTCCTGCTCGACACCGCCGGTCCCGCGGAGGTCGAGGCCCGGCTGCGCCTCGCCATGGGCCGCCAGCAGATCGTCAACGACGACTCGCCCATGGAGATCCGCAACGGCGACCTGTCCGTGGACGAGGCCACCTACTCCGCCAAGCTCAAGGGCCGGGTCCTGGACCTGACCTTCAAGGAGTTCGAGCTGCTCAAGTACCTCGCGCAGCACCCGGGCCGGGTCTTCACCCGCGCCCAGCTGCTCCAGGAGGTGTGGGGCTACGACTACTTCGGCGGCACCCGGACGGTCGACGTGCACGTACGGCGGCTGCGGGCCAAGCTCGGCCCGGAGCACGAGTCGCTGATCGGCACCGTCCGGAACGTCGGTTACCGGTTCGTCACGCCCGAGAAGACCGACCGGTCCGCCGAGGAGGCCAAGGGCAAGGCCGCAAGGGCGAAGGCGGAACAGGCGGGCGCGACCGCCGTGCCCACCGGTGCCGAGGTGCCCGCCGAGGCCTGACCGGTCCCCGGGCGCCGCTCGGGCGGGGCCCGGCCACCGCCGGGTCTCCTGGCCGCCTGGTGATACGCCCTGCCCAGAAGGGGTCCATCCGCGTAGACTCCGCGCGTGGCCAAGGTGACTCGGGATGACGTGGCACGGCTGGCTGGGACCTCCACCGCCGTCGTCAGTTATGTCATCAACAACGGACCCCGGCCGGTCGCCCCGGCCACGCGCGAGCGCGTCCTCGCCGCGATCAAGGAACTGGGGTACCGGCCCGACCGGGTGGCGCAGGCCATGGCCTCGCGCCGCACCGACCTCATAGGACTGATCATCCCCGACGCCCGCCAGCCGTTCTTCGGCGAGATGGCGCACGCGGTCGAGCAGGCCGCCTCCGAGCGCGGGAAGATGGTGCTGGTCGGCAACACCGACTACATCGGCGAGCGCGAGGTGCACTACCTGCGGGCCTTCCTCGGGATGCGGGTCTCGGGCCTGATCCTCGTCTCCCACGCGCTGAACGACCTCGCCGCCGCCGAGATCGACGCCTGGGACGCCCGGATCGTGCTGCTGCACGAGCGGCCGGAGGCCATCGACGACGTGGCCGTGGTGACGGACGACCTCGGCGGCGCCCAGCTCGCGGTCAGGCACCTGCTGGAGCACGGCTACCCATACGTGGCCTGCATGGGCGGCACCGCGCAGACCCCGGCCGTCGGCGACCCGGTCTCCGACCACGTCGAGGGCTGGAAGCGGGCCATGGCGGAGGCGGGGCTGCCCATCGAGGGCCGGTTGTTCGAGGCGCCGTACAACCGCTACGACGCCTACCGCGTCGCCCTGGACATCCTCGCCGGGCCCCGGCGCCCGCCGGCGGTCTTCTGCTCCACCGACGACCAGGCCATCGGTCTGCTGCGGGCCGCGCGCGAGCTGCGCATCGACGTGCCGGGCGAGCTGGGGGTGGCCGGGTTCGACGACATCAAGGAGGCCGCGCTCGCCGATCCGCCGCTGACCACGGTGGCCTCCGACCGGTCGGCGATGGCCCGGGCGGCGGTCGACCTGGTCCTGGACGACGGCCTGCGCGTGGCGGGCTCCCGCCGGGAGCGGCTGAAGACGTTCCCGTCCCGCCTGGTGGTACGCCAGAGCTGCGGGTGCGAGGGCTGAGGGACACGCCCCCTCCCCGTCTTCATATCGGGCAAACGCGGTTCTGCCGGGCTTCTCAGCGTGCACTCAGGAAGCTCTCATGGTCACGGGGGACTCTTGTGACATGACCGAGAGCCAGGGCACTTACGAGCAGCCGTTCTCTTCCCCCGCCTACTCCGTGAACCCCGAGTGGCCGCCCCCGCCGCCGCACCCGCCGGCGCCGGAGCCGGGGCCGGGGAAGAAGCGGACCCGCGGACCGGTGGCCCTGCTCGCGGCCGTCGCGCTGGTGGCGGCGGCGGTCGGCGGCGCCACGGCCTACACGGTCCAGGAGCTGACCGGCAAGGACGCGGCCGCCGCCGTCGGCGCCCCCGCGGTGCCTACGGCCAAGCGCGGCGACGTCGCCGCGATCGCCGCCGCGGTCGGCCCGAGCGTGGTCGAGATCAACGCGACCCTCGCGGGCGGCTCCTCCACCGGCTCCGGCGTGATCATCGGCTCGGGCGGCGAGATCGTCACCAACAACCACGTCGTCTCCGGCGCCACCTCGGTGAAGGTGCGCACCAGCGACGGCGGGAGCCACACCGCCGAGGTGCTCGGCACCGACGCCTCCAAGGACCTCGCGCTGATCAAGGTGCGGGGGGCCAAGGGCCTGAAGGCGGCGGCGCTCGGCGACTCCGACGCCGTGCGGGTCGGCGACCCGGTCGTCGCCATCGGCTCCCCCGAGGGCCTGACCGGCACCGTGACCAGCGGCATCGTGTCCGCCCTGGACCGGGACGTCACCGTCTCCACCGACGAGAACAAGGGCCGGGGACAGGGCCAGGACGGCGACGGCCAGTGGCCGTTCCAGTTCGGCGGCCGTGAGTTCAACGGCGACACCGGCTCGTCCACCACCACCTACAAGGCGATACAGACCGACGCGTCCCTGAACCCGGGCAACTCCGGCGGCGCGCTGTTCGACGCGAACGGCCGGGTCATCGGCATCAACTCCGCGATGTACTCCTCGGGTTCGCAGGCGTCCTCGTCCTCGGACGCGGGCAGCATCGGTCTCGGCTTCGCCATCCCGGTCAACACCGTCAAGTCCGACCTGGCCGCACTGCGGTCGGGCGGCACCAGCTAGACCACTCAGCGCGCCCAGCCGGCGCACGAGTCAGCAAGGAGCAGGTCATGATCAAGCACGTTCCCCACCGCATGGCCGAACGCGGCCCCGCCGGCCTCACCCTCGCCCTGTCCATCGTGTCCGAGCTGCACGTGCCCGTCCCGCCGCCCCGCGCCCCGGAGGTGGCGCCCGACGCCGTGACCCCGGTCCCGCAGCTGATGGGCCTGCGCACCTCCGCCGTCCGCCGGCACCGCCGCAAGGTTCCGCTGCACCGGCTGAGCACGGTCCGGACCTGACCGGCCCGCGCGTCCCCCGGCGGCCCGCGGGACGTGGCACGCTGAGAGACGTCCGCACCCGCCCCACCGCACCCCGAGGAACCGCGAGCGATGAGCCCCGCCGATGGCGACCGTGACCCCCAGCGCATCCTGATCGTCGACGACGAGCCGGCCGTGCGCGAGGCCCTGCAGCGCAGCCTGGCCTTCGAGGGGTACGACACCGAGGTCGCCGTCGACGGGGCGGACGCCCTGGAGAAGGCGGGCGCCTACCGGCCGGACCTGCTCGTGCTGGACATCCAGATGCCCCGCATGGACGGCCTGACGGCGGCCCGCCGCATCCGGGGCACCGGGGACACCACCCCGATCCTGATGCTCACCGCCCGCGACACGGTCGGCGACCGGGTCACCGGCCTGGACGCGGGCGCCGACGACTACCTGGTCAAGCCGTTCGAGCTGGACGAGCTGTTCGCCCGGATCCGCGCCCTGCTGCGCCGCAGCTCCTACGCGGCGGCGGTGTCCGCCGAGGCCCGGCAGGACGAGGCGCTGACCTTCGCCGACCTGCGCATGAACCTGGCCACCCGGGAGGTGACCCGGGGCGGCCGGCCGGTGGAGCTGACCCGCACCGAGTTCACCCTGCTGGAGATGTTCATGGCCCACCCGCGCCAGGTGCTCACCCGGGAGCAGATCCTGAAGGCGGTATGGGGCTTCGACTTCGAGCCGTCCTCCAACTCGCTGGACGTGTACGTGATGTACCTGCGCCGCAAGACCGAGGCGGGCGGCGAGCCGCGCCTGGTGCACACCGTGCGGGGCGTGGGCTACGTCCTGAGGCAGGGCGGCGCCGAGTGAGGCGTCTGGTGCGCCGGTACCGGGCGCTGCCGATCCGGGCCCGGCTGGCGATGCTGGTCGCGGCGGCAGTGGCGTTCGCGGTGGCGGCGGTGTCGATGACCTGCTGGTTCATCGTGGAACGCAAGCTGTACGACCAGGTGGACGAGGATCTGCGCAAGTCGCTGAAGAACACGACGCAGTCCGACCAGGTGCTGCTGGCCCTCACCCGCTGCACGGACACCGCGCCGTCCGACAACCCCTTCCGGGACCGGTACTCCCAGGTGGTGACGGAGGACGGCAAGGTCTGCCTGTTCGGGGGCGCCTCGGCGAAGATCGACGTCACCGAGGCGGACAAGTCGGAGATCCGGCACCTGGACGTCAACACGCTCTACTTCCGCAACGGCACCGACAGCGAGGGCAACGACGTACGGGTGCTCACGCGGCCCCTGCTCGCGACCGCGTCCACGACCGGTGAGCGCGGGCCCAATGTCGGGGTGCTCGTCGCCATCCCGCTCAAGAGCACGCAGCAGAACCTCAGCGACCTCGCCCTGATCCTGCTGCTGGTGTCGGCCATCGGGGTCCTCGGCGCCGGCGCGGCCGGGCTCGCGGTGGCGCGGGTCGGGCTGCGCCCGGTGGACCGGCTCACCGAGGCCGTGGAGCACGTCGCGCGGACCGAGGACCTGAGCGTGCGCATCCCGGTGGAGGAGGACAGCGAGGACGAGGTGGCCCGGCTGTCCCGGTCGTTCAACTCGATGACCGCCTCGCTGGCCAGTTCCCGGGACCTCCAGCAGCAGCTGATCGCCGACGCCGGGCACGAACTGCGGACGCCCCTGACGTCGCTGCGGACCAACATCGAGCTGCTGACCCGCAGCGAGGAGACGGGCCGGCCGCTGCCGCCCGAGGACCGCAAGGCGCTGCTCGCCTCGGTGAAGGCGCAGATGACCGAGCTGGCCGCGCTGATCGGCGACCTCCAGGAGCTGTCCCGCTCGGAGGGGCAGCGCGGGGAGCGGGTCCAGGTAGTCTCCTTCCGGGACACCGTGGAGGCCGCCCTGCGCCGGGCCCGGCTGCGCGGCCCGGAGCTGTCGATCACCGCCGACCTGGAGCCCTGGTACGTCCGGGCGGAGCCGTCCGCGCTGGAGCGGGCCGTGGTCAACATCCTGGACAACGCGGTGAAGTTCAGCCCCGAGGGCGGCACGGTCGAGGTGGGCCTGCACGAGGGCGTGCTGACGGTCCGCGACCACGGTCCCGGCATCCCCGAGCAGGAACTCCCGCACGTCTTCGACCGCTTCTGGCGCTCCCCCGGTGCCCGCGCGCTGCCCGGCTCCGGTCTCGGCCTGTCCATCGTGGCCCGTACGGTCCGGCAGGCGGGCGGCGAGGTCACCCTGGCCCGCGCCGAGGGCACCGGCACGGTGGCCACGGTCCGCCTGCCGGGCGCCCCGACCCCGCCGCCCGAGTCCCCGGAGACCGCGGCCGGCTGACCCGTCCGGTGCCTGCCGCCTACTCGGGCCGGTCGGTGACGGGGGCGGCCCGCGGACCCGGCGCCTCCTTCGTGGTGGCGCCGAGGCTGGCCAGGAGGCGCAGGTTGTCGTGGGCGGTGGTGCCGGGGGCGGCCGACTGCACGATCAGTTCCGTGCCCGTGACATCCGGGAGGGCGAAGTTCTCCTGGTGCAGTTCCAGGCGGCCGACCGCCGGGTGGTGGTACGCCTTGCGGCCGTGGGTGCGGGTGCGGACGTCGGCGCGCGCCCACAGCCGCCGGAAGCGTTCGCTGTGCACGGCGAGTTCGCCGATGAGGGAGGCCAGCTCCCGGTCGCCGGGGCAGCGGCCGGCGGACAGCCGCAGATGGCCCACGATGTCGAGGGTGCAGTCCTCCCAGTCGCCGAACAGCGCCCGCCCCTCCTCGGTCAGGAAGACGTGCCGGGCGATGTTCAGGCCCTCGACCGGCCGGCTGTAGAGCAGGTCGCCGAGGCGGTTCGCGGCCAGCACGGTCAGCCGGTGGTCGATGAGGAAGGCGGGGGCGTCGGGGATCAGCTCCAGCACCCGCAGCAGTTCCGGGCGCGGCCGTGCCGTGGTGGCCCGGCGCGGCTCGCCCACCACCCGGCGGGCGAGCCGGTGCAGGTGCTCGCGCTCCACGTCGTCCAGGCCGAGGACGCGGGCGAGCGCGTCGAGCACCTGGACCGAGGGCTGCCGCGCCCGGCCCTGCTCCAGCCGGACGTAGTAGTCGACGCTCACGCCGGACAGGTGCGCGACCTCCTCGCGCCGCAGCCCGGTCACGCGGCGGCGGGAGTCGGCGCGGATGCCGACGCTCTCCGGGCGGACCCGGGCTCGCCGGGTGCGCAGGAAGTCAGCCAGGTCGTCCATCGCTCCAGTATCCGCGCCGCACGCCCCGGCTGGGTGGCCCCGCGAGTACCAGGAAGTCCGGTCCTACGGAGGAGGCGCCCCTGAATCGCGCGCCCCTTCCCCCTCCAGGATCGAAGGCACCTCGACTCAAGGAGCAGGAGCAGACATGAAGGTCTTCATCGTGCACGCCCACCCCGAGCGGCGGTCGCTGAACGGCGCGCTCACCGACATCGCGGTGGAGACGCTGACCGGTGCGGGGCACGAGGTGCGGGTCAGCGATCTGTACGCGATGGGCTGGAAGTCCGTCGTGGACGCGGACGACTTCGGCGACGCGGCCTCCGGCCCGCTGGACGTGGTCCACGACTCCGGGCGGGCCTACGCGTCCGGCGCGCTGTCCGCCGACATCCGCGCCGAGCAGGAGAAGCTGCTGTGGGCGGACACCGTGATCCTCCAGTTCCCGCTGTGGTGGTACTCGATGCCGGCGATCCTGAAGGGCTGGGTGGACCGGGTGTTCACCTACGGCTTCGGGTACGGCGTCGGCGAGCACAACGAGACCCGGTACGGCGACCGCTTCGGCGACGGCACCCTCAAGGGCAGGCGGGCCATGCTGTCGGTGACGGTCGGCGGCCCGGAGTCCCAGTACTCCGACCGCGGCATCAACGGCCCCATGGAGGACGTGCTCTTCCCGATCCAGCACGGCATCCTCTACCACCCCGGCATGGACGTGCTGCCGCCGTTCGTCCTGCACCGGACGGTACGGATGGCTCCCGAGGTCTTCGCGGACGCGGCCGGGCAGTGGCGGAAGCGGCTGCTGACCCTGGAGGACACCGACCCGATCCCGTACCGCCGCCAGAACCACGGCGACTACGAGATGCCCTCGATGCGGCTGCGCGAGGGCCTGGAGCTGCCGGGCCGCACCGGCTTCGGCCTCCACACGGCCGGCTGACCGCACCCGGCAACCTTCCTCCGTCCCGTGGCGACTCCAGGGCAGCACCCCACCCGGACCACACCTGGAGTCGCTCATGAGCACTCGCACTCCCCGTCACCGCAGGAGCCGTGCCGCGTTCGCGGCCGGGCTGCCGCTCGCGCTCGCGGCGGCGGGCGGACTCGGCCACGGCCTGCTCGGCCCCGGCGGTTCGTCGCACGCCTCGGCCGCGACCGCCGTACCGGCCTGGGCCACGCAGGCCGCCGACGGCTTCGCCTCGGTGAACGCGCTCGGGCAGAACGGCACGTACGGCGGGCGCGGCGGCGACATCGTCACCGTGAAGACCCTCGCGGACCTGGAGAAGTACGCCACCGCCGACCAGCCGTACGTCATCGTGGTGGCCGCCGCGATCACGATGGACCCGGTCGGCAAGGAGATCAAGGTCCGGTCGGACAAGACCGTCATCGGGTCCGGCACCTCGGGCCAGATCGTCGGCGGCGGCTTCTTCCTCGGCCAGGGCGTCCACAACGTGATCATCCGGAACCTGACCATCCGGGACGCGTACCAGGGCGTCTGGAACGACAAGGAGCACGACTACGACGGCATCCAGATGGACGGCGCCCACCACGTCTGGATCGACCACAACGACATCCGGCACATGGCGGACGGGCTGATCGACAGCCGCAAGGACACCACCTACCTGACCGTGTCCTGGAACCGGCTCGGCCAGGAGAACAAGGCGTTCGGCATCGGCTGGACCGAGAACACCACGGCGGACGTCACGATCCACCACAACTGGATCCGCGAGACCGAGCAGCGCAACCCGTCCACGGACAACGTGGCCCACGCCCACCTGTACAACAACTACCTGGTGGACGAGCCGGGTACCGCGATCACGTCGTCCTACGGCACCTGCGCGCGCGGCAACACCAGCATGCTGCTGGAGAACTCCTACTTCCAGGGCCTCGCCAACCCGGTGATCAGGGACGCGACGGCGACCCTCGTCCAGCGCGGCAACGTCTTCTCGGGCACGAGCGGCCGCAACGAGAGCGGGGGCACGGGCGGGCCGTGGGACCCGAAGAGCTACTACGCCTACACGCCCGACAAGGCGGCGGACGTGCCGTCGGTGGTGAAGTCGGGCGCGGGGCCGCGTGGTTCGCTGGGCACGAGCGCGACCGCCGTCAAGGCGGCGGCCACCACGCTGACCGTCGCCAAGGACGGCTCGGGCCAGTACACGACCGTCCAGGCCGCCGTGAACGCCGTCCCGGCGAACAACGCCTCCCGGGTCGTCATCGCGGTCAAGCCCGGCACGTACCGGGAGACGGTCAAGGTCCCGTCGAACAAGCCGCACGTCACCCTCCAGGGCACGGGCGCCGGCCGCAAGGACACGGTGATCGTCTACAACAACGCGTCCGGCACGCCCAGGCCCGACGGCTCGGGCACGTACGGCACCGGCGGCAGCGCGACCGTGGCCGTGGAGGCCGACGACTTCCAGGCCCGCAACCTCAGCATCACGAACGACTTCGACGAGGCGGCCCACCAGGACATCGCACAGCAGGCGGTGGCCCTGCGCACGGCCTCCGACAAGGTGTTCCTGGACGGGGTGATCGTGACCGGCGACCAGGACACCCTGCTCCTGGACACGGCGTCCAAGGACCGCCTCGGCCGGGTCTACATGACCAACTCGTACGTGATCGGCAACGTCGACTTCATCTTCGGCCGGGCCACGGCGGTGATCGACAAGTCGGTCATCACCCTGAGGAAGCGCTGGAACGGCACGTCGGCGGGCTACGTCACGGCTCCCTCCACGGCGGCGAACCGCAAGGGCATCCTGATCGCGAACTCCACGGTGTCCGGTGACGTCTCCGACCGCACGTTCTACCTGGGCCGCCCCTGGCACGCCGGCGGCGACGCCACGCTGGACCCGCAGACCACGGTCCGCAACACGACCCTGAGCGCGGCGATCAGGACAACCCCCTGGACCGACATGAGCGGCTTCTCCTGGAAGGACGACCGCTTCGCCGAGTACAAGAACACCGGCGCGGGCGCGGGCGCGGCGAGCACGGACCGCCCCCAGCTGACCGACGCCCAGGCCTCCGGCCAGGAGATCGGGGACTGGCTGGGCGACTGGACTCCTTCGGCTTCCTGACGTTCGGGCACTCCGGCCGCCGCGTCGTCCTGCGGAACGGCGGCCGGGGACTTGTCCGCCGTCAGCGATCGCTCACCCGAACGTGTGCGCGCCGCTCCCCCGCTTGATGCCGTCCACGAACCCGGCCCAGGAAGCGGCCGAGACGACCAGCGGCCGGGAGGCGGGGGTCTTGCTGTCGCGGACGGGGACGGCGCCCGGGTATCCGTCGGCAACCTCGACGCAGTCGTTGGCTCCCCCTTCGCTGTAGCTCGACTTGCGCCAAGTTGCGGTGCTGAGGTCGGGGGTGCGCGTCATGATCTGTGCTCCTCCAGTACGTCCCTGATGAACGTGAGCGAGTCCGACGGGGACAACGCCATGTCCCGGAGGCGATCGTAGGACAGTCGCTGCCGGAGTACTTCGTCCTGATCTTCGATCAGCCGACTGCAACCGTTGCCCTCCTTGTAGGCGACAGCACTGCCGTCCCTCTGCCAGAGGAGCGTCAGTGACCCGGTCATATGGTGGTGCGCTCCCGCTGAGAATGGCAGCACCTGAAGCGTCACATTGGGCCAGAGCGCGGCGGACTCAAGGTGGAACAACTGGTCGTGCCAGGTCTTTCCTTGGGCAGCGGGACGTCGCAGCGCGAACTCGTCCATTATGACCCGTACTTCAGGCTCGGGCCTCTGCCTCAGCAGGTACTGCCGTCCGAGCCGTGCCGCGACCTGCTCTTCCACGGCCTCTTCACCGTCCGCCGTTGTCTGAGCCCCGATCAGCACCCCGCGAGCGAAGTCCTCGGTCTGCACGAGCCCAGGAATGCCCGGCGAGAAAAGCCACATGATCCTGGCCGTGGCCTCCAGCTTCATGAACTCCTTGTACTGGTCCTTGAAGGCGTCCAGGCGCGCGGCCTTCCAGTGGCCGACCAGCAGGGAACCCGTGCCGTAGTAGCTGTCCAGGTCCTCCATCACCGTCACCTTGGACAGGCGCTCGCCGGACTCCAGGCGGCTCAGGTAGCTCTTGTCGTAGCCGGTGTCCTCCGCCAACCGGCCCAGGGACTTGCCGGCCTTCTCGCGCAGCACCTTGAGGGTCTGCCCGAGGATGGCCCGTCCGGACACCGGCCCCGGGTCGACGTTCTCGCCCACGTAACCCCTCCCTGTTGTCCCTGCTCACGGACAACACAGCAGCTCTTCCGGAGCGTACTCGCCGTACGTGACGATCGTGGCACGAACCGTAATCACCGCCAGTCACAACGGAGACTCCGCATGGCCGAGTTGCGCCTGCTTCCCTGGACCAGCCCCGAGGGCAAGCCCTGCTACCTCAGTACCGACCACGACGACAGCCGCCTGTCCCGCCTCGCCGACGACGTGGAGGCCGCGCAGCTGCGGTCGGGAGAGCAGGTGCTGGCCGGGGCGCGGGCCGTGCTCGCGGACGGGACCGCGGGCGAACGGGCCGTGCGCTTCGCGCTGACGCGGGCCGGCGAGTCCCTGGAGGAAGTCCTCCGCATCGCCCACAGCAGGGGCGCCCGCATCCCCGCGTAGGGGAGCGGACACGGCCTCCGGCCTTGTCCACAGCTGTGGACAGGGCCGGAGGAGGGACGACACGGTCTACTTGACGATCGTGATGCGGTTCGCCGCCGGGGGCGCGATCGGGGAGGCCGGCGTCGAGTTCGCCGTCAGGTAGTTCTGCAGGGCCGCCAGGTCGTCCGAGCCGACCACGGGGTTCTTGCCCTGGCCCAGGCTCGGGAAGCCGTCGCCGCCGCCCGCGAGGAAGGCGTTCATGGCGACGCGGTAGGTGGCCGCCGGGTCGACGGGCGTGCCGTTCAGGCGGATGGAGGCGGTGACCACGCGGTCCGCGCCGGACTTGGTGAGGTCCAGGGTGTAGGTGAGGCCGGCCGAGGGCTGGAGGATCTTCGGGGCGGCCTCGTTGACGCCGCTGACCTGCTCCTTGAGCGCCTGGACCAGTTGGGCGCCGGTGAGGTCCACCAGGTTGACCGTGTTGGCGAACGGCTGGACCGTGAAGCCCTCGGCGTAGGTGACCACGCCGTCGCCCTCCGCGCCCTTGGCCGCGTAGGTGAGGCCGGCCCGGACGCCGCCCGGGTTCATCAGCGCCAGGCTGGTCTTCGGGTCCAGCTCACGGCCGTGGGCGAGCTGCGCGTCGGCGACCAGGTCGCCCATCGGGGACTCGGTGCCGGTGTTGCCTATGTCGGCCGAGATGTAGCCGATGGGGCGGTTGCCGATGGGGGCGGCCAGGGCGTTCCACTTGCCGATCAAGCCGGTGATGTCCGCCGCCTTGGGGACGTCGCGGGTGACCACGTGGTTGGCGGACCGCACGGCCGTACGCACGATGTCGCCCGTCCGGCGGTCGTACGTGAGCGTGGTGTCGGTGTACAGGCGGCCGAAGGAGGACGCCGAGGTGACCATGCGGGGGCGGCCCGACGGGTCGGGCACCGTGCACACGTACGCCTGGTGGGTGTGGCCGGTGACCAGCGCGTCCACCGCCGGGGTCACGTTCTTGGCGATGTCCACGATGGGACCGGAGATGCCGTCGCCCGCGCCCGGGGAGTCGCAGTCGTAGTTGTAGGAGCCGGAGGCCGGGAAACCGCCCTCGTGGATCAGGGCCACGATGGACTGCACGCCCTGGCGCTGGAGCACCTTCGCGTACTTGTTGATGGTCTCGGTCTCGTCCTTGAAGGTGAGGCCCTTGACGCCGTCGGCGGAGACGATGCCCGGGGTGCCCTCCAGCGTCACCCCGATGAAGCCGATCTTGACGCCGTTCTTCTCCCACACCCAGTAGGGGTTCAGGATCGGCTTGCCGGTCTTCTCGTCCTGGACGTTCGCGGCCAGGTACGGGTAGTCCGCGCCCTCGAACTCCCGGTCCGTGTAACAGCCGTCCTTCGGGTGGCAGCCGCCGTTCTGGAGGCGGGCCAGTTCCCGGGCGCCCTCGTCGAACTCGTGGTTGCCGACCGAGGTGACGTCCAGGTCCAGCTTGTTCAGCGCCTCGACGGTGGGCTCGTCGTGGAACAGGCCCGACAGCAGCGGGGAGGCGCCGACCAGGTCGCCGCCGGCCGCCGTCACCGAGTACGGGTGGCCCTCGCGGGCGTTGCGGAGGTGGGTCGCGAGGTACTCGACCCCGCCCGCGTCGATCGTCTTCGTCGTGCCGTCCGGCTGGAGCTCACCGACCCGCCCGGAGGAGCCGGACGGCGGCTCCAGGTTGCCGTGCAGGTCGTTGAAGGACAGCAGCTGGACGTCCTGGTAGCGGCCCGGAGGGTGGGGGCGGTGGTCCTCGTGCGCGTCCGCCGGGAGCGCGGTGGCCAGCGCCGCCGCCGTGGTGAGACCGGCCGTGGCGGCGAGGAAGGCGTAGGTACGGCGTCTGGTGCGCCGGGGTACGAATGGCATGGGGAACCCCCCTGTGGGTCGGCTGTGGTGCTCGGCGCAGCCTAAAGTCAACGCGCGTAGCGCGACAGGGGATTCAGGTCACATCCTGGTTTCCCTTCACCGCCGCTCCCGCCCGGCGCCGTTGCCGCCGGTATGCCGGGACTTCGCCCCGGGCGCCCCGTACCCTCGTACGCATGAGCAGCGACGACACCGTACGGGGCTTTCCCGCCCGCTCCATCGAGACCCTTTCCGCGCTCACCCCGGACCAGGGCGAGGCCGTGCTGCGCCTGCTCGGCGAGGCCGCCGGGACCGACGGGCAGCAGCCGGTGTCCGAGCAGGGCCGGCTGCACCTGCGCGGCGGCTCCCGCGAGGGCGTCTCGCACCTGCTGCTGACGGTCGACGGCGAACTCGTCGGCTACGCCCAGCTGGAGGACACCGACCCGGTGGAGCCCCCGGCCGCCGAACTGGTCGTGCACCCCCGGCACCGGGGGCACGGGCACGGGCGGGCGCTCGGCTCGGCCCTGCTCGCCGCCTCCGGCAAGCGGCTGCGGGTGTGGGCGCACGGCGGGCACCCCGCCGCCCGGCACCTGGCCCAGGTGCTGGGCCTGAACCTGTTCCGGGAACTGCGCCAGATGCGGCGGCCGTTGACCGATCTGGAGCTGCCCGAGCCGGTGCTGCCGGAGGGCGTGAGCGTGCGCGCGTTCGTGCCGGGCAAGGACGACGCGGCCTGGCTCGCGGTGAACGCCGCCGCGTTCGCCCACCACCCGGAACAGGGCTCGCTGACCCAGCGGGACCTGGACGACCGCAAGGCCGAGCCGTGGTTCGACCCGGCCGGGTTCTTCCTCGCCGAGCGGCGCGGCGAGCTGATCGGCTTCCACTGGACCAAGACGCACGCGGAGGAGGGCCTCGGCGAGGTCTACGTCCTCGGGGTGCGGCCCGGCGAGCAGGGCGGCGGCCTCGGCAAGGCGCTCACCACGATCGGGCTGCGCCACCTGGCCGCCCAGCAGCTGCCGACCGCGATGCTCTACGTCGACGCCGACAACACGGCGGCGGTGGCGGTGTACGAGCGGCTGGGCTTCACGGTCCACGAGACGGACCTGATGTACCGCACGGAGACGTGAGCACCGCTTCAGCGGAGGTGCCGGGGCCTGGGTGACCGACGGCGGAAGGTGCGGCGCAGCGGCTCGCGGAGGGTCACCAGCCACACGGCGCCCGCCGCCGCCAGTACCCAGGCCCAGTGGTCGTGGGCCGTGGCCCAGCGGGGGTCCCCGGCGGGCACGAACAGGGGCCAGTCGTCCGGCAGCAGCAGGGGGGCGAGCAGCGCGGCGGCCAGCAGCGCCGTGGCCGCCCGCCGGCCCGGCCGCGGGTCGTCCGAGTGGCGCACGGCGAGCGCGGCCAGGGCCAGGGCCAGCGCGCAGCCGGCCCCGGCCTCCAGCGTGACGTCCCCGGCCGGCGGCCGGTGCGCGCCCGGTGCCAGCAACAGCACCGCCGTCCACCACAGCGCGGCGACCGGCGCCACCAGCACCACCCGCAGCGCGGTCCGCGCCGCCCGCCCGGTCGGCACCGGGGCGGTGCCGTGCCGGGCGGGGTCGTCCAGCAGGAAGGCCAGGCCCAGCGCGAGGACGAGGGCGGCGGCGCGCAGCAGCAAGAGGGTGACCCAGTCGGCCGGCTCGGCGCCGCACAGCCGGGGCAGTCCGGGGATCAGCAGCCCGACCGCGCCGGCCGCGCCCAGGGTGCGCCACGGCAGCGTGCGCCAGACCGGGACGGCCAGCGCCCGGATCACGCCCCGCACCGGTCCGGCCCCACGCCGGCGCGCACGCCCAGCACCTCGGCCACGCGGGCGGTGGTGACCTTCGGCGAGGTCAGCTCGGCCCAGTGCGCCTTGACCCGGCCGACGACCGAGGGCAGCGGCCGGCGCAGCAGGGCGCGGACGACCTCGGTCTGACCGGCCGTCATGGTGAGCGGGTCGGTCGGGGAGAGGACGACCGCCTCGCCGCTGAGGCTGTCGTCGAGGCGGACGTGCCGGAGCTGTGCCTCGGGGTCGTCCTGCCAGGCGAGGGACAGCCACATGACGGTCACCATCCGGCCGTCGCACAGCCCTGCCGCCGCCTTCTCGTCGCCCGCGACCAGCACGGCGGCCACGGCCGTGGAGAACTCCGGGATCCGGTTGCCGCCCCAGGCGGTGCCCACGGTGACCTGGCCCGGGGCGGTGGCCGGCGGGAGCGCCGAGTCCTCGAAGAGGCCGTAGCGGGCCTCCAGCCGCTGCCGGACGAGCAGCCGCCGCCCCTGCGCGGGACCGCCCGCGAGGGACCGCACCCCGCGCACGACCCGCTCCCAGTCGGCGGTCCGCGGCGCCCACTCGGGGAACGCGCAGTACTCCGCGGTGTCCCGCCGCAGGCACGTCTGCTCCTTCTCCGGGGTGAGCGAGGCCCGCTGCCGGGCCGCCACCGTCGCCTCCGGGACGTCACGGGTCTGCGCGAAGCCGCCCAGCACGGTCACGGCCAGCGCGGCGGCGACGGCCGCCCGGACGCTCCGGCCGCGGGAGCCGGAGAGCAGGACGGCGAGCAGCGCGGCCGTCAGGGCGAGCCCGGCGAGGTAGAGGGCGTGCCAGGCGGCGGGGCGGCCCAGCAGGCCGGACGGGAAGGGGTTGCTGCCGGCCGTGCCGACCACCGGCGCGAACCAGGCGGCCCCGGCCTCTCCGCCGAAGGGGAACGCGGCGCCCACGAACATCAGGAAGAACACCACGACCAGCAGCGGCGCCGCGACGGCCGACGGCAGCAGCCGGGCCAGCAGCACGCCGAGCGCCCCGAACAGCAGCACCGTCAGCGGCCCGGCCAGCAACTCGGCCGGCGAACCGTGCCCGACGGCGCCGGGCTTGACCGCCTCCCAGGTGAACTGGGCGGTCACCCCGACGGCGACGAACAGCGCGAGCGGTACGACGGACAGCGCGTGCGCGGCCGTGCGCCGCCCACGGGACAGCGCCAGCACCTCGAAGTGGCGCTCGGTGTCCCGGCGGCGGGAGCGCAGCACGGCGTGGTTGGCGCACAGCAGCGCGGCGAGGGCGACGAACAGCGGGCCGCCCTGGGTGGCGCGGTCGGCGTCCTGGAGCACCGGGAACTCGTCCCAGGGCTGGAGGTTGTGCCACACCAGCCAGGCCGTGTAACCGGCGAGGGCGAGCAGGACGGGTGGGCGCTGCAGCAGCCTGCGGGCCTCGAAGAGGGCGAGCGCGAGCACGGCCGGCGCGGGGGCGCCGGGCGCGGCCGCGGCGGTGCGCGTCTCCTTCTCCCGTACGGGCGCGGTCATGCCGCCACCTCCGCCGGCTCGCCGTCGAGGGTGAGCAGGTAGCCGTCCTCCAGGGTGGGTTCGAGCAGTTCGGCGCCGGGGGGTGGATCGCCCACGTTGCGGAAGGCGCCCGTACCGGTGCGCCAGCCCGCCTTCGCCCCGGGGTCGCGTCCGCCGCTGCTCCACACCCGGCCGGCGGCCCGCGCGGTCAGCTCGGCGGGGGTGACGGCGAACCGGATCCGGCCGCCCGCCATCACCAGGACCCGGTTGCAGAGCATCGCCACGTCCTCGGTCTGGTGGGTGGACAGCAGCACCGTGCGGTCCTCCCCGGCGCGGGCGATCACCTCGCGGAAGCGCATGCGCTGTTCGGGGTCGAGGCCGACGGTCGGCTCGTCCAGCACCAGGAAGCCGGGGTCGCCGACGAGGGCGGCGGCCAGCGCGACGCGTTGCCGCATGCCGCCGGACAGCTTCTTGATGCGCTTGCCGCGGACGTCGCCGAGGTCGGCCTCGGCGAGGACGCGGCGCACCTCCCGGTGCCGGGCGGCACGGTCGGTCAGCTCCTTGAGGATCGCGACGTAGTCCACGAACTCGAAGGGTGTGAAGTCGGGGTGGAAGCCGGGGGTCTGCGGCAGATAGCCGAGGTTCCGGCGCAGCTCCTGGCGGCCCCGGACGGTCGCCGGGTCGTGCCCGAGCACCGTGAAGGCCCCGCGGTCGGCGGGCACGGCGGTGGCCAGCACCCGCAGCAGCGTGGTCTTCCCGGCGCCGTTCGGCCCGAGGAGTCCGGTCACGCCCCGGGCGAGGCGCAGCGACACGTCGTCCAGGGCGCGGGTGCCGCCGTAGCGGAGGGCGAGTCCGGAGGCGGAGACGGTGGCGGTCATGCGGGACTCCTGTGGGAAGGGGTGGACGGGGGGCTCGCCGGACATCCGGGCACGGGGTTCACCGGACGCCCCCGGTGGACTGGTCGAAGCGGTCCCGGGCGAGGAAGAGCAGGCCCGCGGCGAGGGCGGCGACCCCGGCGGCCACGCCCTGCCCGGCGGCGGTGAACGGGGCGGGCACCCGGTCGCCGCCGCCGCGGGCCGCCTCGGCGAGGAGCACCAGCACGACCCAGCCGCCGCCGGCCAGGACGGGGGCGGCGACCGGCCCGAGCCGGGGGGTCAGCGCCAGCCCGGTCGCGGTGAGCGCGAGCGCGGGCAGCAGCCAGGCGAACGCGCCCGGCCCGAATCCCGGCAGGGCGAGGCCCGCCACACCGGTCAGGGCGAGGGCGGCGGTCAGCACCGCGACCGTGCGGATCATCAGCAGCCGGAAGCCGTGCAGCGGGGAGACGACCGTCATCTCGTACGTCGGGTCGGCCACGGGCCCGTACGACAGGGCGACCCCGGCGAGCGGCAGCAGCGGGGCGAGCGCCAGGAACAGGGTGGCCGAGTGACCGGCCCGGGCGGTCAGCACGGACATCGCCAGCACCAGCGTCACGGCCGCCAGCCACGAGCGGCGCAGCACCGGGGTCGCGGCCAGCAGCCGCGCGGTGTGGCCGGCCACGCCGAGCCGCAGCAGCAGCCGCTCGAACGGGCGGGGCCGGGGCGCGTCCAGCTCGGCGTCCAGCCGCGCCCAGGCCGCGTCCAGCTCCCCGCCGTCCCAGGCCGCGGCCAGTACCGCCCGGCACCCGGCACACCCGGCCAGGTGCGTGTCGGCGGACCACAGCAGCGGCGGTTCCAGCTCCCCGCGGGCGTAGGCCCGCAGGTCCTCCTCGGCGACGTGCCAGCTCGTGCCGGCACCCCCCGCCGGTCCTCGTTCCGTCATGCCAGTGCCTCCCGCAGTTGCTTGCGGGCCCGCATCGCCCGCGTCTTGACCGTGCCGGGCGGGATCCCGAGCAGGACGGCCGCCTCCCGGGTGGTCAGCCCGTCGACGACCGTCGCCTGGAGCACCGCGCGCAGCTCCGGGGAGAGCCGGACGAGCGCGCCCGCCAGGTCCCCGTGCTCCACGCCCGCCAGCACCCGGTCCTCGGCGGACGCCTCGTCCCGGTGGCGCAGCCGGGCCAGCGCCTGCCGCAGCCGCCCGCGCGCCCCGTCGCCGCGCTGGGCGTCCACGAGCCGGCGGGAGCCGATGCGCCACAGCCACCCGGCCACCTCGCCCTGCTCGCGGTGGCGCGCCTTGCCCCGCCAGATCGCGAGGAAGGTCTCCTGGACGACGTCGTCCACGACCCCGGCGTCGGCGCAGCGCCCGCGCAGCCGTGCGGTCAGCCAGGGCGCGTACCGCCGGAACAGCTCCTCGAAGGCGTGCCGGTCGCGGTCCGCCGCGATGGCCCGCAGCAGCTCCGCGTCGCTTCTCGTCTCGCTCACGTCTCCTCATCGGACGGGACCCGCCGAACGGTTCACGCCGGCCGCGACCGGTTCCCCGGCCTCCCCTCCCGCCCCGCGCGGACCCTCCAGCAGAGCAGACAGGCCCCGGCCCGCGTCCCCGGGGGGCACGGCAGCGGCCGCGCCGAGGAGCGGGTGCCGGGACCGGACCGGGGAGTGAGGGGCCCGGCCAGGCCCCCGGGAGCCGTGGCCCGGGGCCGGCCCGGAGCACCGGACGGTGTACGCCCCCCCCCCCGCAGCCGTGCTGCCACCGCGGGCCCGCCGGAACCCACCCACGCGCCCGCCCCCGGACCGGTGGGGGAAAGGCCCGGCCAGGCCCCCGGAAGCCGTGACCCGGGGCCGGCCCGGACCACCGGACGGTGTACGCACCCCTCACATCCGGGGCGCCACGGCAGGCCCGCCGGAACCCACCCACGCCCGCACCCGCACCCGCCCCCGGACCGGGGAGGGAAAGGCCCGGCCAGGCCCCGGAAGCCGTGAACCGGGGCCGGCCCGGACCACCGGACGGTGTACGCACCCCCCCCCGCAGCCGTGCTGCCACCGCGGGCCCGCCGGAACCCACCCACGCACCCGCCCCCGCACCCGCCGCCGGACCGCCACGCCCGTCCGGACCCGCCGCGTGACCGCCGCCCGGACCGTGCCCGCCGCCTCCCCCCGCCCCCGGCCGCCCCCGGATCACCGCCCCGCCCCGCGGCCCCTCCCCGGTCACCGCCCCGGCGGCAGCCCTCCGACCTCGGCCGGGACCCCTTCGGGCCGCCCCCCGCTATCCCACACGTCATGTCGCCGTAACCATTGATTCAGCCGGGCTTGCGACGCTCGGCCAATGACACCCGTCGTGCCAGAGCCTTCGCCGCCCTCCGAGGGGCCCGCCGCGGGGAGCGGAACCGTGCGGCTCCCGCCCGCGCGTTCCGACGCGCCCGTGTCAGCCGCCGCGGGGAAGAATGGGTTCATGAGCCAGCAAGACGCCCAGGCCGAGGCCCAGCACACGCCGCAGCCCCCCGTGGGCTCCATCACCGCGCACCGGCAGCGCGCCGTGTCCCCCGCCGTCTCCGGTCTGGCACCCGACCTCGACGCGGACCCCGACGCGTACGAGGAGGCCCCGGCCGACGGCGCCCCCCTGCCCCAGGGCCGCTTCCTCGACCGCGAGCGCAGCTGGCTCGCCTTCAACGAGCGGGTCCTGGAGCTGGCCGAGGACCCGGACACCCCCCTGCTGGAGCGCGCGAACTTCCTCGCCATCTTCGCCAGCAACCTGGACGAGTTCTTCATGGTCCGGGTGGCCGGCCTCAAGCGCCGCATCGCCACCGGCGTCGCCACCCGCTCCGCCTCCGGCCTCCAGCCGCGCGAGGTGCTGGAGATGATCTGGGCCCGCTCCCGCGAGCTGATGGCCCGGCACGCCGCGTGCTACCACGAGGACGTCGCCCCCGCGCTCGCCGAGGAGGGCATCCACCTGGTCCGCTGGACGGAACTGACCGAGAAGGAACAGGCGCGCCTGTTCACCCTGTTCCGGCACCAGATCTTCCCCGTCCTCACGCCGCTGGCCGTCGACCCCGCGCACCCCTTCCCGTACATCTCCGGCCTCTCGCTGAACCTGGCCGTCGTCGTGCGCAACCCGGTCAGCGGCCACAGGCACTTCGCCCGGGTGAAGGTGCCCCCGCTGCTCTCCCGCTTCCTGGAGGCCTCCCCGGGCCGCTACGTCCCCATCGAGGACGTCATCGCCGCCCCCAACCACCTCGAAGAGCTGTTCCCGGGCATGGAGATCCTGGAGCACCACGCCTTCCGGATCACCCGCAACGAGGACCTGGAGGTCGAGGAGGACGACACCGAGAACCTGCTCCAGGCCCTGGAGAAGGAACTCATGCGGCGCCGCTTCGGCCCGCCGGTGCGCCTGGAGGTCGAGGAGTCCATCGACCGCGAGGTGCTGGACCTGCTGGTGCGCGAGCTGAAGATCTCCGAGGCCGAGGTGTACCCGCTGCCCGGCCCGCTCGACCTCACCGGCCTGTTCCGCATCCACTCGCTGGACCGGCCGGAGCTGAAGTACCGGAAGTTCGTCGCCGGGACCCACCGCGACCTCGCCGAGGTCGAGTCGGCGTCCCCGCCCGACGTCTTCGCCGCCCTGCGCGCCCGGGACGTGCTCCTGCACCACCCCTACGACAGCTTCTCCACCTCGGTGCAGGCCTTCCTGGAGCAGGCCGCCGCCGACCCGGACGTCCTCGCGATCAAGCAGACCCTGTACCGGACCTCCGGCGACTCCCCCATCGTGGACGCGTTGATAGACGCCGCCGAGTCCGGCAAGCAGGTCCTCGTCCTGGTCGAGATCAAGGCCCGCTTCGACGAGCACGCCAACATCAAGTGGGCGCGCAAGCTGGAGGAGGCCGGCTGTCACGTCGTCTACGGCCTGGTCGGGCTGAAGACCCACTGCAAGCTGTCCCTGGTGGTCCGCCAGGAGGGCGAGACCCTGCGCCGCTACAGCCACGTCGGCACCGGCAACTACCACCCGAAGACGGCCCGCCTGTACGAGGACCTCGGCCTGCTCACCGCCGACCCGCAGGTCGGCGCGGACCTCTCCGACCTGTTCAACCGGCTCTCCGGCTACTCCCGCCGGGAGACCTACCGCCGCCTGCTGGTGGCGCCCAAGTCGCTGCGCGACGGCCTGGTCTCCCGCATCCACAAGGAGATCCAGCACCACCGCGCGGGCCGGCCGGCGTTCGTCCGGATCAAGGTCAACTCGATCGTGGACGAGGCGCTCATCGACGCCCTGTACCGCGCGTCCCAGGCGGGCGTGCCGGTGGACGTGTGGGTGCGCGGCATCTGCGCGATACGCCCCGGCGTCACCGGCCTGTCGGAGAACATCCGGGTCCGCTCCATCCTCGGCCGCTTCCTGGAACACTCCCGGGTGTTCGCCTTCGGCAACGGCGGCGAGCCCGAGGTGTGGATCGGCAGCGCCGACATGATGCACCGCAACCTCGACCGCCGGATAGAGGCCCTGGTCCGGGTCGTCGACCCCGGTCACCGCGCAGCCCTCAACCGGCTGCTGGACACCGGCATGTCGGACACCACCGCCTCCTGGCACCTCGGCCCGGACGGCGAGTGGACGCGGCACGCGACCGACGGGGACGGCGGGCCCCTGCGCAACGTCCAGGAGATGCTCATAGACGCCCGGAGGCGCCGGCGTGGCACAGCGACACCTTGACCAGACGGACCCCACGGCCGAGGAGGCGACGGGGGACGCCCTCGCGGGCTACCTGCGCGCCCAGGCCACGGAGTTCCTCCGCGCCCTGCGCCTGCACCGGGAGACCGGCGGCAACGGCGGGAGCGCTCCCGTGCGCGCGGGCACGGGCGTGGCGGGCGACGGCGCGGAGGAGTCCGTGGACGCGGCGCGCGCCCTGCGCCGCTCGGCCCGCCGCATCAGCGGCAGCCTGCACACCTTCCGCCCGCTCCTCGACCCCGACTGGTCCGAGGAGATCCGGCCCGAACTGGCCTGGCTGTCCGGCACGCTGGGCCTGGAGCACGCCTACCAGGCCCGGCTGGAGCGGCTGTTGCTGGCGCTGCACCGGCTGTCCGGGGTGACGGCGCTGGCCGTGCCGGCGGTCGACGCCCTGGCGGTGGGCGGCCGGTCCCTCACCGGGAAGGCGGCGCACCCCGGCGGTCCGGCGTACGCCACGGCACCGGCGGAGCGCGGCACCCTCACCGTCGGCGCGGCCAAGGCGGGTGCCCTGCTCGAACGCCAGCTCACCCTGGCCCGGACCCGGGCCCACTCCACGGCGCTCCAGGCCCTCGGCTCCGCCCGCTTCCACGCGGTGGCCGACAAGGTCGCCGTCCTGGCCAGCGAGGTGCCCCTCACCCCGGCCGCGCCCGGCACCGGGCTGGGCGCGCTGGCCGCCGCCGCCGAGGAACGCCTCACGGACGCCGTCGCCGCGCTCCCCCTGGTCACCGCCGGTCACCCCTACAACGCGGAGGCCCTGGTCCACGGCCTGTCCCCGGAGCCGTCCCCGCACCCCCAGGACGGCCCCTGGCACCAGGTCCGGCTGCTGCTGCGGCTGTACCGGTACGCCCGCGAGGTGCTGCACGGCGGCACCGCCCCGCTGGACGTACGGCTGCTGACGGCCGGGCAGGCGCTGAACCGGCACCGGGACGCCTCGGAGGCGGCAGCGGCGGCGGCGCAGGCGGCCCGTACGCCCCGGATCACCCCGGCCACCGCCTACGCCCTCGGTGTGCTCCACGCCGACCAGCGGCACGAGGTGGAGGCGGCCCGGTTCGCGTTCCAGCAGGCGTGGCAGAAGCAGGCCGTCCACGCGCCCTGAACCGGAGGAGACGACGTGACCGACACCGTGGTCCAGGCGGCCGGCTGCGTCCTGTGGCGCCGCTCACCGCTCACCGGCGCCCTGGAGATCTGCCTGGTGCACCGGCCCAAGTACGACGACTGGTCCCACCCCAAGGGCAAGCTGAAGCGGGGCGAGGACCCGCTCGCCGGGGCGCTGCGCGAGGTCGCGGAGGAGACCGGGTACACCGCCGAGCCCGGCGCGGAGCTGGCGGCCGTCTGCTACGCGGCCGACGGCCGCCTCAAGCGGGTGCGGTACTGGAGCGCCGAGGCGGTTTCCGGCCACTTCACCCCGAACCCCGAGGTGGACCGCGTCCTCTGGCTCGCCCCGTCCGCCGCCCGGGCCCGCCTGACCCAGCCCCGCGACCGGGAGCTGGTGGACGCCCTGGACCGGCCCACCGGGCCCGGGGACCGACGGGCCTGAGCCCGCTGCCTGCCGGCGCCCCGTCCCGCCCCCTGGGGCCGGGGCCGTTCAGCCGGACGGCGCGTGGGTCTCCGCGTCCGTGCGGGCCTGGCTGCGGGCGCGGCGGGCCGGGCCGCGCCAGCCGCAGGTGCAGCGGGCCACGCAGAAGCGGCCCTGTTCGGTCGTCGAGGTGCGGTGTTCCCGCCCGTCCTGCTGCGCCGGGGTGAGTGCCACGCCGACCACGGTACCGAGCGTGCCCGGCGGCGCGTGACGGTGTTCCCCGGCCGTCGTTATCCGGACGACGGAGGCCCGTGACGGACGCACCGGCTAGGGGGTAGGCAGGCGATGGATCGGCGGCAGCACAGGCGGGCGGGCGGCGCGCTCGCCGCGCTGGGCATCCTCCTCGGGGCCGGCGGCTGTTCGGGCAGCGGGGCCGCCGCCGAGGACGTCAAGGGCGCGGCCGACCCCGTGGGCGTGCTGCACCGGGCCGCCGAGGCGCTGCGGGACGCGGGCACCTCCAAGGCCGGCACCGCCATGGAGATGGCCACCGGCGGCACCCGGGTCACCATCCGCGGCCGGGGTGTCTACGACTACCGCCGCCGCCTGGGCCGGCTCACCGTGATGCTCCCCGCCGGCCCCACCGGCGCCTCCGGGCACCGGCCCATCACCGAACTCCTCACCCCGGGCGCGCTGTACATGAAGAACCGGGGCGCGGGCGTGCCCGCCGACAAGTGGGTGCGGGTGGACACCGCCACGCTGTCCGACGGCAACCTGGTGACCGGCGGCGCCACCGACCCGTACGCGGCGGCCGAGCTGCTGCGCGGCACCCGCGAGGCGGCCTTCGTGGACCGCACCGAGGTGGCCGGGACGGCCGTACGCCACTACCGGGGCACCGCCGACCTGGCCGGCGCCGCCCGCTACGCCTCGGCCGGGAACCGGGCGGCGCTGGCCGCGGCGGCGAAAGGGTTCGCCACGGCCCGCGTGCCGTTCGACGCCTACCTGGACGACCAGGGCCGCGTCCGCAAGCTCCGGCAGCGCTTCAGCTTCGTCAACGGACACACCGAGGCCACCGTCGCCGTCGCCTCCACGCTGCTGCTGTACGGCTTCGGCGTGCCCGTGGACATCCGGCTGCCGGCCCCCGCGGACATCTACACGGGCAAGGTCGCCGGGGACGAGCCCGGGAAGAGCGGATGATTCCGGCCAGTCACTAGTCCCAGACGGCCCTTTTGTAAGTAGCCCGTCCGTGCCATGCGCGGCGTGCGGACCGCTGCCTACCCTAGGAAGCGGTGACGGCAGGGAAGAGGTGAGGCGGGTGGCTCCGGTCGGCGGCACGGCGGTTCAGGACCACGTGGCCCTCGCCGAGATCGAACTCTGCGGAGAGCTGATCATCGCGGCCTCGGCCGCCGAGGACCGGCTCAGCCTGGAGCGCATCGACGCGGTCCTGCGCGTCGCCGAGGAACGCGACCGCGGCTGAGCGCGGCCCGCGCCGCCGCACCGCTCAGGTGCGCAGCAGGCGGCCGATCGCCTTCGTCGCCTCGTCCACCTTCGCGTCGATCTCGTCGCCGCCCTTGAGCGCCGCGTCCGCCACGCAGTGCCGCAGGTGTTCCTCCAGCAGCTGGAGCGCGAAGGACTGCAGGGCCTTGGTGGAGGCGGAGACCTGGGTGAGTATGTCGATGCAGTAGGTGTCCTCGTCCACCATCCGCTGCAATCCGCGGATCTGCCCCTCAATGCGGCGCAGCCGCTTGAGGTGCTCGTCCTTCTGCTTGTGGTAGCCGTGCGTGGCGCCGGCCTCGGTCGTCGTCGTCATCGCGGGCCTCCGTCTCGGGACGAGCTGCGGACAAAAGGGACAGATACCCCTAGTGGGTATATGGTAACGAACTTTGCGGGGTAAGGGGGCCTTCGTACGCCCCCGTGCTCATCACAGTGCCCGATGGGCGACACTGGGATGCGGCCCGTTAGCCGTGGCCGGATGATGCGCCTAGCATCAGCCTGACCGAAACCGAAGCACCCCGAGGACCCCACGTGCGCTTTCGTCTGACCCCCAGGGAGACGAGCTTCTACGACATGTTCGCCGCGTCCGCGGACAACATCGTCACGGGCTCCAAACTCCTGATGGAACTGCTCGGGGCGGACTCCTCCGCCCGGGCCGAGATCGCAGAGCGTATGCGGGCCGCGGAACACGCAGGTGACGACGCCACGCACGCGATCTTCCACCAGCTGAACTCCTCGTTCATCACGCCGTTCGACCGGGAGGACATCTACGCCCTCGCCGGTTCCCTGGACGACATCATGGACTTCATGGAGGAAGCCGTCGACCTGGTCGTCCTCTACAACGTCGAGGAACTGCCCAAGGGCGTCGAGCAGCAGATCGAGGTCCTGGCCCGCGCGGCGGAGCTGACGGCCGAGGCCATGCCGAACCTGCGCACCATGGCCAACCTCACCGAGTACTGGATCGAGGTCAACCGGCTGGAGAACCAGGCCGACCAGATCCACCGCAAGCTGCTCGCCCACCTCTTCAACGGCAAGTACGACGCCATCGAGGTGCTGAAGCTCAAGCAGATCGTGGACGTCCTGGAAGAGGCGGCGGACGCTTTCGAGCACGTGGCGAACACGGTGGAGACCATCGCCGTCAAGGAGTCCTGAGGCGTCGATGGACACCTTCGCCCTGATCGTGACCGTCGCGGTCGCGCTCTTCTTCACGTACACGAACGGCTTCCACGACTCCGCGAACGCCATCGCCACCTCGGTGTCGACGCGCGCGCTGACCCCGCGGGCGGCCCTCGCCATGGCGGCCGTGATGAACCTGGCCGGCGCCTTCCTCGGCTCCGGCGTCGCCAAGACGGTCAGCGAGGGCCTGATCGAGACACCACAGGGCTCGACGGGGATGGGCATCCTCTTCGCGGCCCTGGTCGGCGCGATCGTCTGGAACCTCGTCACCTGGTACTTCGGCCTGCCGTCGTCCTCCTCGCACGCCCTGTTCGGCGGCATGGTGGGGGCGGCCCTGGCGGGCGGCACGGACGTGCTCTGGAGCGGGGTGCTGGAGAAGGTCGTCATCCCGATGTTCGTCTCCCCGTTCGTCGGCCTGATCGTCGGCTACCTGGTCATGACGGCGATCATGTGGCTGTTCCGGCGGTCCAACCCGCACAAGGCCAAGCGCGGCTTCCGCATCGCCCAGACCGTCTCGGCCGCCGGCATGGCCCTCGGCCACGGTCTCCAGGACGCCCAGAAGACGATGGGTGTCGTGGTGCTGGCCCTGGTCATCTCCGGCCACGAGACGTTCGGCGACCCGATCCCGGTCTGGGTGAAGATCGTCTGCGCGGTGATGCTGTCCCTGGGCACGTACGCCGGCGGCTGGCGCATCATGCGCACGCTCGGCCGCAAGATCATCGAGCTGGACCCGCCGCAGGGGTTCGCGGCGGAGGCCACCGGCGCCTCGATCATGTTCACGACCGCGTTCATCTTCAAGGCGCCGATCTCCACCACCCATGTCATCACCTCGGCGATCATGGGCGTGGGCGCGACGAAGCGGGTCAACGCGGTCCGCTGGGGCGTGGCCAAGAACATCGTCCTCGGCTGGTTCATCACGATGCCGGCCGCCGCCCTGGTCGCGGCCCTGGCCTTCGGCATCGTGAAGCTGGTGGCCCTGTAGGACCGCGAGACGGCCACACGCGACGGGCCCGCCCCCGGGAGCCAGGGGCGGGCCCTTCTGCGTCCTCGCGGTGGCACCGCCATGCAGCACCGCGAGGGGTCCGATCACCGCCCCGGCCGGGCCGGGGCGGGGTGCCGGTCAGCCGAAGCGGCCGGAGATGTAGTCCTCCGTGGCCTGGACCGACGGGTTGGAGAAGATCCGCTCGGTGTCGTCGATCTCGACGAGCCGGCCCGGCTGGCCCACGGCGGAGAGGTTGAAGAACGCCGTGCGGTCCGAGACCCGCGCCGCCTGCTGCATGTTGTGGGTCACGATGACGATCGTGAACCGGTCCTTCAGCTCGCCGATCAGGTCCTCGATGGCGAGCGTGGAGATCGGGTCCAGCGCCGAGCACGGCTCGTCCATGAGCAGCACCTTCGGCTCGACCGCGATCGCCCGCGCGATGCACAGCCGCTGCTGCTGGCCGCCGGAGAGCCCGGAGCCCGGCTTGTTCAGGCGGTCCTTGACCTCGTTCCAGAGGTTCGCGCCCTTGAGCGACCGCTCGACGACGTCGTTCAGCTCGCTCTTCTTGTAGGTGCCGTTCAACCGCAGGCCCGCCGCCACGTTGTCGAAGATCGACATCGTGGGGAACGGGTTCGGGCGCTGGAAGACCATGCCCACCTCGCGGCGCACCGACACCGGGTCGACCCCGGTGCCGTACAGGTCCTCGTCGTCGAGCATCACCTTGCCCTCGACGCGGCCGCCGGGGGTCACCTCGTGCATCCGGTTCAGGGTGCGCAGGAACGTCGACTTGCCGCAGCCGGACGGGCCGATGAACGCCGTCACCGAACGCGGCTCGACCGTCATCGAGATGTCCTCGATCGCCTTGTGGGAGCCGTAGTAGGCGGTGAGCCCGCTCACGTCGATTCGCTTGGCCATGTCTGCTTCACTTCCAGGGATTGGGCTCGGTCGCTGTGTGGCCGCGTCAGCGACCGGTCTGGGGCGCCTTCCAGCGGGCGATGCCGCGGGACAGCAGGTTGAGGATCATCACGAAGGCGATCAGCGTGAGGGATGCCGCCCAGGCGCGGTCGAACGCCGCGTCGTTGCCCGCCGCGTACTGCTGGTAGATGTACAGCGGCAGCGACGCCTGCGCCCCGTCGAAGGGGTTGGTGTTGATGAAGGGGTTGCCGAACACCAGCAGCAGCACCGGCGCGGTCTCGCCCGCGATCCGGGCGATGGCGAGCATGATGCCGGTGGTGATCCCGCCGATGGACGTCGGCAGGACGACCTTCAGGATGGTCCGCCACTTGGGCACGCCGAGGGCCAGGGACGCCTCGCGCAGCTCGTTCGGGACGAGCTTGAGCATCTCCTCGGTGGAGCGGACGACGACCGGCATCATCAGGATGGCCAGGGCCAGCGAACCGGCGAAGCCGAACGGGTCCAGCTCCAGGATGAGCATCAGGCTGAGGATGAACAGGCCCGCGACGATCGACGGGATGCCCGTCATGACGTCGACGAAGAACGTGACCGCCTGCGCGAGCCGGCCGCGCCCGTACTCCACCAGGTAGACGGCGGTGAGCACGCCGATCGGGGCGCCGATGAGGGTGGCGAGGCCGACCTGCTCCAGGCTGCCGATGATGGCGTGGTAGATGCCGCCGCCGGGCTCGGAGTCGGCGACGACCCCCATGGAATGGGTGAGGAAGTGGACGTCGAGCACCTTCACGCCGCGCGAGACGGTCGTCCACACCAGGGAGACCAGCGGGACGACGGCGAGCAGGAAGGCGACCCAGACCAGCGCGGTGGCGACCCGGTCCTTGGCCTGCCGGCGGCCCTCCACACGGGCGGCGATGCCGTAGGTGCCGAGGACGAACAGGATCGCGGCGATCAGACCCCACTGGATCTTGCTGTCGAGGCCGGCGCCCAGGCCGATGCCCACCGCGACGGCGACGGACCCGGCGGCGATGGCCCAGGGGGACCACCGGGGCAGGCTGGCGCCGCGCAGCGAGCCGGGGCGCTTGTCGGTGACGGCTGCGGTGCTCATGCGTTGGCCCCCGAGTACTCCTTGCGGCGGGCGATGATCGCGCGGGCCGCGCCGTTGACCAGCAGCGTGATGACGAAGAGGACCAGACCGGAGGCGATCAGCGCGTCCCGGCCCTGCTCGGTGGCCTCGCCGAACTTGCTGGCGATGTTCTGGGCGAAGGTGCCGCCGCCGGGGTTCAGCAGGCTGGCGTGGATGTCGTAGTCCGGGGAGAGCACGGTGGCCACGGCCATCGTCTCGCCGAGGGCGCGGCCGAGGCCGAGCATGGACGCGGAGATCACACCGGAGCGGCCGAAGGGCAGCACCGACATCCGCACGACCTCCCAGCGGGTGGCGCCGAGGGCCAGGGCGGCCTCCTCGTGCATCCGCGGGACCTGCCGGAACACCTCGCGGCTGACGTTGGTGATGATCGGCAGGATCATGATCGCCAGCAGGATGCCGACGGCGAGCATGGTGCGCGGGGCGCCGTCCTCCCAGGCGAAGATCCCGGTCCAGCCGAGGTAGGTGTCCAGCCAGCCGTACAGGCCGCGCAGGTGCGGGACGAGGACGAGGGCGCCCCACAGGCCGTAGACGATGGACGGCACGGCGGCGAGCAGGTCGATCACGTAGGCGATCGGGCCGCTCAGCCGGCGCGGGGAGTAGTGGGTGAGGAACAGCGCGATCGCGACGGCGACCGGGACCGCGATGACCATCGCGATCACCGAGGAGACGATCGTGCCGAAGACCAGCACCGCGATGCCGAAGACCGGCGGGTTGAGGTTGGTGTTCCACTCGAAGGTGGTCAGGAAGTTCCCGTGGTCCTTGCTGATCGCGAGGGAGGCGCGGTAGGTGAGGAAGACCGCGATCGCGGCCATGATCACCAGCAGCAGGATGCCGGAGCCGCGCGACAGGCCCAGGAAGATCCGGTCGCCGGGGCGGGTGGCCCCGCGGGCCGCGCGCTTGCGTTCGGCGAGCGGGGGCCGGGAGGCGGAGGGAGGAGCGTCGGTTGTCGTCGATATGTCCATCGGGTTCTCCGGTCTGCTAAGCCGCGCTCCCGTGGCGCGGCTCATGGCGGCGGTGCACCGGACGGCGGCCCGGCCCGTCGGGGCGCGGGCCGCACTCACGGATCAGGTCAGCTCAGGCCCTCGATGGTGGTGCGGACCTTGGCGATGATCTCGGCGGGGATGGGGGCGTAGTCGTTCTGCGCCAGCACCTTCTGGCCGTCCTCGCTGGCGATGTAGCGCAGGAACGCCTTGGTGGCGGGCAGGGAGTCGGCCTTGTTGCCCTTGTCGCAGACGATCTCGTAGGTGACCAGGGTGATCGGGTAGGCGCCCTCGGCCTTGGTCTTGTAGTCGAGCTGGAGCGCCAGGTCCTTGCCGGTGCCGATGACCTTGGCCGCGGCGATGTCCGCGGTGGCGGACTCGGTGGACGGCTTCACCGGGGCCTTGGCGCCGGTGTCGATGGCGACGGTGTCGATGCCCTTGGCGTAGGACAGCTCGAAGTAGCCGATCGCGCCGGAGTTCTGCTTGACGCCCTGGGCCACACCGGCGGAGCCGGAGGCGGCCTGGCCGCCCTGCGCCTGCCACGCCTTGCCACCGGAGTACTTCCAGTTGTCGGGCGTGGTGGCGAGCAGGTACTTGGTGAAGTTGTCCGTGGTGCCGGAGTCCTCGGAGCGGTGGAAGGCCTGGATCTTCAGGTCGGGAAGCTTCGCGTCGGGGTTCAGCTTCTTGATCGCCTCGTCGTTCCAGTTCTTGATCTTGCCGTCGAAGATCTTGGCGATCGTCGGGGCGTCCAGGACGAGGTTGTCCACGCCGGGGACGTTGTAGCCGAGGGCGATCGGGCCGCCGACCATCGGCAGGTCGATGCCCTGGCCGCCGTCGCAGACCTTCTTGGAGGCGGCGACCTCTTCGGGCTTCAGCGCGGAGTCGGAACCGGCGAACGCGATCTGGCCCTGGGTGAAGGAGGTGACACCGGCACCGGAACCGGCGCCCTTGTAGTTGATCTGCACGTTGCAGGCCGGGGAGAACGCCTTGGTCCAGGCGTCGATCGCGTTCTTCTGCGCCGAGGAGCCGTCCGCGAGCAGCTGGCCCTTGGCGTCGTCGCACTTGATGGAGCCGGCGCTCGCGGCGCTGGACGAACCGCCCGAGGCCTTGCCCCCGTCGCCGTTGTCGTCGGAGCCGCACGCCGTCAGGGCCAGGGCGCTGGAGACGGCGACAGCACCGAGAGAGAGGGCGCGCAGCCGGTTCTTGCGCTGAAGCTTCACTTTCGGGAGTTCCTTCCAGGAGCCGCCGCGATCGGCGGCGCGCGAAGTGAGAGATGCGGGGGTGCGAACGCGTCGTTGACCGCACTCCGCACCGTGTACGGCCGAAATTAGGCAGAACAGGTGAAGCCGCCGATGGCCAGAAATGAACGGAGAGTGAACCCCTGCCGTCGGCCCGGTTAGGTCACGGAATGCTCACGGGGAGGGCACACGGAGGTCCCGGCGCCCGTCCCGCACGAACGCCCGTGCGGGGTTCGTCACCCGTCCGGCGGAACCCCGCGGCGCGGGCCGTCGTCTCGTTCCACGACGGCCGAGGAAAGGGCTACGGACATGGAACGGCGTACGTTCATCTCGGGCGGCACGGCCGCCCTGGCGACGACCGCGCTGGCCGCGTGCGGGGCGGGCGGGGGCCCCTCGGCCCCCGCGAAGTCGCTCGCGGGCCCGGCCTCCGTCACCGCCCTGCGGACCACCGCCTCGGCCCGGGCCGGCGCCCCGGCCAGGGCCGCCGCGAACTGGACGGCCCTCGCCCGGGACCTGGACGGCACCCTGGTGCGGCCCGGCGACGCCTCCTGGAAGACCGCCCACCAGCTCTACAACACCCGCTTCGACGGCCTGAAGCCGGCCGCCGTCGCCTACGTCGCGCACACCGCCGACATCCGCACCACCCTCGCCTACGCCCACGCGCACGGCGTCAAGGTCGCCATCCGCAACGGCGGCCACTCCTACGCCGGCTACTCCTCCGGCGACCAGCGGCTGATCGTCGACGTGTCCCGGCTGAACCGCGTACGGGCAGCCGGGGGCCAGGCCGTCGTCGGCGCCGGCGCCAAGCTGATCGACGTCTACCGCGCGCTCGCCGCGAAGGGCGTGACCATACCCGCCGGCTCCTGCCCCAGCGTCGGCGTCTCCGGCCTGGTCCTCGGCGGCGGCCACGGCGTCGCCTCCCGCGCCTACGGCCTGACCTGCGACAGCCTCACCCAGGCCACCCTGATCACCGCCGACGGCACCGAGGTCACCGCCGACGCCCGCCGGCACGCCGACCTGTTCTGGGCGCTGCGCGGCGCGGGCAACGGCAACTTCGGCGTCGTCACCGAGCTGCACTTCAGGACCCACGCCGCGCCCCAGGCCGTCACCGCCCACCTGACCTGGCCCTGGGCCAAGGCCGCCAAGGTCCTCGCGGCCTGGCAGGAGTGGGGCCCCTCCCAGCCCGACGAGATCTGGTCCTCCCTGCACCTGGCCTGCTCGCCGGGCCGGACCCCGACCGTCTCCGTCTCCTGCTTCTCCCTCGGCACCTACCGCGAACTGCAGAACGCCGTGGACCGCCTCGCCCACCTGGCCGGCGCGAGCGCCCGCTCGGTCTCCCTGCGCCGCCGCGGCTACGAGGAGGCCATGGAGGTCTACGCCGGCTGCTCCTCCTTCGCCACCGACGCCCAGTGCCACCTGCCGGGCCCCACCCCGGGCCGCTCCCCGCAGGGCAGGCTCGGCCGGGAGACGTACGCGGCCCGCTCCGACTTCTTCGACCGCCCGCTGTCCGCGGCCGGCGTCCGGACCGTGCTGAAGCAGATCGCCGCCGTGCGCGGCGGGGGCGGCAGCATCGCGTTCACGGCGCTCGGCGGCGCGGTCAACCGGGTCTCGCCGACCGCGACCGCGTTCGTCCACCGCCGCTCCCGGATGCTGGCCCAGTACATCGCCTCCTGGGGCGCGGGCGCCTCCGGCGCCACGGCGCAGTCCTGGCTGACGTCGGCGCACCAGGCGATGGCGCCGTACGCCTCCGGCGCGGCCTACCAGAACTACACGGACCCCACGCTGAAGAACTGGAAGAAGGCGTACTACGGGGACGCGGCGGCGCGGCTGGGCAAGGTGAAGGAGCAGTACGACCCCCAGCGGTTCTTCTCGTACGCGCAGGGGCTGTAGGGAAGGTCGCGCACCGGCCCCCGGTCACCGGGGGCCGGCCGCTGCCCGGCTACGCGGCCAGGTCCCGTTCCTCGGACTCCGCCGTCCGGCGCGCGCCGGGCAGCACCGGCACGTCCGGGGCCGTCCGCCGCCGGATGAGCCGGCCCGCCCGCGGCGAGCGCTCCACGGCCCGCATCAGCGGGGTGAGCAGCGCCATGGCCGGCGGGGACAGCAGCAGCACGACGGCCGTGCCCAGCGCGAAGCCGCCCACGACGTCGGTCGGGTAGTGCACGCCCATGTAGACCCGGCAGAAGCCCTCCAGCAGGGCCAGGCCGATGCCGACGAGGCCGAAGCGGCGGTTGGCGACGAACAGGCCCACGCCGAGCGCCATGGTCAGCGTCGCGTGGTCGCTGACGAAGGAGAAGTCGTCCTTGCCGGAGACCAGGACCTCCAGGCCCTGGTGGTCCCGGAAGGGGCGGGGGCGTTCCACGAAGCCCCGTATCGGGACGTTCACGAGGACCGCGAGGCCGGCCGCGAGCGGCGCCCACACCAGCGCGGCCACCGACGGCGCCGCGTCCTCGCCGCCCCGGCGGCGCACCGACCACCAGCACCACAGGACCAGCAGCACCATGGCGAGCAGCAGTCCGTACTCGCCGACGAACTCCATGACCCGGTCGAACCAGTGCGGCGCGTCCTTGGCCAGGCCGTTGATGTCGTACAGCAGGTCGACGTCGGGGTTCGATCCGGATTCGGCGAGTACAGCCATGGTGCTGCGGCCCCTTCGTCGTTCGTCCGGACGCACCGGGTGTGCGTCGCTCCAGCCCCCCGTGGTTCGTAGATCCGCTTCCGCTGCACTGCCGCACTGACGTCCGCTCGGCTACGTCAACAGGAACGCACGGCCACCATGAATACGTTCCACTCTCCACTGAATGATCACGCAGACGTTATCGAAGAGAGACTCGTCACCGCAGTTCAGGGGGCAGCTTTACACACGGTTCATACGTTTGTGGGAAGTGCTTTCGCGCCATCCTCGGTGACCCGGGTGGCACCGAAGTAATCCGGGGTGTCGATCGGGTCGAAACGGATCACCGCACCGGTGCGCGGGGCGTCGATCATGTACCCGCCGCCGACGTAGATCCCCACGTGCCGGATGGCCCGCGAGTCGGTGAGGTCGTCGGAGAAGAACACCAGGTCGCCGGGGAGCAGCTGGTCCCGCGAGGGGTGCGGGCCCGCGTTGTACTGGTCGTTGGCCACCCGGGGCAGCCTGATCCCGACCTTCTCGTAGGAGGCCTTGGTCAGGCCCGAGCAGTCGAAGCGCCCGCCCTGCGCCGCGGTGCCCTCGCCGCCCCACAGGTACGGCGTACCGAGCCGGCTCTGCGCGAAGGCGATGGCACCCGCGGCCTGGTGGGAGGGGTCGAGCCGGCTGACCGGCGCGGCGAAGCTCTTCTCCAGGCTGCGGATCCGCTGGACGTAGTTCCGCGTCTCGCTGATGGCCGGCACCCCGCCCGCCCGGATCACCCGGTACGCGCCCGCGTTGTAGGCGGCGAGCATGTTGTCGGAGACGTCGCCGGGCACGTCCTTGACGTACTTCGCCAGTTCGCAGTCGTACGAGGCCGCCGACGGAATGGCGTCGTCCGGGTCCCAGATGTCCCGCTTGCCGTCACCGTTGCCGTCGATGCCGTGCGTGGCCCAGGTGCTGGGGATGAACTGCGCGATGCCGCGCGCGTCGGCCGGGCTCACCACCGTCGGATTCCAGCCACTTTCCTGGTAGAGCTGCGCGGCGAGCAGCGCGGGCGTGAGCGCGGGGCACAGATTACCCCACTTCTGCACCAGCGCCTTGTAAGCGGCCGGCACGGCCCCCTTCGCCAGCCCCCGGCCCCCCGTGGTCACTCCGTTGACCAGGTTCCCGGCCACGATGTACACCCCGACGACCAGCAGCATCACGAAGCTCACGCCGAGCGCGACGGCCGCCCCACCGATCACCCATGACTTCCGCACGGTTCAACTTTCCCCCATACGAGGCCGTTCCAAGACCCCCTTCGCGTGAAGTGGCGTCATTTCACGGTGCGCGCCGCGTGGATGACGCCGTAATTGTCGCCGTGCGCGGCGATTGCGGCGGCTTGAGCGCACCCACGGACACAGGGCCGCCCACGAAGACCACGCGCGCGCATCGCCCCTGAGCGCGGCTCAGGAGGTTCCGGCCGCCCGCGCGTACAGCTCGGCCGCCGCCCGCCCCAGCACCACGCTGTACGAGGTGTCGGCCGTGCTGCCGCCCTCCTCGTGGCCGCCGAGGACGCCGACGATCTGGTGGTCGCCGTTGACCCAGGGGCTGCCGCTGGTGCCGCCGGTGAGGCCGGGGCAGTGGATACGCTGCTGGGTACGGCCGTACGGGACCGGCTTGTTCGCGCAGACGACGGGCACCTCGCGGGAGGCCGGGTAGCCGGTGACGGTGACCCCGGTCGCGCCGGTGGCCGCCCCGGTCGTGAACCGGTCGGCCCCGGTCACGTCCTCCAGCCGCTCGCCGTCCCGTTCGGCGACGGTCGCGAAGGCGATGTCGCCGTCCTCGTCCCGGTCCCGGGTCCACGCCCCGGGCAGGTACCGCCGCGTCACCGTCCACACCCCGTACGGCGCCCGCCCGTCGCGGTAGCCCGGCACGAACACCAGGCCGTCGCCGTCGCCGTCCAGGCAGTGCGCGGCGGTGACGATCAGGTCGCCGTGCGGGCTGTGCGCCACCGACGCGGTGCAGAAGTGACCACCGGCCGGCCGGCCCGCCCCGTCCGCGGCGAACAGCGCGCCCACCCGCGCGCTCCGCGGGGTCGCCACGGCGTCCGCGGTGACCCCGAACGGCCCCCACCCGTCGTCGGCGGCGGCCACGGAGGCCGAGGTCAGCGCGAGCAGCACCACCGTGCCGAGCAGCGCGGGCCGCGAGGTGACCGGGCCGCGTGAGATGCGCTTCATCAAGCCCCACTCTGACCGTCAAAGGTGAGCAACGGGGCCCGGCTTCCCTGAATTTTCCCTGTGAATCAGCGGGCGGCGCCGTGAGACCATCGACGCGGCCTCCCACCCGACCGGGCGTCAGAAACCGCGCAGGTCGTAAAGGGGGTCAACGACAGAACCACGGGACAGGTTCCGGTCTGACCTCATTGCCCGGGGTGACCTGCCGTGATACACAGAGTGACGGTAGCTGCCACACATACGAAACCCGTCAGTGAATGACGCCAAGTCGACATACGTTGGCGACGTTGTCGGCGACAATGAGGCCTGACCTCTGCGCCCGCAGGGGCTCGCGGAACTACCCACCAGGGGCGGTGACTTACATGCTCTTTGCGGCCGACAAGGGAGACATCAACACCATCATCGGCGGGATCGCTCCGGACTGGGGCCCCTTCGGCAGCCTGGGCAACGAAGCCAAGGTGATGATCGAGGTGGTCATGGCCGTCGCCATCCTGCTCTGCCTCGGCATCGCGGTATGGGGCGCTGCCAAGCAGCGCATCGGCGCCACGGCCCTGCGGGACACCTTCAGCGCGGAGCAGGGCAAGGGCCTGATCATCGCCGGCCTCACCGGGGTCTTCATCATCGGCTCCCTCGGCACCCTGTTCACCATCGTGTACGGCATGGCGGTGTAGCCCCACCCGTACCGGGCACGCCCGGCCACGGCTGTCCCCTCCACCCCACCCGTCCGTCGTGCCCACCGGCTGAGGTTGCGTTTCCCTGATGTCGAGTCACCACACCCCGCCCGCGCGGGAACCAGCACGGCTACCGTCGTATGTCCACGAGGTGGAGGGGGCGTTCGCGGCATGAGTCCCGGAGACGAACAGGGTTACCGCGACTACCAGGGCTACGGCGACCACCCGGAGCCGGGCCAGACCCGGACCCGCCTCCCCGACCCCGACCCCTACGGCGGCGCCCCCCGCCGCCCCCAGCGCTCCTCCTCCAGGAGCCTGATCACGGTGGTCGGCGTCGTCATCCTCCTCATCGCCGCCATCGCCTTCGCGAACCGGGGGGGTGGGGGGGGTGAGGAGGAGGCGACCACGAAGGCCGACCGGCCCGAGTCCGCCGCCACAGCCCCCACCGGAACCAAGCCGGTCACCTCACCCCCCGGCACCATCCCCTCCGGCTTCGCCCACACCCCCCAGGGCGCCGAAAGCGCGGCGGCGAACTATGCGGTCGCGCTGGGATCGGCCGACATGTTCACCAAGTCCCGCCGGGACGCCGTGCTGCAGGCCGTCATGATCCCGTCCGGAGTGGCCGGTTCCGAGGCGGCGTTCGACAAGGCGTACACCCCCGCCTTCGCCAGGACCCTCGGCCTGAACGACGACGGCACCGCCCCGAAGGGCTACACCTTCGTCTCACGCACGAGCCCTATCGGTACGAAGGTCACCGAGGCCGCCGGCGACGCGGCCACGATCGAGGTGTGGTGCAGCGGCCTGCTGGGTCTCGCGGGCGAGAATTCCACGAACCCGGTCACCAACAGCTGGTTCACCATCACGATGAAGCTCCAATGGGCCGCGGGCGACTGGAAGATCGTCACGCATTCCCAGAAGGAGGGCCCGGCGCCCGTCCCCGGCGACGACAGGGCCTCCAGCTCCGATGAGATGTCGAAGGCCGTCGATGAGTACGGAGGGTTCACCTATGCCCGCTAACCGCCGCGTACTCACGCTGGCCGGCGTGATCGCGAGCGTCCAGACGGCCGCGATCCTCACGGCCACGCGCGCCTTCGCCGCTCCGACTCCGACCCCGACGGCCCCGTCCTCGCCGACCTCGCCGTCCCCGACTCCGACGGCCACGAAGAGCTCCGACGTCTGCGACCTGATCCACGGCGCCGCCCGGGACCGGTGCGAGAAGGACCACGGCTCCTCCGGCGGCTCCTCCACCCCGGGCAATCCCCTCACCGATACCCTCGACCCCCTCTCCTCGCTGGCCAAAGGCTGTGCCGACGCCGCCTCCTGGACCGTCGACAAGCTCAGCAAGGCCGTGAAGGAGACGGCTGGTGTCGACTTCACGAATCAGGCGTTCCTGAAGCAGTACGCCGTCGTCTTCGCCGCCTCCACCATCCTCACGCTCCTGCTGTGGCTCCTCGCCGTGGCCAAGCGAGCGGTCCGCGGCGTACCGCTGACCACCGCCATCTCGGAAGCCGTCGGCTTCCTCTGGCTCACCGTGCTGGCCTCCGCCTTCACCCCGCTGATCCTGTACACCGTCGTCTCGGCCACGGACAGCGTCACCGACGTCCTCGCCAAGGCCACCGGCGACCAGGCCGACACGTTCTTCGGCACCTTCTCCGGCGCCCTGAAGAAGGGCAACGACATCGGCGGCGGCCCCATCATGCTGATCGTCGTCTCCCTGGTCAGCATCCTCGCCGCCGGCGTCCTCTGGCTGGAGCTGGTCATCCGCGCCGCCCTCCTCTACGTCGGCGCCCTCCTCGGCACCGTCGTCTACGCGGGCCTCGTGGACAAGAACCTGTGGGGCCACGTCCGCCGCTGGGCCGGCATCATGATCGCCGTCATCCTCGTCAAACCCGTCATCGTGATCGTCCTCGGCCTGGCCGGCGCCCTGTCCGGCGACAACGGCCCCGACGCCTTCTCCGCCGTCGTCTCCGGCCTCGCCATCATCCTGCTCGCCATCTTCGCCAGCGCGATGATCTACCGCTTCGTCCCCGGCTTCGGCGACGAGATCGCCAGCGGCCGCAACAACCGCATCATGCAGGGCGCGGAGGGCAAGGCGGCCGCCGTCATCAGCTCCCCCGCCACCCTCGTCGCCCAGGGCATCAAGACCCACAGCACCCGCGCCGACAGCAACGCGGCGGCCGGCCAGTCGAGCAGCACCCCCCGCCAGGCCAACCCCGCCTCCGGCGGCGTCGCCGCCCACAGCGGCCGCACCCCGGGCGGAAGCGGCGGCGGAACCGTCCCCTCCGCCGCGCCCGCGCCCCGCGCGCCCAGCCCGGTCAACACCCCGCACGCCGGCAACACCCGCAACAACCGCTCAGGAGGTGAAGGGCGTTGACGACCGAGTCCCACCTGTCCCATCCGGTCACGCCCCGCCGTACGTATCTCATCGGCCGCGCCCGGCCGAACGCGATCATCGGCCGGAACCGCGAGACCGGCGAGATCGCCCTGATCATCGCCGGCGCGTTCCTCGGCATGATGTGCGGCCTCCTCGTCCCCGTCCTGCCCCTGCGGATCGCCCTGCTGACGGGCTTCCCGCTGCTCGCGCTCGCCGCGGTCTACGTCCCGTACAAGCACCGCACCTTCTACAAGTGGTTCGAGATCAACCGCTCGTTCAAGCGGACCGTCAAGCGCGGCGCCGTCTACCGGTCCACCGCCATGGAGGCCGGCACCCGGATCGACGGGCGCGAGATCGAGGTCGGCCCGCCGCCCGGCATCGGCCGCATCACCTGGCTCGCCGCCCCCTTCGGCCCCGACGAGATCGCCGTACTGCTGCACGCCGACCGCAAGACGGTCACCGCGGCCATCGAGATCGAGGGCCCCGGCGTCGGCCTGCGCGACTCCGAGGACCAGGAGGCCCTGGTCGACCGCTTCGGCACCCTGCTCAAGCACGTCGCCAACGGCGACGGCTTCGTCACCCGGCTGCAGATGCTGGCCCGCACCCTGCCCGCCGACCCGGACGCGCACGCCAAGGACGTCGCCGTACGCGGCGACGACCGCGCCCCCCACTGGCTCCAGAGCTCCTACGACCAGCTCCAGTCCATGGTCTCCACCAGCAGCGAGCAGCACCGCGCCTACCTCGTCGCCTGCATGCACTACAGCCGGGAACTGGCCGCCGAGGCGCACGCCATGGCCCGCGCCGCCCGCACCCGCGGCAACCGGGTCGACCGGGACGCCGGGCTCGCCGTCGTCATGGCCCGCGAGCTGACCGACATCTGCTCCCGGCTCCAGGAGGCCGACATCCGGGTGCGGCAGCCGCTCGGCCAGGGCCGGCTGGCCTCCCTGATCCACTCCATGTACGACCCCGACCACCCCATCGACCACATCCAGGCCATGACCCAGCGCAACGCCTGGCCGGCCGAGTTGGACGCCGTGGAGCCCACCTACCTCCAGGCCAAGACCCGCGAGTCCAGCACCCGCGCCCCCTGGTGCCACGCCACCGCCTGGGTGAAGGAGTGGCCGCTGACCCCCGTCGGCGTCAACTTCCTCGCCCCGCTCCTCGTCCACACCCCGGACGTCATCCGCACGGTCGCCGTGACCATGGACCTGGAACCCACCGAGGTCGCCATCGAGCGGATGCTGACCGAGAAGACGAACGACGTGGCCGAGGCGTCCCGCGCCGCCAAGATGAACCGGACCGTCGACCCCCGGGACGTCGCCGCGCACAACCGGCTCGACCAGCGCGGCGAGGACCTCGCCAGCGGCGCCGCGGGCGTCAACCTCGTCGGCTACATCACCGTCTCCGCCCGCTCCCCGGAAGCCCTCAACCGCGACAAGCGCACGATAAGGGCCTCCGCCGGCAAGTCGTACCTCAAGCTGGAGTGGTGCGACCGGGAGCACCACCGCGCCTTCGTGAACACACTCCCGTTCGCCACCGGCATCCGAAGGTAGGGGCTGATTCTCCGATGCGGGATCCGCTGTCCGTCCTCACCGAGGCCTTCACCTCCTTCCTGTTCGGGAAGGTGGAGACGACCCGGCCGCCGGTGCGCACCTCCACGGGCCAGGCCCAGGCGGTCTACCTGCCCACGGCCGCGCCCGGCCTCGGCGACTCCGGCGTCATCATCGGCCGCGAGGTGTACTCCGGGAAGGGCTACATCTACGACCCCTTCCAGCTGTACGGCCAGCAGCTGCCGGCCCCGCACTGGCTGGTCCTCGGCGAGTCCGGCAACGGCAAGTCGGCGCTGGAGAAGACGTACGTCCTGCGCCAGCTCCGCTTCAAGGACCGCCAGGTCGTCGTCCTGGACGCGCAGGGCGAGGACGGCGTCGGCGAGTGGAACCTGATCGCCGAGGAGCTGGGGATAACCCCCATCCGGCTCGACCCGACGGCCGCCCTCAACCACGGCATCCGGCTCAACCCGCTGGATCCGTCGATCACCACGACCGGCCAGCTCGCCCTGTTGCGGACCATCATCGAGGTCGCCATGGGCCACGGCCTGGACGAGCGCGCCGGCTTCGCCCTGAAGGTCGCGCACTCCTACGTCAACGAGACGATCGTCGACCGCCAGCCGGTCCTCACCGACATCGTGGAGCAGCTGCGCCACCCCGAGCCGGAGTCGGCGGAGGCGATGAACGTCGCCATAGACGACGTACGGGCCTGGGGCCTGGACGTCGCCCTGGTCCTGGACCGGCTGGTCGACGGTGACCTGAGGGGCATGTTCGACGGCCCCACCACGGTCGGCATCGACCTCGACGCGCCCCTGATCGTGTTCGACCTGTCCCACATCGACCGCAACTCCATCGCCATGCCGATCCTCATGGCGATCGTCGGCGTGTGGCTGGAGCACACCTGGATCCGACCCGACCGGAAGAAGCGCATCTTCCTGGTCGAGGAGGCCTGGCACATCATCAACAGCCCGTTCGTGGCCCAGCTGTTCCAGCGGCTGCTGAAGTTCGGCCGCCGGCTCGGCCTGTCCTTCGTCGCGGTCGTCCACCACCTGTCCGACGTGGTCGACGGCGCGGCGGCCAAGGAGGCCGCGGCCATCCTGAAGATGGCCTCGACCAGGACGATCTACGCCCAGAAAGCGGACGAGGCACGGGCCACCGGCCGGGTCCTCGGCCTGCCCCGGTGGGCCGTGGAGATCATCCCCACGCTCACCCCGGGTATCGCGGTCTGGGACGTCAACGGCAATGTCCAGGTGGTCAAGCACCTGGTCACGGAGACGGAACGGCCGCTGGTCTTCACCGACCGCGCGATGACCGAGTCCTCCAGCGACCTGGCGGCCGACGACGCCCTGCGCGCCGCCGAGCTGGAGGCCGAGCAGCGGGCGGCGGCCTTCGTGGAACAGCACCTCGGCGACTCCGAGTCGACGGTGGCCTAGAGGGAGTGCAGCGTGAGACCGGACGATCGCCGTGACCCCCGCCGGGACCGCCAGGGCGGCATCCCCGACGGACTGCTGATCGGCGTCCTCGCGTTCCTCATCGGGATGACCGTCCTGGTGTGGGCGGCCACCGGCCTCGCGGCCCGGTTCGCCCAGGGCGCCTGGCCGGACGGCGTCACCTTCACCCGCACCCCACTGGCCATGCGCCACCTCGTCGGCCGGCCGCACGACCTGCCGGGCGCCTGGCCGGACACCCCGCCGGACCAGCTCTCCGGGTGGGGCCTGTTCTGGGGCCTGTTCCTCGGCCAGCTGATGATCCTCTTCGTGCTCACCCTGTTCACGGTCGGCGCGGTGGCCCGCTGGCGCGCGGGCCGGTCACGACGCGCCACGGCGGCCGGTGCCGCCCTCGCCGCCCCGCCGCCGGCTCCGGTGCCCGCCGAGCCCCGGTACGGGGCACGGGAGCGGCACCAGGACGTTCCGGAGCCCCGCCACGAGGTCACGGTGCCGCGCGCCGAGCCACTGCCCGTGCCGGTCGCCGGGCCACTGCCCGCGACGCCGGCCGGGGAGACGGCCGTGGCGGCGCCTCCGGCCGGTCCCCCGGCCGGCGGGGCCGGCGAAGGCCGGGAGACGGTCTTCATCGCGCCCCGGGAGGACCGGCAGCCGGCCGCGGCCCGGGCCGTACGCGATGCCGAGGGACCGGTCCTGCTCGTCACCTCCAACCCGGTCCTGTGGGCGGAGACGAAGGACACCCGGGCCAAGCTGGGCCCCACCCTGCTCTACGACCCCACGCACCGGTGCGACACCCCCGCCCGCCTGCACTGGCCGCCCACGGCGGGCTGCGAGGACAGGCAGACGGCCCTGCACCGGGCATCGGCACTGCTCGCGCCCGTACGGCCCACCGCGCGGGCCGACCAGGCGGTGGCCGACACGGCGACCACCCTGCTGCGCAGCTATCTGCACGCCGCCGCCCTGGAGAACCGCACCATCCGGCACGTGCACCGCTGGGCGCAGGGCACCCAGGTCCAGGACGCGGTCCGCACCCTGCGCACCCACCCGAAGGCCGCGCCCGGCGCCGCCGGCGAGCTGGAGGCGGCGCTCACCGCGCACCCGGAACGTCGGGACATCGCCCAGGAGTTGACCAGCCGGGCCCTGTCGGCGCTGTTCACGGTGAACATCCGGGAGGCGTGCACCCCCAACCGAAGCGATGCCCTCGCGCTGGATTCCTTCGTCCACGAAGGGGGCACGCTGTATGTGGTCGGTGAATCCATCGAGGACCCGCGGAGCGATCCGGGCGCGATGCCGCTCCTGACGGCCCTCGTCTCCAGCGTGGTCGAGCGCGGCCGGCGCATGGCCGAACGGTCATCCTCCGGTCGGCTCGACCCACCACTCACCCTGGTCCTGGACGACATCGCGGCCGTGGCCCCGCTGCCCGAGCTGCCGGACCTGCTCGCCACCGGCGCCGGCCAGGGCCTGCCGACGCTCGCCCTGCTCCGTTCCCGGGAACAGGCCCGCACCCGCTGGCCGCACCGGGAGCTGCCCGTCTAGGCCGGCCGCTCCAGGACGTACTCCAGCTCGTTCGTGGTCTCGTCCTTGGAGAAGGCCACGACGACGCCGCTGGGCGCGAACCCGATCCTCCGGTAGACCGTCCGAGCGCGGGTGTTGTCCTCGTGGACGAACAGCCGGACCCTCTCGGCCTTCTGCTGCCACGCCCAGTCCAGGCCGGCCGCGAACAGCGCCTCGATCAGTCCGTGGCCCCGGTGCTCCGGCCGTACGAAGACGCCGGCCGCGTGTCCCTGCCGCCGCTCGACCGGGTTCCCGGCCCAGTCCTCGGTGCCGGGCTCCTCCAGGAGCACGGTGAGCGATCCGGCCCAGGTGCCGTCGGCGGCCTCTGCCACGAACTGCTGGGCCGTCGTGGAGCCCGCACCGGATCGGACGGCCCGGTCCTGCCAGAAGGAGTCCGGCTTGCTCGCGGCGTCCTCGTACGTCTCCAGAAAGGCGAGGTGCGCGACCGGATCCCGCAGCGCGTCCAGCCGCAGCTGTCTCACCCGCTCCCAATCGTCGGGACGGATGGCGCGTATGACGTAGTCGTTGCCGCTCACGAAGGACATGATCCCAAGATATCCGCACCACGCCCATAACGCAGAAAACCCCCGCACCAGAAAGGTGCGGGGGTTTCCCCAAAAATTGTTCGGCGGTGTCCTACTCTCCCACAGGGTCCCCCCTGCAGTACCATCGGCGCTGTGAGGCTTAGCTTC
>NZ_JBVJOT010000041.1:0-25936 GCF_055583025.1 Streptomyces sp. NPDC104831
GCTCTGGAGAACGTCTCGAACGCGGGGCTGGGGGAGGACTTCGGGGACCGGCCCAACACCTGGGCCTCCTTCTCCCCCCCCCATCCCCCCCACCCCCGCCCCCCCCCCCCCCCCCGCAGCGGGAAGGAGAGCCCGTATGACCTCAGAGGACCTGCTGAGGCTCCTGGAGAACCACTGGACCACCGTCGCCGGCGGACTCGACGCGAAAGGCAACCGCCAACTGTCCGAGGCGCTCGCCGAGTTGCGCGAGGAGACGGTCGCCGGGAACCCGGCCGCCGCGGCCCGTGCCGTACGCCGGCTCAAGCGCACGCTGTCCGCGCTGCCGCCCGGACACCCGGTGGCCGAGGCGCTGGGCGGCCACCGCTACGCCGGCGCGGTCCACGAACTGCCCCGCCTCGCCACGATCGACGCGGTGATCGACGTCCTCGGCACCCCGCCGCCCAGCCCGGGCGACGTGCTCCGCGCGGCCCGCCGCCGCCTCCTCGCCGCACCCGCCCTCACCGAGGCCGAGCACGCGGCCCTGGCCGAGGCCGGCCCCCCGCCCCCGGCGGAGGGGACCGGGACGACGGCACCCGCCGCGTCGGAGCACCCTGCACCCGGCGGGCCCGGACCCGAAGCCGAACCCGCCCCGCCGCCCGGCGGACCGGACCCCACGGCGGGCCTGATCCGGCTGCGCGACCCGGACGACGGCGTCCGCTACCCCCGCTTCCAGTTCAGGCCCGGTACGGCCGAGCCGCTGCCGGTCGTCCGCCGGATCAACGCACTGCTGTGCGCGGACCGCGACCCGTGGGGCGCCGCCGACTGGTGGCTGGGCGGCAACCGGTGGCTGGGCGGTGTCCCCGCGGACCTGCTCGGCGTGGTGCCGGACGACGCGCTGGAACGCGCCGCCGCCGAACTGGTGGGGGCGATCTGATGGGCCGCCAGATACCGCCCGAGGGCGTTCCCATGGAGCCGCTGCGGCACCTCCTGCCGGCGGGCACGGTGCTGTGGCGGTGCCACGAGGAGGAGTACCAGGCCGCCGACTTCAACACCAGCGTCGCGCACGAGTTCTTCAAGGGGAGCCGCTTCGACCCCACCGAGAAGGACGCCTACCACTATCTCTACGCCGCCCTCGACCCGGTCACCGCGCTGTGCGAGGTCCTGCTGCGCTCGGTGGAGTTCGGCGACGACGGGGTGCGGCTGATCCCCTGGGCCCAGGCGTCCCGGTACGTCCTGTCCGCGGTGCGCACCACGGCCGACCTGTGTCTGGTGGACCTGACGACGGCCGAGGGGCTGGCCGCGGTCTGGCAGGACCACTGGCTGGTCGAGACCGAGGAGTACGCCGGCACGCGGTACTGGGTGCGGCTGATCCGCGAACGGTGCGCCGACGTGCGGGGGCTGTGGTGGACGTCCAAGCGGTGCCGGCCGCGCACCGCGCTGTTGCTGTTCGAGGACCGCTGCCCGCCCGGGCCGCTCGACCCGGAGCCCCTGGAGTGCCTGCGGCTCGCGTCCCTCCAGGACGTGTGCGAGGTCAACCGGCTGCTGGCACCGCTGCGCGCGGGCATCTCCGTCCCGGAGGAGTGAGCGGGTCACCGCGTGCGACCGCCCCGGCCTCCTGACGAGGGAGGCCGGGGCGGTCGTGTGCGGCGTCGCCGGCGGGGTTCAGCCGTGCCGCGCCGGGGCGGGCAGCAGCGGCCGGTGCTGGGACCGGTGCATCGCCGCCTCGCTGACGGCGGGGTCCTTCGCGGCCGTCATCACTCCGCGCAGGTACGCGCCCGCGGCGGACTCGTACAGCGCGCGGGTCGCGGCGATCCACTCCCGCGCGGCCTCCTGGCGGTCCTCCCGCCGGGACTCGGCCGTCTCCCGCGCGGCCCGTGCCCGCTCGGTGTCCGCCACGCTCCGCGCGCGCTGCCGCTCCAGGTCCTCCCGCCGTTCGACCGCCGTGCGGAAGGCGTCGAGGTAGGGGTGTTCCCGGAACAGGCCGAGCAGGAACCCGACCCCGCCCGACAGCAGCAGCAGCGCGCAGAACAGCCAGGTCACCGTCTGGGTGGTCAGGTGCAGCCGGTCCACCAGGGTGGTGGTGTCGGCGCCCGGGCCGCCGAGCCCGCGAAAGCCTGCGCTGTCCCCCGCGTCCGCGGCCGGGGTGTCCCGTTGCATCACGAACTTCGCCCGCAGCGTGCCGAGCAGCCAGGTCAGTCCGCCCCACACGCCGAGCAGGGTGAGGGACGGCAGCCAGCCGCCGCGCGGCGCCCCGGTCGCCGAGCGCCACCGCAGCATGTGCCCCGCCAGGTGCGGCACGATCAGCATGACGACGGCGGACGAGACGGCGAGGGTGCCGGACAGCGCGTCCCCGCTGGTGCTGCCGACCCCGTGGAAGGGCTGGTAGGCGACCCAGTAGACCGGGACCTCGACGGCCATGATGACGCCCAGCAGGGCCAGCGTCAGCCACCGGGGCAGGCCGGGCCGGGTCATCAGCCCCTCCCACTGCGTGGCCGACGCCCGGGAACCGGTCTCCCGCAGGGCGGCGCGGTAGTCGTCCGCGAGCCTGCCGGAGGCGGTGCCGTCCGGCGTGGCCACCGGCTGCCAGTCGTCGCCCGGGTCCGCGCCCGGATCCGTGCCCGGGTCCGCGCCCTCACCCGTGCCGGCCGCCGGCGCGCCGTCGTCCTCCGGGGGGAGTGCCACCGGAGCCGGGGCCGGGGCGGGTCCGGCCGGTTCTCCGGCCGTGTCCCCGAAGCGGGCGCGCAGCCAGCGTTCCTCCACCCGCTCGCGCAGCCGGTCGCGGAAGCGCAGCCAGCGCGAGGAGCGCAGCGCGAGCAGGTCGAGCTGGTTCAGGGCCGCCGCGATGTCCCGGTCGGCCTCCCGCAGCCGCCGGTCCAGCAGCTCGGTCCGGTCCTCGCTCGTGGTGGCCTCGGCGGCCGAGCGGGCGTCCTGGAGCCGTGCCTGCTCGTTCCGCCTGCGCAGGTCCTCCTCGATGCGGTGGACCATGGTGTCGCGCTGCGCGGCCAGTTCGGCGAAGTAGGGCAGCAGGCCGTCGCTGTACAGCAGCCACGGGTCCAGTGTCTTCTTCTTGCCGGCCTGCTGTCCGTTCCTGCGGGCCTCCTTGAGCAGGGCGCCGTGGTCGGCGGGGTCGAGGACCAGCGGCCGGGGGCCGGTGTGCCCGTCGCGTGTCCGCCCGGCCCGGGCGGCGTCCGGCGCGGTGCGTCCGGCGAACGGGGTCCGGAGGCGGCGCGGGCGCGGTTCGTCAGCGCCGGTAACGGGAGTCGACATGTGCCTTGGCCCTCCCTTCGAGTGCTTCGACCCAGAAGGACTCGAAGTCGTCGGCCTCGCTGGGCTTCGTCTTGTACTGCATGCCGAGCCCGACCGGGAAGACGTCCATTCCCTTGATGCCGGGCAGTCCCCGCTTCTTGACGAGGGAGTCGATGACCCCGGCCCGCCGGCCCTCGGTGGTGAGATTCTGGCGGGAGAGCACGAACTCCGGGTCCGACTGCCCGAAGTCGCTGACGACGAGCAGCTTGGCCGCCGGGCCGTCGCCGGCCACGCTCTCCCCGATCCGGGCCAGCGCGCCCCACACGTCCGAACCGTTCTGGGTGCGGGCGCACTTCAGCTCGGCGAGCGCGGCGACGGCCGCGTTCCGCCGGGCGCCGGCCCGCTGTGCCTTCTGGTCGGTGTTCGCGTCGTGCGGCGGGTCCAGGTCGACCCGGCCCTGCCGGCAGGAGGAGCTGCGCGAGGACCGGGTGACGGGGGCGAAGTCGACGGTCCCGCACTTCTGGTCGGTGAGGAACTCCACGAGGCTGTCCTTGAGCTTGGCCTCCGAGTCGAATCCCTCCTTCGCCGCGGCGGCGGATCCGGAGCCGTCGACCACCACTCCGCAGGGGGTGGTGAGGGCTTCCTCCTGTTTGGTGCAGGACACGAGGGCGGACAGTGCGCACACCAGCGGGACGACGACGGCGAGCCGGCGGGCGGTGCGGACGGTGGACCGGTGAGCGGTCCGGGCCGAGTGATGCACGATGACGTTCCCTGGCCTTCCTGGGAGACGGGGAGCGGTGAAGCGGTGGACGGGAGCGGAGCGGGAGGTCATCCCCGGCGGGCGCCGCCGGGCGCCCCCTGGTGGTCGATGATGTGCAGGGCCTGGGCGACGGCCGACGCGGCGGCCGGGTCCCCGGCCCGTTCCCCGGCGTACCAGCGGTCGGTGAGCAGGGTGTCGTCGACGCGGGCCCAGGTGTGGTCCAGGGTGATCCGCCCGGGCAGCCGGCCCGTCGGCCGGGACTCCGCGACCAGGTCGGCCGCACGGGCGCCGGCCCACACGCCGTCCCAGTAGCAGGCGATCAACTGGTTCGCGGCGTCGGCGAGTTGCTGGGCCTGCTGGCGGTAGTCGGCGGCGGCCGAGCGCCACTCGCCGACCATCCGCCCGTACCGGGCGAGCGCGGCCGGCGCCGGCTTCCCGCGCACCGTGTACTGGGTCACCACCCGCACCGACTCGGCCTGGATCCGGATGTGCAGCTCGCGGTGGGCCCGCAGCATGCGGGAGCGCAGCCGTGCGGTGCCGCGCCGCACCCGGGCGTGCAGGCCCAGGATGTACGGCGGGAGGCCGGCGGTGGCGTCGGCCGGTTCCCCGCCCTCCGGTTCCGTGAGGAATTGGAGAAGTTCCGCCGCGTCCCCGCGCCCGTGCGACCGGGCGCGTGCCGACGCCAGGAATCCGGTATTCAGGCGTCGGACCCGGACATTTATTCGAGCTTTCTTGATCATTTTCGAATGTCCCCCATTCGTCGCGGGCGGTCCGGGTGGGAAGGCGCCGCGATGGGGAGAGGCTAGCGGAGCAAAACCCTTGACGGGACCGGTAGTTCGCGAGAAAACAGATCATTCTCCGGGTGTTCCGGAAAACAACCGGATCCCGCCCGGCACGGAGCCGGACGAAGGGCCCGAGGCAATTGCGGGCGTCCGCCGGCGCGCTGGATACTCCAAGCCGGTGCGAGGAGGGGAAGCCGTGGAATTACGTCTCGACGGGACGCACTACCCGTTGGAAACGCTGGGCCCGGGAAAACGGCTCGGCGTCTGGTTCCAGGGCTGCGCGCTGGCCTGCGCCGGCTGCATGTCCCGGCACACCTGGGACCCGGACGGGGGAACTCCCGTCACGGTCCGGGAGGTGCTCGGGCTGTGGCGGCGGGCCCTCGCCGACGGCGCGGACGGCCTCACGGTCAGCGGCGGCGAGCCCCTCCAGCAGGCCGGGGCGCTCGCCCGCCTCCTCGCCGGCGCGGCACGGCTGCGCGACGGGGCCCGGCGGCACGAGGGGGACGCCGGGCCCCGCACGGTCGACCTGCTGGTGTACACCGGGTACGACTCCGGGGAGCTGACACCCGAGCGGCGCCGTGCCCTCGACGGCGCGGACGCCGTGATCACCGGCCGGTTCCGGGTGGCGGAACCCACCCGGCTGGCCTGGCGCGGCTCGGCCAACCAGCGGATCGTCCCGCTGACCCCGCTCGGCGCCGCCCGCTACGCCCCCTACCTCACCCGGGAGTCGCCCGGCCCCCGGTTGCAGCCCGCGTCCGGCCCGGACGGGGCGCTGCGCCTGTACGGCGTCCCGCTGCGCGGCGAACTCACCGCGCTGGAACGCCGGCTGAGCGCGGACGGGGTGGCCCTCACGGAGCGGAGCTGGCGGCCGTGAGCAGCCGGGCGTGGCTCTCCTCCGGCGTGACCAGCAGCACCGACCAGGACGGGTCCCGGCGCAGCTCCTCGCGGACCGCGTCGAGCAGCCGCCGGGCCACCGTCTCCACGGGCAGCCCGCCCCGGCCGGAGCCCAGCAGCGGAAAACAGATCGAGGACATCGGCAGAGAGAGGAACTCGCTCTCGTGGCGGGCAAGTTCGAAGGACCTGCGCACCGCCTCGCCCAGCACGGCGGGGGACACGTGATAGCGGTCGCCGTCCCCGACCGGGGTCGCGATCGCCGCGTGGTGGATGCGCCGTACCCCCTGGGCGGCCAGGGCGCCGGACGAGGTGGCGACGACCGTGCCCGGCCGCACCTGCATGCCCGTCCTGCCGTGCGTCCGCAGCCACACGCCCAGTTCCCGGGACAGCACGTCGTCCACGATCTCGCCCTGGGCGTCCCGCACGGCGGCGGCCCGGCGCAGCGCGCCGGAGACCGTGGGCCGGAAGGTCTTGGACATCTCCAGGTACGTGTTCTCCGAGGACACCAGGATGTCCACGTCCCGCACGTCCTCGATCGGGCACACCCGCACGGTGATCCGGCCCGCCCCGGCGCCCGCGCGCACCGGACCGGCGACGGCCGGGGCCGTGCGCACCCCGGGAGCGGGCCGCCCGGCCGCCGCGGGCTCCCGGACCACCTCGGCCGGCCGGCCGGCCGCCTGCCGGGCCACGGCCAGCACCGCCGTCGCCAGCTCGGCGATGACATCGTGCTCCTGGCTCTTGCGGAACCGCTCCGTCGTCACGCCGTAGACGGCCGCCGCGGACTTGCGCCGGTCGGTGCCGGGCACCCCCCGGCGCGCGGGGAAGATCCCGAACGAGTGCGCGGCGGCGCGGGCCAGCGGATCACTGGAGTCGTCGTCCCGCACCGGACGCCCGCCGGCCAGCCGCCGTACCGCCGCGCCCAGCAGTTCCTCGATGCCGGTCTGCTCGTCCTCCGGCCCGGCGCACAGCCCGGCCGCGACCGCCGCCTGACGCAGCGCGTCCCTGGTGCAGTGCCGCAGCCCGGGCAGACCGCGACGCCTCAGTTCCCGGAGTTCCGCAACGAGGCTCTCGTGCGAGGGCAGGGGGTGCATGCTGCGCATCGTAGCCCCGCCCGGGGGCCCGCTGAAGATCCGGGAAACCCCCTGCCGCCCGCCGGGAACCGGGATGCCCACCTCCCCGCGCGGCCCCCGCACCGCGGCGCCGCGCCCCACCGCGCGGCCCCCCGGCGCGCCCGGCGCGTTTCCCGGAAGGCCGGAAGATGACGACCACGCCGCCCACCCGGTTCGTCGACCCCGCCGAAGGCGGCTTCACCGACGCCCGGCTCACCGAGACCCGCCCGGTCCTCGCCGAGGTACCCGGCGAACTGGCCGACCGCTTCCCGCTCGTCACCGTGCTCTCCGAGGCGGAGCGGCCCGCCGAGGCGGTCGTCCTGCGCGTCCGCGACCTGACGGCCCGGCACGGACCGGCGGAGATACCCCTGGTCCTCAAGTGGTACCACCGGCTGCACGCCCCGGACCCGGCCGTGGAACACGAACTGCGGGAACTCGGCGCGCTCCCGGCCCCCCACCTGGAACGGCTCCTGGAGACCGGCGAGGCGCACGGCCACCCCTGGCACCTGTACCGGTCGCACGGCGAGGAGACCCTGGAGAAGTACATCGCGGACCACCCCGAGGGCCTGCCCCCCGACGCCGTGCGGTCCCTGGCGAGCCAGCTCCACGACGCCGTCGCCGCCCTGCACGGACGCGGCGTCGTCCACCGGGACATCACTCCGGACAACATCATGGTGCAGACCCGCCGCGGCACCACGGCCGATCTCGTCCTCGTCGACTTCGGCGCCGCCGTCCACCGGCCCGACGAGGCACTGGAACCCCGCCGCGACTGGCGCGGCAAGCCCCTCTACCTCGCACCCGAGGCCGGATCGCTCCGGCAGACCGTCTCCGAGGCCGGCGACTGGTGGTCGCTCGGCATGGTCCTCGCCCAACTCGCCCTCGGCCGTCACCCGATCGAGTTCCGCCGGGACGAGGACGTCCTCCCGGAGATCGCCACCCACGACCCCGACGTCTCCGGCATCGCCGACGGCCGCACCCGGCTGCTCTGCGAGGGCCTGCTCACCCGGGCCCCCGAACACCGCTGGGGGGCCGCCGAGGTACGGGACTGGCTGGACGGCAAGGAGCCCTACGCCACCCCGCGCACCGGCGGCCGGATCTTCGCCGACGACCCCACGCGCCCCGTGCTCCGGCCGTTCCCCTTCATGGGCCGGGAGTTCACCGGCACCGAGTCGCTCGCCCTCCACCTGGACCAGAACCACGTCTCGGCCGCACGCATGCTGGCCGACGACGCCGACCGGGCCCGGCTCGTGGAGTGGCTCGGTCAGTTCAGGACCGTCGGGGGCCGCAGCGAGGAGGAACGCAGGCGGCTGGACACGCTGTGCGAGGAACTGGCCCGGCCACCGGCCCCCGATGGCGTCGCCCGGCTGCTGGACTGGCTCGGCCCCGGCCTCGACGTCGCCTGGCACGGGGTCCGCCTGGACGCGCCCGGCATGCGCCTGCTGTGCCAGGGCGCCCGGGACGGGCACGCCGACGCGGTCGCGCTGCTCGGGCACCTGGCGGAACACCCCGGCGTGCTGACCGAACTCGCCCGGCGGCCGGGCGGCCAGGGACTGGACGGGGCGGCCACCGCGTGGGCGGCCCTGCGCAACCGGTGGGAGCCCACCGTCCGGGAGGTCGCACAGGACCGGCGGGACCGCAACTCCCTGCGGCACACCGCCGAGGTGGACGCCTGGCTGCTGCAACTGGCCCGCGAGCCGGCGGCCACCAGGCGCCGGCTCACCGGCGCGCTGCGGGGCGTGCGCGCGGAACTGCCCGAACGCGTGCCCTGGTTCGACGCGCTGCTCTCCGCCCAGGACGACGACCCGCGTCTCGTCGTCGCCGTCCTGCTCGCCCCCCGGGCCCGGCAGGAGGCGGACGAGCACAGGAGGCGGCGCGTCCAGGAGGAGGACGTGCAGCGGCTCGCGGCCGACCAGGCCGGGATGTTCGCCGTACTGCACCGCCTGGACCGGCTGCCCACCCTCGGCTGGGCGCTGTTCGGCGCCGTCGTCGTCACGGCCCCCTGGACCTTCGTCATCGGCCTCGCCGACGTCCTCGGCCGCGCCCCCCAGGAAGCGGTGATCACGGCCTGGCTGGAGGCGCTGCCCGCCGCCGCGGTCGTCTTCGTGGCGGAGCTGTGGACCGCCGTCTACATCGGCCCGCCCCTCTACCACCCCCACCGGTCGGTGGCCGGCCTCCTGATCCGGGGCGCGGACCGCCCCGCCCGGCTGGCCCGCACCCGGGCCGGCCGCTGGGCCGGGGCGGCGCTGCTCCTCCTCGCCGTCTTCCTCGGTTTCTACGCCGTCGCCGTCGCCCCCTGGCTGTGGCCGCTCGCCACGGCCGTCGCCGTCACCGCCTTCAGCGTCCGCCGCTGCTGGGCGTGGGGACGACAACGGCGCCGGGCCCGGGCGCACCGCGGCATCCGGCGCCCCGGTACCCGCCCGGGACCCGGCCGCCGGACCCCGGCATGGCGGCCTCGGCGCCGTGCGCACCCGTCCCCGCCGGGGACCGGCCGTGCTCCCTGGTGGCGGCCCAGGCGTCCGGCGCGGCCGGGCCGGGGCGCATGGCGGCCGTGGGACGCCGTCCGGACGCGCGGGGCGGACCGCGAGCGGCCGGGGACGACGAACGACACGACAGGAGAGCAGGCATGAGTTCGGGCATCGCCATCCCCAGCATCCAGACGGTGGCACCCGCCGTGCACTTCGCGCCGCCCCCGCCGCCCCTGGACCCGCAGGCGCTGCCGCACACCGGCATGCTGCACCTGCACGACGCGGCCGGGCAGACCGTCCACCATGCCGCGGACGCCGCGTTCCAGGTGCTCGGCTCGCTCAGCGGCGTGCTGCTCGTCGGGCGGGCCGCCCTGCTCGGCACCCGGCTGCTGGCCGCCGGAGCGGTCCGCGCCGCCGAGGAACAGCGCTGCCTGGAACGGCAGCAGCAGCTCGCGGCCACGGCCGCCGAGCAGTGGCAGGCCGCCGCGTACGCCGCCACCCGGGCCAACGCCCGCCGGCGCGCCCTGCTGGAGCGAGTGGCGCGCGCCCGGTCCCACGAGGGGCCGCCCGGGCCCCCGCCACACCCCGACGTACCGCCCCCGCTGACCCCCGTCGGCGCCCGGCTCGCCGACCTGCGCCGCGAACTGGCCCGCACCGAGGAGGCCCTGCACCGCGCGGAACAACGGCAGGCCGCCTGGGAGCAGCGGCGGATCTCCGCCCTGCTGCGGCTGGACGAGGACCGGGACGACGCCTGGCAGCGCGCCCTGCGCGAGAGCCGGGAACGCGCGCTGCGCCGCTTCGCCGCCGAACGCACCGCCGAGGCCGAGGCCGAGGGCCGGGTGCCCCACCCGCCCGGCCCGCCGGCCCCCGTGGCGCTCGACGCCCGGGAGGTCCGCCGTACCGGAGCCGACATCCTCGGCGAACTGGACCCGTACGCCGCCCGGGAGGCGGCCGACCTCGCCGCGCAGGCCGTCCGGGACGCTGTACGCCGTGCCGCCGAGGACCCGCGCCGGGCCCGCATCCACCTCACCGAGGCCCGCAAGTTCGTCCGCGACGCCAACCGGCGGGCGCGGGAGACCCGCGCGGAACAGGAACGCGCCGCCCTCCACCACGACTTCCTCGTGTACGAGACCCCGGACGGCGCCGAGGACCTCACCCCGGCACCGGACGCCGTGGCCCTGCTGCGGCGCACCCTGGACGAGGGCGTCCCGCTGAGCCGGGCCGAACGGGACCTGGTCGAACGCCGGGTCGAGGAGCGGGTGCACGCCCTGGAGGCCCTCTACGTCCGGGAGCGGTGCGCCGACGCCATCGCGGAACTGGCCCGCAGGTTCGGCGGCCCGGCCGGGCTGGGCCGGGGCGCCGGGCAGGAGATCCGGCTCGACTGGACCCCGCCGGGCTGGGATCCCGGCCACTGGCTCCGGGCCACCCTGCTCGACGGCCGGCTGAACGTGGCGACCATGTACCTGGGCGGGCCGGGGGAGCGGACCCCCCGACAGCGCGCCCTGGACGACGAGCGCTGCGCCGAGGCCCGGACGCGGTTCGCCGAACTGGAGGAGATCACCGAAGCACTGGGCATCGCGCTCGAGTTCGAGGTCGAGCACACCCAAGGGGCGCTCCCCGGGGTGCTGGGAGAGGACGCCCTGGTGCTCGACGAGCTGCTCGACGGGCAGGAGGGTCCGGCGGGCACGCGCGAGGACATCCGTCACCTGCCGCTCAAGCAGCGGCAGGCGGGCGGCGAGGACCACCGCCGGGGCTAGACCGAGGCGACACGGCGGGGCCGCGAGCACACCGCCGCGGCCGGGGCCCGCGCGCGGCCCGCGACAGCGCGCACCGGGGAGGAAACGATGGACCTGTCCAAGGAAGACCGGCTGCCGCCCTTCGTGGAGGAGCTGACCGGAACGCTCGGCGTGCACGCGCAGTACGTCCTGCACGGCAACGTCCGCGATCTGCACCTGGTGTCGCGGCGCGGCCGGGAGCGGTTCTACCCGCTGCTCGACGTGCTGTGGAACCCCCTGCGGCAGAAGGGCTACGAGGTACTGGTGGTCTGCGACCAGGTGGGCGGCTTCGGCGTGGCCCAGTCCGGACAGGGCGACGCCGAGGCGGCCGTGGCCGAACTGCTGCGGGGCACCGACGAGTTCCCCGGCCACACGGCGGCCCGCCGCCAGGCGGTGCTGGACCGGATGCGCGACCTCACGAGCGGGTGGGCACGGCAGCGGGCCGAGGTGCCGCGCGACGGCCGCCGGCTGCCGCCGCTCAGGGTCGCCCTGGTGATCGACCACGCCTCCCGGCTGCTGACCGACCCGTCCCGGCCGACCCCCGACGAACGGGACTTCTTCCTCGCCTGCCTCAAACTCGCCCATGAGGCCGAGCCGTTGCCGCCCCGGCCCGGCACCGGCGCCGTACCGCAGGGCCCCGGCCTGTTCAACCCGGTGATCTGGCTCGCCGACGGCGAACGGGACGTCCCCGCGTGGCTGATCTCCGGCAGCGAGCGGATCCGCGCCATCGCCGTACCGGAACCGGACGCGGACGAACGCTCCACGATGGCCCGCCTCCTGCACCAGGTCTACGAGCGGTACCCCGGCCACGGCACCCGCGACGGCGCCGCCGCGCCCGGCGGCACGGACGCCGAGGAGACCTCCCGCGCGGTCGGCGCCTTCGCCCGCGCGGCCTCCGGACTGAGCCTGCGGGCCATGGAGGAGAGCGTGAAGCTGGCCCGCTCCCGCGGCCTGCCGTTCGCCGCCATGCCCGACGCCGTACGGATCTACCGGCTGGGCGTGGAGAAGAACCCCTGGGGCCGCGACGAGATCCGCCGGCGCATCCTGCGCGGCGAGGACCCCGCGAACGAACGGTCCATCCCCCGGCGGGTACTGGGCCAGGACGCGGCCGTGGCGCGGACCCTGGACATCCTCAAGCGGGCCGCGCTGGGGCTGTCCGGGGCCCAGGCCACCAGCCCCGGGCACCGGCCGCGCGGCGTGCTGTTCTTCGCCGGACCGACCGGCACCGGCAAGACCGAACTGGCCAAGGCCGTGGCCTCCGTGCTGTTCGACAGCGACCAGGCGTACCTCCGGTTCGACATGAGCGAGTTCTCGGCCGCGCACTCCGCCGACCGGCTCGTCGGCGCGCCCCCGGGCTACGTCGGTTACGAGGCGGGCGGGGAACTGACCTCCGCGGTGCGGGAGAACCCCTTCCGGGTCATCCTCTTCGACGAGATCGAGAAGGCCGACAAGGGCATCCTGGACAAGTTCCTCCAGGTGCTGGAGGACGGCCGGCTCACCGACGGGCAGGGCGTCACCACCTACTTCAGCGAGTGCGTGCTCATCTTCACCTCCAACCTCGGTGTGCAGCGCACGGACCCGGAGACCGGGGAACGCGAGTGGATCGTGGCGCCCGGCACGCCGTACAAGGAGCTGGAGGCCACCGTCCGGGACAACGTCAAGAAGCACTTCGAGCAGGTCATCGGCCGGCCGGAGCTGATGAACCGGATCGGCGGCAACGTCGTCGTCTTCGACTTCATCTCCGACGACGTCGCCGAGCGGATCTTCGACCTCCAGGTCCGCAACATCCAGCGGCAGCTGGCCCAGGGACACCGGCTGGTCCTGCGGATCGAGGACAAGGCCCGCCGTGAGCTGCTGGAGCACTGCACCCGGGACAAGTGGAACGGCGGCCGGGGCATCGGCATGGTGCTGGAGACCCATCTGATCAACCCGCTCGCCCGGGAACTGTTCACCGCGCCCGACCTCGGCCCGGGCACCACGGTGGTGGTGACGGAGGTGCGCGAGGCGGAGAGCGGCCGGGTGGACACCAAGGTCGTCGTGAGGAAGGGAGACACCGGTGGCGGGGGTACGGAACTGGGATGACCACGACTGGTTCGACGACGGCGAGGAGCCCGGCCCCGGGTCCGGCGCGGAGTCCGGGGCGGATGCCGAAGCGGTCCCCGACGGGCCGGCCGCCGGCGAACCCGCCGCCGCCGAAACCGCCGTCGGTCGACCGGCCCCCGACGGGCGGGACGGCGCCGGGGGAGGGGACGACGCCGACGACTGGCAGCCCGTGGGTGGTGTCACCGCCCTTGGCCGGCCGCCCCGGCCGGCCCCCGCGTCCCCGTCCCTCGGCGAACGGTGCCCGCGCTGTGCCACGGTCGTCCCGGCCGGCACGCCCGCCTGTCCCGGCTGTCTGACCCCGGTCGGCGCGGGCCCGCGTCCGCAGCGGCTGGCCGGCGGTGTGCTGCGGCTGGTGTTCCGGGCCGGCGGCGGCCATCTCGACGTGCCGCGCGGCGCGGAACTGCGGCTCGGCCGGAGCAGCAGCTGGGCCCCCGAGGCGGCGGCGCTGCTGGCGGACGAGGAGACCGTGTCGGCGCGGCACGCGGTCGTCGTGCACACCGCGGAGGGGAGGGCCTGGGTGAGCGAGGTCGCGCGGGGCGCCACCAACGGCACCCGGGTCAACGACCGTGTCCTGGTGCCCGGCCGGGACGTCCGCCTGCGCAACGACGACCGGCTCGAACTCGGCCCCAAGGTCTGCTTCCAGGTCCGCGGCGTCGAGGACGAGCCGGCCGAGGGGGACTGAACGGGGGCGGCGCGCCCGGCCCCGGCCCGTCGCGGGTCAGTCCCGGCCGCCGCCCAGCGCGGCCACCGCGGACTTCGCGGCCTTGATGGCGCCTTTGTTGATCTCGTCCGTCGCCGGGGCCTTGCGGGACTCGAAGTCGCTGCCGCTGTAGGTGACGACGACGAGGGCGTTGGCGACGCGGACCAGCACCACGCCCTCACGGGTCTGCTGCCCGTCCTCCGTGGTCAGGCCGACGAAGGAGTACGCGGCGGAGCCGAGCCCCGGCACGGCTCCGCCGCCGCTCTTCTCCGCGACCCGCTGCCCGTACTCCCTCGTCGCCTCCCGGTCCGACTCGCCGATCTCGAACGACACGTCCAGCCAGCGGTAGTCGTAGCCGTGGAGCGCGTTCCAGGAGCAGGTGCGGCGCAGCCTGGTGTCCGTCGACGGGATCTCCTTGCCGGCCGGCTTCGCGCCCGGCACCAGGGACGCGACGACGGCCGCGGGCACGCCGGCGCAGGGCGCGGGCGCGGTGGTGTACGCCGGTGCGGCCGTGGTCGCGGACGGGGCGGCGGAAGGGGCCCCGGCGGCCGGATTCCGGGGCGGCTGGTGCCCGGCGGCGGGCGGCGCGGCCGGTCCGGAGGACAGCGCCCAGCCGGCGCAGGCGAGCACCGCGACCGGCGACAGACGCGCGGTGAGAGCGAGCGGCAGAGGAAGGGAACGCACGACGCACTTCTCGTGGGGAAGGGGGGTGGAGGGGTCCGCGGGGCGGACGGGGTATGACAGTGTCACATGACTGCCTGTGCCGCGGAAGTGCCGACGCACTCCGTGCCCGGCCGGTCACCGGCCCCGGTCACGATGCGCCGCTCCGTCCCTCATGTGCCCTCCGGGCGCGCCCCGGACCACGGGAGGCTACGGCACGCGCGCCGTCCACTGCGGGGAGCCGAACTTCGTGCGGGCCAGTTCCTCCGCCCGGGCCAGCTCCTCGTCGGTGACCTTGCCCTCGGCCAGGCCGTAGCGCGCGCGGAAGGACTCGATCATGCGGTCGATGACGGCCTCGCGCGGCAGCCCCGTCTGCCGGCGCAGCGGATCGACCCGCTTCTTCGCGCTCCGCGTCCCCTTGTCGGACAGCTTCTCCCGCCCGATCCGCAGCACCTCGACCATCTTGTCGGCGTCGATGTCGTACGACATCGTCACGTGGTGCAGCACGGCACCCGGGCCGCCGCCGGGGCCGACCATCCGCTTCTGCGCCGCGCCCGCGATCTTGCCCTGGTCGGTGGCGATGTCGTTCAGCGGCTGGTACCAGGCCCGGACGCCCAGGTCGCCGAGGGCACCCAGCACCCAGTCGTCCAGATAGGCGTAGCTGTCCTGGAAGGACAGGCCCTGGACGAGGGACTCGGGCACCGACAGCGAGTAGGTGATCGTGTTGCCGGGCTCCACGAACATCGCGCCGCCGCCGGAGATCCGCCGCACCACCTCGATGCCGTGCCGGGCGGCGCCCTCCGGGTCGACCTCGTTGCGCAGCGACTGGAAGCTGCCGATGATCACCGCCGGGGCGCCCCACTCCCACACCCGCAGCGTCGGCGGGCGCCGGCCCGCGGCCACCTCGGCGGTCAGCACCTCGTCCAGCGCCATGTGCAGGGCCGGCGGCTGCGGGGCCTCGTGGACGAGCTGCCAGTCGTAGTCGGTCCAGTCCGTGGCGCGCGCGAGCGCCCGGCGCACCGCGATGCCGACACCCTCCGAGGTCAGGCCGTACATCACCGTCCCCGCCGGCAGTGCCGCGTCGATGCGCGCGGCCAGCCCCGCGGCGTCGGTGTCCGCGGGCGCGCCCTCCAGGGCGCCGTTCACCGCGTCCAGCGCCTCGTCGGGCTCCAGGAAGAAGTCGCCCGCCACGCGCACGTGCCGCAGCGCGCCTTCCCCGACCTCCACGTCCACGACGACGAGCTTGCCGCCGGGCACCTTGTACTCACCGTGCACTGCCCTGGCCTCCGTTCCTGCCGCACGGATCAACGTCCGGCCCGCCCGGGGTGTTCCCGGCGGGCCGGACGGTTCCGTACCGTCACCCGGACGGCGTACCCGAGCCGCGGGACACCGGCCGGGGCCGTGCGTGCGTCACTTCAGGTAGGGGCCGTCGGTGCCGATCTTGCCGGGGCCGCCGAGCACGTACACCCGCAGGTTGCCCTTGCCGGGAGCGGCGACGGACAGCGTGCCGTTGGTGACGGTCTTCACGTCCCCGGTGACGGCGTCGGTGTAGGTGCCGTTCGGGATGCCGGTGTAGGTGGCGCCGCCGGTGACCGTGACCAGGGCGAAGCTGTCCGTGCCGCCGCCGGTGTAGCGGCGCTTGAACGCCATGCCCCCCGAGATGCCGTCGGTGGAGTACTGGCCCATCTGCAGGGCCGGCACGGCCCGGCGGATCCGGTTGAGCCGCTGGAGGTGCTTGACCAGGGGCTGGGCGAGGGTGTCGGCGACCGCGCCGGAGGCGGAGCCGACCTCGCCGAAGTCCGCGGCGGTGACGGTGCCGGCCAGGTGGTCGCCGTAGTAGGCGCGTCCGGTGGAGGAGAGCGGGCAGGTGGGACCGCAGTCGAGCTGCTTGCCCTTCTGGAACTCGATCTCCGAGCCGTAGTACAGCGTCGGGATGCCGCGGAAGGTCCACATCAGGGACATGTTCTCGGCCCAGGCGTCGGTGCCGCCGCCGTAGCGCGTGGACGACTTGTTCGGGCCGTAGTCGTGGCTGTCGACGTAGACGACGTTGTAGGTGGCGTCGTTGACGCTGTCGTCGGAGTCCTTGCCGTTGCCGTAGGCGTTCTGCGCGTCGGCGAAGTTCATGTGCATGCGCATGTCGATGATGTTCATGCCGGAGGCCCGCGAGTGGTCCGGGGCGTGGTAGGTGTTGCCGTCGAGGAAGGCGTTGGCGGAGGTGGGCTGGTTGCCGGTGCCGAGCTGTTCCTCGTAGTCGTACTGTTCGAGGGCCGCCCGGGTGTCGTCGGCGCTGTACTCCTTGCGTTCCTTCCAGGTGAAGAACTGGGCGGAGTGGTTCACCGACCCGCGGTTCCACTTGTCGTTGACGAAGGCCCCGACCTCGGCGAAGACGAAGAAGTTGGCCGCCTTCCGGGCACCGAACCTCTGGGTGACCCGTTCCTGGATGGCGGGCAGGAAGCGGCGGTTCCAGGTGACCCGGGGGACGTGGACGGCCGTGTCCAGGCGGAAGCCGTCGACGCCCATGTCGATGTACTTGTCGTAGGCGCCGATGAGGTAGTTCTGCACCGCGGTGGACTCGGTGTCGAAGTCGGCGAGGTCCTCGTGCAGCCAGCAGGAGCGGGAGTCCTCGCCCTCCCAGTTGCCGATCCAGCACTGGTGGTAGTACTGCTTGGGGAACATGCCCGAGGTGGGGCTGGGCCACTGGCAGTTGTAGACGGTGTAGCCCTCCGCGCTCCTGCCGCCGGTGGGCTTGCCCCAGTTGACGCAGGTGTTGCCCGCCGGTTCGGCGGTGGACCACAGGTCGCCGTTGTAGTACGACTTACCGGACTTGGGCTCGACCTTCAGGCCGTCGTACTCGAAGCCGTCGTTCTTCTCGTCGTAGTACCAGCTCCACTGGCTGTCGCGGACGCCGTACACGGTCGGGGTGAACAGGCCCTTTGCGCCCCAGCGGGAGCTGTGGTTGTACACCACGTCCTGGTAGATCTTCATGCCCTTGGCGTGGGCCGCGTTGATCAGGTCCTGGTAGGAGGCGCCGGCCGATTCCAGGCGCGGGTCGACCTTGTAGAAGTCGTAGCCGTGGTAGCCGTGGTAGTCGTAGTCCGAGCGGTTGAGGACCACGGGGGTGATCCAGACGGCGGAGAAGCCGAGGGCCTTGATGTAGTCGAGTCTGTCGATCAGCCCCTTGAAGTCGCCGCGGAACATGGGGTCGTCGCCGGCCGCGTTGCCGGACTTCACGTGCTGGCTGCCGCCGCGGTTGTTGGTGCTGTCACCGTCGTGGAAGCGGGCGGTGAGGACGAAGTAGACGGGGTCCCCCCGCGGGTCGGTGCCCAGCGGGGCTCCGGTGGCGGGCTCCGGTGCCTTCTCGCCGGTGGTCACCGCGGCCGCCGCCGAGGCGGGCGAGGTGTTGCCGGCCGCGTCGACCGCCTTGACGGTGTAGGTGTAGGCCGTCCTCTCCTCCAGCCCGGTGTCGGTCAGCACCGTGGAGGTGACGTCGGTGACGGTCGTGCCCTTGGTGCCGCCGGTGCGGGTGACCTGGTACTTCACCACGCCCGTGTCGTCGGTGGCCGCGTCCCAGCCCACCACGACGGAGGTGGCGGTGGCGGTGGCGGTGACCTTGGCGGGCGCCGTCGGGGCCTGGGTGTCGGGGTCCGCCGCGGCGCAGGGGTTCCTCGCCCCGGTGGTGACCTTCCGGTCCCGCACGGTGGAGGTGCCCGTGGCGAGCGCGTAGTCGGTGCCGTTGTTGTTGTCCCAGACGCCGTTGCCGTTGTTGAACGCCGCCTTGAGCGAGGTGGCGGTGCCGATGGCGAGGGTCTTCTTCCACCAGCCGGTGCAGGCGGGCTCCATGCCGACGCCGGGGGCGGTGGTCCAGGCGCCGCCGGCCGGGGCGTAGTGGATGTTGGCGGTGGTCCAGCCGGTCGTGGCCGTCGAGTAGTAGACGGTCGCCTCGTTCCCGGAGCCCGTGCCGGTGTCCGCGCACGGGTCGCTGTGGGCGATCACCCCGTCCTTGACGGTGACGGTCCCGGTGCCCAGCGCGTAGTTGACGCCGCCGTTGTTGTCCCAGGTGCCGCTGCCGTTGTTGAAGGTCGCCCGCAGCCCGGTGGCCGAGCCGAGGTCGACGGTCTTCTTCACCCAGTCCGTGCAGGCGGGTTCCATGCCGACGCCGGGCACGGCCGTCCACGACCCGCCGTCGGGGGCGTAGTGCAGGTAGGCGGACGGCCAGTTCTTCGTCTTCGTGTAGTAGAAGACGGTCGTCGTGGCGGAGGCGGCGGCCGTCGGCCGCATCGGGTCCGGCGGGGACTGCGACGGGGCGGTGAGCAGTCCGATCACCCCGGCGGCCGCGGCGCCCGCGGCGAGCGCGCGGCGGAGCGGGCGGGGTCGTGGTGGCGCGCTCGGAGGGGCTGTTGACCTTGATCTCATGACGTCTCCCGGGCAGCGGGTGGGGAGTTGATGAAATTTGAGACAGTAAGTTGCTGCAACTGCTTGCAGGAGGCGGAAGCTACAGGGACATGACAGTCAGGTAAAGGGGTCTCGCACGGACCCGGCCCTCGGCCGCGTAGCCGGCCGCGCGACGGGGCAGCTTCTGATCCGGGCGGCCCTCACGGTCGAACCGGCCGACGCGCGCGGACAACGAGGTGAGACATGCGGTTCACGACCCGACCCACTCTCCAAGGCACCTTCGGCATGGTCTCCTCCACGCACTGGCTGGCCTCCCAGTCGGCGATGGCGGTGCTGGAGGACGGCGGCAACGCCTTCGACGCGGCCGTGGCCGGCGCGTTCGTGCTGCACGTCGTGGAACCGCACCTGAACGGGCCGGCCGGCGAGGTCCCGATCCTGCTCGCCCCGACGGGCGGCGACGTGCGCGTGCTGTGCGGACAGGGCGTGGCCCCGGCGGGCGCCACCCCGGACCGCTACCGGGGGCTCGGGCTGGACCTCGTACCCGGCACCGGACCGCTCGCCGCCGCCGTGCCCGGCGCCTTCGACGCCTGGCTGCTCCTGCTGCGCGACCACGGCACCAGGTCCCTCGACGACGTCCTGAAGTACGCCATCGGCTACGCCGAGCACGGGCACCCGCCCGTGGAGAACGTCGGCGCGACCGTGGAGAGCGTACGGCGGCTGTTCGAGACCGAGTGGACGTCGTCGGCCGAGGTGTACCTGCCCGGCGGCCGGCCGCCCCGCCCGGGCACGCCGCTGCGCAACCCCGCGCTCGCCGCGACGTGGAAACGGCTGCTGGCCGAGACGGCGCACGCGGGCGGCCGGGAGGCGCGGATCGACGCCGCGCGCGAGGTGTGGCGCTGCGGCTTCATCGCCGAGGCGCTGGTACGGCAGTCCCGGCGGCCCACCCTGGACACCAGCGGCGAACGGCACACCGGCACGCTCACCGGGGCCGACCTGGCCGGCTGGTCGGCCCACTACGAGGCCCCGGTGACCTATGACTGGAACGGCTGGACCGTGTGCAAGGCCGGCCCCTGGAGCCAGGGCCCGGTGCTGCTCCAGCAGCTCGCCCTGCTCCCGCCCGAGCTGCCCGCCCCCGGTTCCGCCGACCACGTCCACCTGCTGATCGAGGGCTGCAAGCTCGCCATGGCCGACCGCGAGGCCTGGTACGGCGACGCCGCCGAGGTCCCGCTCGCCGAGCTGCTGTCGGACGACTACAACGCCGGGCGGCGGGCGCTGATCGGCGCGAAGGCCTCCCACGACCTGCGCCCCGGCAGCCCCGGCGGACGCCCCCCGAGGCTGCCCGCCCACGCGTACGCGGTGGCGGACGCGCGGCCCGGCTTCGACCCGCTGGGCGCCGGTGAGCCGACCGTCGCCCCGCTGCCCGGCTCGCCCACCCTCGCGCAGGCCACCGGGCAGGACCAGGCGACCGGTGAGGCCGAGGTGGCCGCCGACGGCTCGACCCGGGGGGACACCTGCCACCTGGACGTGGTCGACCGCTGGGGCAACATGATCGCGGCCACGCCCAGCGGCGGCTGGCTCCAGTCCAACCCCGTCGTGCCCGAACTCGGCTTCCCGCTCGGCACCCGGCTGCAGATGACCTGGCTGGAGGAGGGCCTGCCGGGCACCCTGACCCCCGGCCGCCGCCCCCGCACCACCCTCACCCCCTCCCTCGCGCTGCGCGACGGGGTGCCGGTCCTGGCGTTCGGCACGCCGGGCGGGGACCAGCAGGACCAGTGGCAGCTGCACTTCTTCGTGGCCGCCGTGCTGGGCGCCCCCGTCCGCGGCGGCCTCGACCTCCAGGGCGCCATCGACGCCCCCGGCTGGCACAACGAAAGCTTCCCCGGCTCCTTCCACCCGCGCCGCCGGCGCCCCGGCAGCGTGACCGTGGAGTCCCGCATGGATCCCGGGGTGATCGAGGAACTGCGGCGGCGCGGCCACGACGTCACCGTCGGCCCGCCCTGGTCCGAGGGCCGGCTGTGCGCGGTGGCCCGGGACCGGCGGACCGGCATCCTGTCGGCGGCGGCGAACCCACGGGGCATGCAGGGCTACGCGGTGGGCCGCTGACGCCCTGCCCGGGGGACCCGCGCCGCCGGACGCCTGCGCACGGCGCCGGTGCGTCACGGGGGCGACGACCCCTCCCGCACCCCTCGCCGGCCCCGGCCGGCGCCCTCGTCCGCCCCCTCCCGGACCCCCTTCCCGAGCCCCCGCTGTTCACGGCGATTCCACCTCGCAGACACCCGCGGGCCGGGGGCTGTCAGTGGGACGTGGTCTGATGGGAGGCATGATCGAAGAGACGGAAACCATCGAGGAGTTTCTCGCCCGCCGCTCGGCCGACGTGGAGGAGGCGGTCCGCGAGGCCGCCGCGGCCGAGATCCTGCCCCGCTTCCGCCGCCTCGCCGCCCACGAGGTGGACCAGAAGAGCGGCCCGCACGACCTGGTCACGGACGCCGACCGGCTCGCCGAACTGCGGCTCACCGAGGCCCTCGGCGCACTGCTGCCCGGCTCCGTGGTGGTCGGCGAGGAAGCCGTGCACGCGAACCCGGCGGTCTACGAGGCGCTCCGGGGCGACACCCCGGTCTGGATCGTCGACCCGGTCGACGGCACCCGCCAGTTCGTCCACGGCGACGACGGCTTCTGCACCCTCGTGGCCCTCGCCCACCGCGGCACCGTGATCGCCTCCTGGACCTACGCCGCCGCGCGCGGCCTGTTCGCCACCGCCGTCCGCGGCCGGGGCGCCTTCCTCGACGGCGAACGGCTGTTCGCGGGCCCGCCCGCGCCCGGCCGGGACCTCGTCGTCGCCACCTCCCACCCGGACTACACCACCGACGAGCAGAAGCGCGCGCTGCGCGCCCTGTGGACCGACGGCCTCGCCCCGCGCGCGTGCGGCTCCGCCGGTCTCGAGTACCTCGCGGTCGCCCGGGGCGAACTGGACGCGGTCGCGTTCTCCTGGGAGGCCGCCTGGGACCACGCGGCCGGACTGCTCCTGGTCGAGGAGGCCGGCGGCGCGCACCTCACCCTGACCGGCGAGCCGTTCCGCGTCACCGGCGGCAACGCCCTGCCGTTCACCGCCGCCCGGGACGCCGCCACCGCCCGCCGGGTGGCCGGCCTGCTGCGCACCGCCTCCTGACCGGCCGGGACCACCCGGACCGGGAAGGGCCGGTGCCCCGGCCTATCCTGATCCCGAAGGCCATCGGCTGACGAAGGGGTCCGAAGGTGCCGTCGATGCTCGATGCGGTCGTGGTGGGTGCGGGACCGAACGGACTGACCGCCGCGGTGGAGCTGGCCCGCCGCGGCTTCTCCGTTGCCCTGTTCGAGGCGAAGTCCACCGTGGGCGGCGGCGCCCGCACGGAGGAGCTGACCCTGCCCGGCTTCCGGCACGACCCGTGCTCGGCCGCCCATCCCCTCGGCATCAACTCCCCGGCGTTCCGCGCCCTCCCGCTCGACCGGTACGGCCTCGAGTGGCTGCACGCCCCGCTGCCCATGGCCCACCCGTTCCCGGACGGCACCGCGGCCGTGCTGTCCCGCTCGGTGGCCGAGACCGCCGCCTCCTTCGGACCGCGCGACGCGGGCCCGTACCGCAGACTGGTCGAGCCGCTGCTCGCCCACTGGGACACCCTCGTGCGGGACTTCATGTCCCTGCCGCTGACCGCGCTGCCCCGCGACCCGGTCACCCTCGCCCGCTTCGGGCTGGCCGGGCTCCCGCCGTCCACCTGGCTGATGCGCCGCTTCAAGGACGAGCGCTTCAAGACCCTCTTCGCCGGCCTCGTCGCCCACGTGATGGCACCGCTGGGCGGCCTCGCCACCAGCGCCATCGGGCTGGTCTTCGCGCTCTCCGCGCACGCCCGCGGCTGGCCGGTGGCCCGCGGCGGCTCCCAGTCCCTCTCCGACGCCCTCGCCGCGTACCTGCGGGACCTCGGCGGCGAGGTGCACACCGACTTCGAGGTCAAGCGCCTGGACGACCTGCCGCCCGCGCGCGCGTACGTCTTCGACACCTCGCCCGCCGCGCTCGCCCGCATCGCCGGCTTCGGCGACCACTACGCGAACTACCGCTACGGCCCCAGCGTATTCAAGATCGACTACGCGCTGGACGGACCGGTGCCCTGGACCGCGCCCGAGGCGCGTACCGCCGGCACCGTCCAGATCGGCGCGAGCCCGGCCGAGATCGGCACCGCCCTGCGCGCCGCCTCCCGCGAGGGACACGCCCCCGAGCGGCCGTTCCTGATCACCGTGCAGCCGAGCGTGGCCGACCCCACCCGGGCGCCCGAGGGCAAGCACGTCTTCTGGGCCTACGGCCATGTGCCGAACGGCTGGTCGGGGGACCTCACCGAGGCCATAGAACGCCAGCTGGAGCGCTTCGCCCCCGGATTCCGCGACCGTGTGCTGGCCCGCGCCACCGCCGGTCCCGCCGAGATGGCCGCCCGCAACGCCAACTACGTCGGCGGCGACATCGCCTGCGGCGCGGCCGCCGGTCTCCAGCTGCTGCTGCGCCCCAGGCTGTCCCTGTTCCCCTACCACACCCCCCACCCGGCCGTCTTCATCTGCTCCTCGGCCACACCGCCGGGGCCCGGTGTGCACGGGATGTCGGGCCACAACGCGGCCAAGGCGGTCTGGCGGAGACTGAGACAGGGCTGAACCGACACGAACCGGGGCGCGGCCGACCGGAAAGGCGGGACCGACATGACCGGCATCACCCTCGTCCAGGGCGACATCACCCGGCAGCACGCCGACGCCGTCGTCAACGCGGCCAACTCCTCGCTCCTGGGCGGCGGGGGAGTGGACGGCGCGATCCACCGCCGCGGCGGCCCGGCCATCCTCGCGCAGTGCCGCGCCCTGCGCGCCTCCCGGTACGGCAGCGGCCTGCCCACCGGTCAGGCGGTCGCCACCACGGCGGGCGACCTGGACGCCCGCTGGGTGATCCACACGGTGGGCCCGGTCTGGTCGCCGACGGAGGACCGCTCGGACCTCCTCGCCTCCTGCTACCGGCAGTCCCTGCGCGTCGCCGACGAACTCGGCGCCCGCACGGTCGCGTTCCCCGCCCTGTCCACCGGCGTCTACCGCTGGCCGATGGCGGACGCGGCCCGCATCGCGGTCCGGGCGGTGCGCACCACCCCCACCGCCGTCGAGGAGGTCCGCTTCGTCCTCTTCGACACCCGGGCGTACGAGACCTTCGCCCGCGAACTCGGCGGCGGCCCCGGCTGACCCGGGGAGCGGCGTCCGCCACCGGGACGCTGGGCCGGTCGCGGTCTCCCCTCGTGCTCCACGACGGCGGGCTGACCGGCCTTTGTGCAGTCGCCCACGCCGGTGGCGTCCGGCATCCGCATCACCTCGAAGTGGACCGGCGGCTGCGCGACCCGCAGGGGTTCCGGCGCCACCCGGCGCAGCGCCTCGGGGTCCGTCGCTGGGCCCCGGACGAGGGCGGGACCCCGCGCACGCCGCCGGCCCGCTGCAACGCCGCCGCGTCCGCCGTCGCCGAGGACACCGGACCGGGACGGCCCCCGGCCGGGCGGACCGGTCAGCGCAGGGTGCGCAGGGCCCTGCCCAGCCGTGCCACGCCGTCGGCGATGACACCGGGCGAACCGGCGGCGTAGCCGAGGACCAGGCCGGGCGGCCCGGGGGACTGGCGGTGCCAGGAGAGCGGATGGCACTTCACGCCGTGCGCCAGCGCCGCCGCCGCGAACTCCGTGTCGGGCACGTCCCCGGCGTACGTGACCGTCAGGTGCAGGCCCGCCGCCGCGCCGTGCACCACCGCGCCCGGCAACTGCCCGGCCAGCGCGGCGATCATGGCGTCCCGCCGTCCGCGGTGGCGCCCGCGCACCAGCCTGAGGTGCCGCTCCAGCTCCCCCGACGCCATCAGGCGGGCGAGCACCAGCTGCGGCAGCACCGCGTTGCCCAGGTCGTTGAAGCGCTTGGCGTCGACCAGCGCGGTACGGTACCGGGCCGGTGCCACCAGCCAGCCGATCCGCAGCGCCGGCGCGAGCAGCTTGGAGGCGCTGCCCAGGTAGCAGACCCGGTCGGCCAGCAGGGCGCGCAGCGCGGCGACCGGGGGCCGGTCGTAGCGGTGCTCGGCGTCGTAGTCGTCCTCCAGGATCAGCCCGCCCGCCCGGGCCCACTCCAGCAGCTCCCGCCGCCGTTCGCCGCTGGTGACGACGCCGGTCGGGAACTGGTGCGCGGGGGTGAGCAGGACGGCCCGGGCGCCGGTCGCCCGCAGCGCGTCGACCCGTACGCCGTGCTCGTCGACCGGCACCGGCGGGGTCGCGAGGCCCCCGTTCGCCAAGTGCTGACGGGCCCCCAGCGAGCCGGGGTCCTCCACGGCGACGGCGTCGACGCCGTCCGCCCGCAGCACCGGGTGCAGCAGGGTGAGCGCCTGCGCGGTGCCCGCGACGATCAGTACGGCGTCCGGGTCCACCCGTACGCCCCGCATGCGCGCCAGCCAGTCGGCGACGGCCCGCCGCAGCGGGGGCGCGCCGCGCGGGTCGCCGTAGCCCAGATGCCCCGCGGCCGCCTCGGCGAGCACCGCACGCTCGGCCCGCAGCCAGGCCGCCCGCGGAAAGGCGGTGAGGTCGGGCCGCCCGGGCGTGAAGTCGACCTCGGCGGGCGCCTGCCGCAGCACGTCGAACACGTCGAAGCCGGGCACCCCGCGGAACGGGTCGACGGGCCCGCGGTCCGCGGGCCCACCGCCGAAGGACCCGGTGGGGCCCCGGTGCACGGGCCGGTGGGCGGGCGGCCCGGCGGGGCCTCGGCCCGGGGACCGGTCCCAGGACCACCCGGCGCCACCCCGGTCCCCAGCCCGGCCACTTCGCCCATCGCCGGCGCCGGTGGCCCCGCGCCCGCAGGTGTCCTCCGCGCCCGTGCCGTCGGCGTCCGTGCCACCCGCCCCGGTGTGTCCGATCCCGTCGGCGCCGAGGGTGTGTTCACGGGTGCCGCCCACGCCCGGGCCGCCGGTGCCGTCCGTGCCGGTGGTTGGGCGCCCGTCGGTCTTGCCCGGTTCCCGGTCGTCGGCCGGGCGGCGGGTTCGTCCCGCGTCGATTCTGG
>NZ_JBVJOT010000041.1:26035-91748 GCF_055583025.1 Streptomyces sp. NPDC104831
CTCCTCCAGGCCCGGGTTGCCGGTGCCGTCCGTGCCGGTGGTTGGGCGCCCGTCGGTCTTGCCCGGTTCCCGGTCGTCGGCCGGGCGGCGGGTTCGTCCCGCGTCGATTCTGGCGGCGTGCCCGCGGGCGTCCTCCAGGCCCGGGTTGCCGGTGCCGTCCGTGCCGGTGGTTGGGCGCCCGTCGGTCTTGCCCGGTTCCCGGTCGTCGGCCGGGCGGCGGGTTCGCCCCGCGCCGGTTCCGGCGGCGTGCCCGCGGGCGTCCTCCAGGCCCGGGTCGCCGGCACCACCCGTGCCGGCGGGCCCGCGCCCGTCCGGGGCGCCCCGGCGCGAGCCGTCGCCGTGCTCGAAGGCGTCCCCCGCGCCCCGCCCGACGCCGTCACCCCCGGCCGGGGCCGGCCCCGCCGTCCGCCCGCTGCCGGAACCCGTGGGCGGTGGCGGGGTGAGCGGGGAGGCGACCACGGTGGTGCCGGCGCGGCGGCGGCCCGTTACGTGGCCGTCCTCGGCGAGGCGGCGGTAGGCCTCCGTCACCACGCCGCGGGAGACCCGCAGCTCGGCCGCGAGAACGCGGGTCGGCGGCAGCCGGCCGCCCACCGGGAGCCGGCCGTCCGCTATCGCCTCCCGCAGCCGTCCGGCCAGCCACTCCGCCTTGCCGCCGGCGGGCACGTCGGCGACGGCCAGCTGGAGGAAGTCGGATCCGCGCGCCGGCGCCTCCACCGTGTCCCGCCCCTCGTCCACGCCGCTCATGCTGTCACGCGCCCGCCCCGGCGCCCGGTCAGGACCCGAAGCCGAACTCCGGGGCGCCGGGCGTGAGGACGGCCGCCGCCGTGGCGGCCGCCCAGTGCGCGGCCACCTCCTCCTCGATGGTCTTCAGGACCTCCGCCACGGTGTCCGCGCCGCCGTCGTGCATCGCCTCCGTCACCACCAACACCCGCCCGGTCTCCGCGCCGACCGCCGAATACCCGCTCTGCCGGTGGGTCCAGCGCCGCGCGTGCGCCCGGCCCGCCGAGTCCACGAACGTCACCTCGCCGGGCACGGGTGACTCGTCGCCCCCGCCGAACCGCGTGTACGTCTCGTCCCCCCGCGCCGGCCGGACCTCCAGCACCGGCCCGGTGACGCGGTCCACGTCGAGGACGGCGACCGGCACCGCGTACGCCACCGAGACGGCGTTGCACAGGTCCACCAGCGGATGGATGCGCGGCAGCCCGCCTTCCTTGCGCAGCCGCCGCAGCAGCGACTCCGAGGCCGACCGGACCTGCGTCGGCTTCACCCCCATCCGGCTGAAGGCCCGCCGCCAGGCCAGTACCTCGGGAAACTCGCCCTCGGCCGCCCGCGCCAGCCGCGCCAGGGCCCGCGCGGTGTACACGGCGGCGCGCGGACCGGTGTCGGCCGGGGCGCCGACACCGGCGGCGTACAGCGCGCCGGCGGACAGTTCGGGATACGCGGCCCGGACCGCGTCGGCATGCCGGAAGAGCACGGTCACGCCACCACCGCTCGCGCGCCGGGATCGGACGGAACACTCAACGGGACCTCCTCGGGTGATCGGAAACCCCACCCTGCCCCGCCGTTGGCCCGGCGAACAGAGCCAAACAAGGAGCTGTGCACAGGTCCATAAACCCGTGGGGAGGAGCCCTGCCCACGGGTTCCGGCACCCCGCGTGACATCATCGGCCGCGTCCGGGACCAGCCGTACGAAAGCCGAGAAGCCCCATGAACCCCGCTCTGCTGGACGACTTCTCCCTGGAGATGACCGGCAAGGACGTGCCCCGGCTGGAGGAGGCGCGCGACGGCATCCCGCCCGGCACCCGGATCAACATCACCTTCCTGGCCGGCGAGGACACCGCCACCCGGCTGACGGCGGCCCGCGCGGTCAAGCGGCTCGGCTTCGTCCCCGTCCCGCACATCTCCGCCCGCCGGCTGCCCTCCCGGCCCGCCCTGGAGGAGTTCCTCGCCGGGCTGGCCGCCGACGGCACCGCCGGGAACGTGTTCGTCGTCGGCGGCGACCCCGCCCGCCCCGAGGGCCCCTACCCCGACGCCCTCGCCGTCCTGCGCACCGGGCTGCTGCGCCACCACGGCGTCCGGCACATCGGCATCGCCGGCTACCCGGAAGGCCACCCCGGCATCACCGACCGGGCCCTGTGGTCGGCGCTCACGGACAAGGCGGCCGCCATCGGCGCCGACCGGTTCGACGGCGAGGTCATCACCCAGTTCGGCTTCGACGCGGACCCGGTCCTCGCCTGGCTGGAGGCCCTGCGCGCCCGGGACGTGCACCTGCCCGTCCGCGTCGGCGTCCCCGGCCCGGCCGGGGTGCGCCGGCTGCTGGGCTACGCCACCCGGTTCGGCGTCGGCACCAGCGCCTCCGTCGCCCGCAAGTACGGCTTCTCGCTGACCAATCTCATGGGCACCACCGGCCCGGACCGCTTCCTGCACGCGCTGGCCGACCGCTACGATCCCGCTCGGCACGGCGTGGTGAAGGTGCACTTCTACACCTTCGGCGGACTGCGCGCCACCACCGGGTGGATCGACGGGTTCCGGCGGCAGCACACCCCCGCGCCCACACCGTGATTCGGTGAAGGGCCGGGCCAGGCCGGGTTCATGTCGGATTTCCGCCAGCGACGGGGCGGCCCGTGGTCGATGCTGGATGCATGCAGACAGGGACTCACCTCGACCGGGAGCACTGCGTGCGCGCCGTGCGGTCCAAGGACGCGCGGTTCGACGGATGGTTCTTCACGGCCGTCCTGACCACCGGGATCTACTGCCGCCCGAGCTGCCCGGTGGTGCCGCCCAAGCCGGAGAACATGACGTTCTACCCGAGCGCCGCCGCCTGCCAGCAGGCCGGGTTCCGCGCCTGCAAGCGCTGCCGCCCCGACACCAGCCCCGGCTCCCCGGAGTGGAACCGGCGCGCCGACCTGGTCGCCCGCGCCATGCGGCTGATCGCCGACGGCGTCGTGGACCGCGAGGGCGTCCCCGGACTCGCCGCCCGGCTCGGCTACAGCGCCCGGCAGGTCGAGCGGCAGCTCCTCGCCGAACTGGGCGCCGGCCCGCTCGCCCTCGCCCGCGCCCAGCGCGCCCAGACCGCCCGGCTGCTCATCGAGACCACCGCGCTGCCCATGGCCCAGATCGCGTTCGCGGCCGGCTTCTCCTCCGTGCGCGCCTTCAACGACACCGTCCGCGAGATCTTCGCCCTGTCCCCGGGCGAGCTGCGCGCCCGCGTGCCCGCGAGCGGCACCGGCACCCCCGGCGTGCTCACCCTGCGCTTGCCGTTCCGCGCCCCGCTCAACCCGTCCAACCTCTTCGGCCACCTCGCCGCCACCGCCGTACCCGGCGTGGAGGAGTGGCGGGACGGCGCCTACCGGCGCACGCTGCGGCTGACCTACGGCCACGGCATCGTCGCCCTCGCCCCGCGCCCCGACCACATCGCCTGCCGGCTCACCCTGAGCGACCTGCGGGACCTGACCGTGGCCATCAGCCGCTGCCGCCGCCTGCTCGACCTGGACGCCGACCCCGTCGCCGTGGACGAGCGGCTGCGCACCGACCCGCTGCTCGCCCCGCTGGTCGACCGGGGCCCCGGCCGCCGGGTGCCGCGCACGGTCGACGAGGCCGAGTTCGCCGTCCGGGCCGTGCTAGGCCAGCAGGTGTCCACGGCCGCCGCCCGCACCCACGCGGCCCGCCTGGTCACCGCGCACGGCAAACCCCTCGACGACCCCGAGGGCGGCCTCACCCACCTCTTCCCCACGCCCGAGGCGCTGGCCGCCGTCGACCCCGAGACCCTGGCCATGCCCCGCACCCGGCGCGCCACCCTCACCACCCTGGTCCGGCTGCTCGCCGACGGCGATGTGCGCCTGGGGGTGGACACCGACTGGGCCGAGGCCCGCGCCCGGCTGCTCGCGCTGCCCGGCTTCGGGCCGTGGACGGCGGACGTCATCGCCATGCGCGCCCTCGGCGACCCCGACGCGTTCCTCCCCACCGACCTCGGCATCCGGCGCGCCGCCGGGGAACTGGGCCTGCCGTCCACCCCGGCCGCGCTCACCGCCCGAGCGGAGGGCTGGCGGCCCTGGCGGGCGTACGCCGTCCAGTACCTGTGGGCGACCGACAGCCACCCCATCAACTTCCTGCCCGCGTAAGGATCCTGATACAAGGACACCTACGCCTGAGCACCCGTACGAGGACCCCGCCATGAAGCAGCACACCGTCATCGACAGCCCCTACGGCCCGCTCACGCTCGTCGCCGACGACGGCGTCCTGTGCGGCCTGTACATGGCCGGCCAGCGCCACCGCCCGCCGGAGGAGAGCTTCGGCACCCCCGACGACACCCCGTTCGCCCAGGCCGAGGAGCAGCTCGCGGCCTATTTCGCGGGCGAGCTGAAGGAGTTCACGGTGGAACTGCGCCTGCACGGCACCCCGTTCCAGCGCCGGGTCTGGGAACAGCTGACCCGCATCCCTTACGGCGAGACCCGCTCCTACGGCCAGCTCGCCGACGCCCTCGGCAACCCCAAGGCCTCCCGCGCGGTCGGCCTCGCCAACGGCAAGAACCCGGTGGGCATCATCGTGCCCTGCCACCGGGTGATCGGCGCGGGCGGCGGCCTCACCGGCTACGGCGGCGGCCTGGACCGCAAGCGCCGGCTGCTGGACTTCGAACGGGGCGGCGGCGCGGCCCTGTTCTGACCACCACGGCCGGCGGGCCCCGGCCGCTACGCGCCGCCGCCCTCCGCGGCCAGCCGGGCGAGCAGGGCGGGCAGCGCGGTGCCGATCGGTTCGCGGATCACCTCGTCGGCCCGGTCGTCGTACGGCGTCGGCTCGGCGTTGACGACGACGAGCCGGGCGCCGTGGTCGGCGGCGACCCCGGCCAGCCCGGCGGCGGGGTGCACCTGGAGGCTGCTGCCGACGGCCACGAACACCTGGCAGGCCTTGGCGATGGCCGCGGCCTCGCCGAGCACCACGGGGTCCAGCCGCTCGCCGAACATCACCGTCGCCGGCTTCAGGACGCCGCCGCACTCCCGGCACGGCGGGTCCGCCTCGCCCGCCTCCACCCGGGCGAGCGCGTCCTCCATCGGCCCCCGGGCGTGACACCGGGTACAGACCACGGCACGGGCGCTGCCGTGCAGTTCGAGGACCTTGCGGGCGGGCAGGCCGGCCAGCTGGTGCAACCCGTCCACGTTCTGGGTGAGGACCCGCACCGGGACGCCGGACCGCTCCAGCTCGGCGACGGCCCGGTGCGCCGCGTTCGGCCGGGCCGTGAGCCCGCCGCTCTCGCGCCGCATCACCCAGGACCGGCGCCGGATCTCCGGGTCCGCCATGTAGTACTCGTACGTCACGAGCTTCTCGGCCTCCGGATCGCGCCGCCACAGCCCGTTCGGCCCGCGGTAGTCGGGGATTCCGGAGTCGGTGGAGATACCGGCCCCGCTCAGCAGGGCGACGAGGGGCTTGGCCATGGCACCGAGGGTAGGGCGGGCCCGGCGGCCACCGCGAGCGGTTAACCCGGGGCGGCCCTTACGGAACGGTCCCGGAGGGGAGCCCTCCGGCGCGGCGTCCCCGCACGGCCGAGGCGGCGAGGCGCCGCGCGAGGCGGACACGCGGCCCCCGGACCCGGAGCGCCGCGTCAGGCCACCCGGTGGCCGTTCTCCAGCTCCGCCGTGCCGCCGCCCTCCGCCAGCACGTCCAGACCGGCCAATACCCGGCGGCCCAGCGCGCCCGGCAGATGGGCGGCCAGGTCCTCGCGGGCGACCAGGCGCCAGGACAGCAGCTCCTCCTCCTGGAGCCGGATGGCCTTCAGCTCGGACTCGGTGAGCACACCGCCGTCGTACAGGTACGCCACCAGCGGCGGCCGGGCCGTGCCGTGCACCCAGTCCACCGCGAGCAGCCGGCCCAGCGGACGGTCCAGCCCGATCTCCTCCAGCGTCTCCCGGCGGGCGCCCTCGCGCGGCGTCTCCCCGGTGTCGGACTCGATGGTCCCGCCCGGCAGGGCCCAGCCCTCGCGGTAGTTGGGTTCCACGAGCAGCACACGGCCCTCGGCGTCCCGGAAGAGCGCGGCGGCCCCGGCGAGGACGCGGGGCAGGCCCGCGATGTACGCGGCGAAGTCAGGAGTGGTGGTCATCCGGACAGGGTAACCAGCGGTCCGCCCGGCGAACCCGCCGTCGCCAGGCGCAGCGTGCGCTCGGCCAGGGCACTGATCCGTACGCCGTCGAAACCGAACACGGCGCTGCGCACCGTGTCCCGCAGCGGCTCCCGCCACTGGGCCGGAACGGCCCGCGCCCCGGTGCGCACCCCGGCCACCGAACCGGCCGTGGCCCCGTTGGAGTCGGTGTCCAGGCCGCCGCGCACGGTCAGCGCGAGGGTCCGGGTGAAGTCGTCCTCGCCGTACAGCAGCCCGGCGGTCAGGACGGCGGCGTTCGGCACGGTGTGGATCCAGCCGAGCCCGGCGGTCTCCTCGGCCACCGTGGCCAGGGTCTGGTCCCAGGGCAGCCGGGTCTCGTGCAGGCTCGCGACCCGCCGCACCGTCCGGGCCAGGCGGCTGCCCGCCGGCACGACCCCGAGCGCCGCCTCCAGCGCGTCCCGGACGGTCGGGGCGGTGAAGGAGGCCGCGATCAGGGCGGCGGCCCACATGGCGCCGTAGACACCGTTGCCGGTGTGCGAGAGCACCGCGTCCCGGCGGGCCAGGCCGGCGGCCCGGGCGGGATCACCGGGGCAGGTCCAGCCGAAGACGTCGGCGCGGATCAGCGCGCCGATCCACTCCTGGTACGGATTGTCGTACGTCGCCGTCAGCGGCGGCCTCAGGCCGTTCGCCAGGTTCCGGTACGCGGCCCGTTCCGCCGTGAACGTCTGCAGGTACGGCAGTCTCAGCAGCCACAGGTCGCCGACCTGCTCGGTGCTGAAGCCGAAGCCGTGGGTCTCCAGCAGGTGCAGGCCGAGGATCGCGTAGTCCACGTCGTCGTCCCGGCAGCTGCCGTCGATCCGGCCGCGCACGCAGCACCGCCACTCCGGGCGCAGCGCGGCGGCCTCGGCCGGGTCGGCGGGCTCGGGCAGATAGTCCGTCAGCGGCAGGGCGGCGGCCCGGCGCAGGTACCGGTCGATCCGGTCGCGGGTCCACACCTCGCCCTGCTCGACCGGCTTGCCGAGCATGTTGCCCGCGATCCGGCCGAGCCAGCCGCCGTGCAGCCGGTCGGCGAGGTCCGGTGCGGTGCGCTGGGTGCTCATGGCAGCGGAGTACCCACTCGGCCCGGCTCCTTACGCCCTTCCAGGGTTCGGGCGGGGCATGACGGCGGGGGTGTCCTGCGGTTATCGTCACAGCGGCGCGACTGGCCCCGCCGTGCGCGGGGCCCGGAGAGCAAGGGGAAGACAAGGTGGCGGACGCTTCAGGGAACGAGACCCGTCGGGTGCTCATCGCCGCGGACAAGTTCAAGGGCTCGCTGACGGCCGTGCAGGTCGCCGAGCGGGTGACGGCCGGGCTGCGCCGGGTCGTGCCGGATCTGGCGGTGGAGGCGCTGCCCGTGGCCGACGGCGGCGACGGGACCGTGGACGCGGCGGTCGCGGCCGGCTTCGAACGGCGCGAGGTCCGGGTGACCGGGCCGCTCGGCGAGGAGGTGACGGCCGCGTTCGCGCTGCGCGAGGGCACCGCGGTCGTGGAGATGGCCGAGGCGAGCGGCCTCCAGCGGCTGCCGGCCGGGGTCTTCGCGCCCCTGACGGCCTCCACGTACGGCTCCGGGGAACTGCTGCGGGCCGCGCTGGACGCGGGCGCGCGGACGATCGTCTTCGGCGTCGGCGGCAGCGCCACCACGGACGGCGGCGCGGGCATGCTGGCCGCGCTCGGCGCCCGGTTCCTCACCGGGTCGGGCGAGCCGGTGCCCCCGGGCGGCGGCGGACTGGCCGGCCTGGCCCGCGCCGACCTCTCCGGCCTGGACCCGCGGCTGTCCTCGGTCGAGCTGGTGCTGGCCAGCGACGTCGACAACCCGCTGACCGGGCCGAAGGGCGCGCCCGCCGTGTACGGCCCGCAGAAGGGGGCCTCGCCGGACGACGTGGCGGCGCTGGACGCGGCGCTGGCGCACTTCGCGAAGGTGCTGGAGGCCGAGGCGGGCCCGCGGGCCGCCGAGTACGCGGCGTCCCCGGGCGCGGGCGCGGCCGGCGGCATCGGCTACGGCGCGCTGCTCCTCGGCGCCCGGTTCCGCCCCGGCATCGAGGTCATGCTGGACGTCCTGGGCTTCGCGCCCGCCCTGGAACGGGCGTCCCTGGTGATCACCGGTGAGGGCTCGCTGGACGAGCAGACGCTGCACGGGAAGGCGCCGGCGGGGGTGGCCTCGGCGGCGCGCGCCGCGGGCAAGCCGGTGGTGGCGGTGTGCGGACGGCTCGCCCTGCCCGAGGAGGCGCTGCGGCGGGCCGGCATCTCGGAGGCGTACCCCCTCACGTCGGTCGAGCCGGACGTCGCCAAGTGCATCGCGGACGCCGGGCCGATCCTGGAGCGGGTCGCCGTCCGCCTGGCCGAGACCCACCTGGGCTGACCCCCCGGGAGGCTCCGCCCCCGGACCCCCGGCCTCGCCCGGCGACCCATCACCGGCAGACCGGGAGGCACCCGACCGGCCCACGGCCCCGGCCCACGGCGGCAGTGTCCGCCCCGGTCCGGCCGGAGCCCCGCCTCGGCCGCGGCGGGACCGTCCGCCCCGGCCGGCGAGGCGGCCGGGGCGCCGCGCGGCGGCCCCTCGGCCCGCCGAGACGGCCGAGCGGGTGGGCGGAGCGAGGGCTTGGCGGAGGGTACGGACACGAGCGAGGGGCCCCCTACCCGACCCGGGTAGGGGGCCCCTCGTCGAAGCGTCGCTACGGCAGCTGCGCGGCACGCGCCTCGCGGCGGTTGTCGCGGAAGTTGTTCACCCGCCGGGCCGTGGCGAACAGCGGAATCACCGCGCCCATCACCAGCTGGAGCGCGCATCCCGTCTGGAGCAGCAGCTGACCGCTCGGCGCGTCGAAGGCCCACGCGGCCAGCAGCCCCATCGACAGCACGATCCAGCCGAGCATCGCCCCGGCCAGCCGGCCGCGCGGCTTCGGGTACTCCACCCGGCTCACCATCAGCCACGCCGTCCCCAGGATCGCCAGCAGCGTCGCCACGAACGGCAGCTCCAGCAGCACGATCGAGACGACCGTCAGCGCGCCGAACGGCGAGGGCATGCCCTGGAACATGCCGTCCTTCAGCGTCACGCAGCTGAACCGCGCCAGTCTGAGCACCACGGCCAGCAGCACCACGATCGCGCCCACCGCCGCCACCCGCTGGTGCGCGTCGTCGGCGACCATGCCGTAGACGAGCACGAAGTACGCGGGCGCGAGGCCGAAGCTGATCAGGTCCGACAGGTTGTCCAGCTCCGCGCCCATCGGCGACGAACGCAGCTTGCGCGCCACCAGGCCGTCGAACAGGTCGAAGACCGCCGCGCAGAGCATCAGGATGACCGCCGTGGCCGCGCTGTGGCGGGCCATGCCGGACTCCTGGCTGCCGGTCAGGTGCGGGATCAGGATGCCGGTGGTGGTGAAGTACACCGCCATGAACCCGCACGTGGCGTTGCCCAGCGTGAGGGTGTCCGCTATCGACAGACGCAGAGAGAGGGGCATCTCCTCCTCTTCGTCCACCTCGTCGGCCTCGGGCACCCAGCCCGCCTGGGTCTCCGGATCAATCACGGTCAATGCGAGTCACCCCAGCCACGGTCTTCTGTCCGACCTCGACCGCGACCTCCACACCCTCGGGAAGGTAGAGGTCGACACGCGAGCCGAAGCGGATCAGACCGATACGGTCGCCCTGCTCGACCTTCGTGCCCTCCGGGAGGTAGGGCACGATGCGGCGGGCCACCGCGCCGGCGATCTGGATCATCTCGATGTCGCCGAGTTCGGTGTCGAAATGCCAGACTACGCGCTCGTTGTTCTCGCTCTCCTTGTTGAAAGCCGGAACAAAGCCGCCGGGGATGTGCTCGACGGACGTCACCGTGCCCGTGAGGGGCGCCCGGTTGACGTGGACGTTGAGCGGGCTCATGAAGATCGCGACGCGGGTGCGGCCGTCCTTCCACGGCATGATGCTCTGCACCACACCGTCCGCGGGCGAGATGACCCGGCCGGGGGCGATCTCGCGCTCGGGGTCGCGGAAGAACCACAGCATGCCCGCCGCGAGCGCGGTGGCGGGCACGGCGACGGCCCTGGCCGCGCCGGAACGGCGGGCCCGGACCAGGCTGACGGCCGCGGTGGCGACGGTCGGCAGAAGCCACGGCGATGCTCCGCGCGCGAGGCGTGCGCCTGCCAGGCGGTCACGGTGTGCAGAGGTGTGGGGCATGGATGACCTTCGTAGCGGATGATGCCGCGCTCTGACGGGGGACGGCGGCTTTCCCGGATCGTACCGGGCGCGGACCACAACTGGGCAAGCCAGGAAGCCGAGTCGGCGGCCGAAGAACGTCTACGGGGTGTGATCTTCTTCTCGAAGAAAACACCCCGTAACCGGACAATCAGCCCTGGAACCGATACTCTTCGAGCAGTCGGCGGCCGATGATCATTTTCTGGATCTCGGCGGTACCTTCACCGATGAGCAGCATCGGGGCCTCGCGGTAGAGGCGCTCGATCTCGTACTCCTTGGAGAAGCCGTAGCCGCCGTGGATCCGGAAGGCGTCCTCCACGACCTCCTTGCAGTACTCGGAGGCCAGGTACTTCGCCATGCCGGCCTCCAGGTCGTTTCGTTCCCCGGAGTCCTTTTTGCGAGCCGCGTTGACCATCATCGCATGCGCGGCCTCGACCTTGGTGGCCATCTCCGCCAGCTTGAACTGGATGGCCTGGTGCTGGGCGATCGGCTTGCCGAAAGTGTGCCGTTCCTGGGCATAGCGGACGCCCAGCTCGAAGGCGCGCTGGGCCACGCCGCAGCCGCGCGCCGCCACGTTGACCCGGCCGACCTCCACGCCGTCCATCATTTGGTAAAAACCTCGGCCCGTGACCCCGCCGAGCACCCGGTCGGCCGGTACGCGCAGGCCGTCCATGATCAACTCGGTGGTGTCGACGCCCTTGTAGCCCATCTTCTCGATCTTGCCGGGGATGGTCAGGCCCGGCCGGACCTCGCCGAAGCCCGGCTCCTTCTCGACCAGGAAGGTGGTCATCGACCGGTGCGGGGCGGTGCCCTCGGGGTGTCCTTCGTCACTGCGGACCAGTACGGCCACGAGCGAGGAGGTGCCGCCGTTCGTCAGCCACATCTTCTGGCCGTTCAGGACGTACTCGTCGCCGTCCCGGACCGCCTTGGACGTGATGGCCGACACATCGGAGCCGAGGCCCGGCTCCGACATCGAGAAGGCGCCCCGGATCGCGCCGGCCGCCATCCTCGGCAGGAAGTGTTCCTTCTGCTCCCGCGTCCCGTGCTGCTTGAGCATGTACGCGACGATGAAGTGGGTGTTGATGATGCCGGACACCGACATCCAGCCACGGGCGATCTCCTCCACGCACAGCGCGTAGGTGAGCAGCGACTCGCCGAGGCCCCCGTACTCCTCGGGGATCATCAGACCGAACAGGCCGAGTTCCCTCAGTCCGTCCACGATCGCTTGCGGGTACTCGTCGCGGTGCTCCAGCTCGGTCGCGACCGGGATGATCTCTTTGTCGACAAAATCCCGGACGGTGGAGAGGATCTCCTGCTGGACGTCGGTCAGACCGGCGGTCTGGGCGAGACGGGCCATGGCCTACTTCTCCGTCTTTTCCGTAGGTGCGTTGAGTTCCGGGCGGCCCGGCTGCTCCCCGCCGCGCTCCTTGACGTACGTCTCGGTGGGCACCATCACCTTGCGGCGGAAGACGCACACCAGCGTGCCGTCCTGCTTGTAGCCCTTGGTCTCGACGTACACGATCCCCCGGTCGTCCTTCGACTTCGAGGGCCACTTGTCCAGCACGGTCGTCTCGCCGTAGACCGTGTCGCCGTGGAAGGTCGGCGCCACGTGGCGCAGCGACTCGATCTCCAGGTTGGCGATGGCCTTGCCGGAGACGTCCGGGACGGACATGCCGAGCAGGAGGGAGTAGACGTAGTTCCCGACCACCACGTTCCTGCCGAAGTCGGTCGTCTTCTCCGCGTAGTTGGCGTCCAGGTGGAGCGGGTGGTGGTTCATGGTGAGCAGGCAGAACAGATGGTCGTCGTACTCCGTGACCGTCTTGCCCGGCCAGTGCTTGTACACCGCGCCGACCTCGAACTCCTCGTAGGTGCGTCCGAACCGCATCGTCCTCACGCCTCCGGGATCTCGAACGTGCTGGTGCGCCGCATGCCGGCGGCGCGGCCCTTGCCCGCGACGACCAGGGCCATCTTGCGGCTGGCCTCGTCGATCATCTCGTCCCCGAGCATCGCGGAACCCTTCTTGCCGCCCGCCTCGGAGGTGTAGTACTCGTACGCGTCCAGGATCAGCTCGGCGTGGTCGTAGTCCTCCTGGGAGGGCGAGAAGACCTCGTTGGCGGCGTCGACCTGGCCCGGGTGCAGCACCCACTTGCCGTCGAAGCCGAGCGCGGCGGCGCGGCCGGCCACCTCGCGGAAGCCGTCGACGTTGCGGATCTGGAGGTAGGGGCCGTCGATCGCCTGGAGGTCGTTGGCGCGGGCGGCCATCAGGATCTTCATCAGGATGTAGTGGTAGGCGTCCGCCGGGTAGCCGGGCGGCTGCTCGCCCACGACGAGCGACTTCATGTTGATCGACGCCATGAAGTCGGCCGGGCCGAAGATGATCGTCTCGATCCGCGGCGAGGCCTGCGCGATCTCGTTGACGTTGTTCAGCCCCTGCGCGTTCTCGATCTGCGCCTCGATGCCGATCCGGCCGACCTCGAAGCCCATGGTCTTCTCGATCTGCGTCAGCAGCAGGTCCAGCGCCACGACCTGCTGGGCGTTCTGCACCTTGGGCAGCATGATGCAGTCGAGGTTGGGACCCGCGCCCTCGACCACCGTGACCACGTCCCGGTACGTCCACTCGGTCGTCCAGTCGTTGACCCGGACCACCCGGGTCTTGCCCGTCCAGTCGCCCTCGTTGAGGAACTTGACGATGGTGTGCCGCGCCTCGGGCTTGGCGAGCGGCGCGCACGCGTCCTCCAGGTCCAGGAAGACCTGGTCCGCCGGGAGGCCCTGCGCCTTCTCCAGGAACCGCGGGTTGCTGCCCGGTACGGCCAGGCAGGAGCGCCGGGGGCGAAGGCGGTTGACCGTTGTCATGCGGGGACCTCCAGGGGGTCGAGCTTGTTCGCTGTGCGGATCTCGTCCACGATGCGGCCGATGATCCCGGTGATGTCGAAGTCCTTCGGGGTGAACACCGCGGCCACTCCGGCGTCCCTGAGCTGTTCGGCGTCACCGTTCGGGATGATGCCACCCGCGATCACGGGTATATCTGTGGCACCGGCCACACGCAGCCGCCGCAGCACGTCCGGGACCAGCCGCGCGTGCGAGCCGGACAGGATCGACAGGCCGACCGCGTGGACGTCCTCGGCGAGGGCCGCGTCCACGATCTGCTCCGGGGTGAGCCGGATGCCCTGGTAGACCACCTCGAAGCCGGCGTCCCGGGCGCGCACGGCGATCTGCTCGGCGCCGTTGGAGTGCCCGTCCAGGCCGGGCTTGCCGACCAGGAAGCGGAGCTTGCCGACGCCCAGCTCGCGGGCGGTGGCCGCCACCTTGGCGCGCACCTCGGCGAGCGCCGAGCCGGCCTCGGCGGCGACCGCGACCGGTGCGGAGGAGACCCCGGTGGGCGCCCGGTACTCGCCGAACACCTCGCGCAGGGCGGCGGCCCACTCGCCGGTCGTCACGCCGGCGCGGGCGCACTCCAGCGTGGCCTCCATCAGGTTCTCGGTGCCCTTGGCGGCCTCCTTCAGCCGCTCCAGCGCCTTGCACGGCCGGGGATGGTTGAACGGCGGCTGGTAGCGGGTGTCCCGCCAGTTCCGCAGGGCCTCGACGACCCGGGCCTCGACCGCCGGGTCCACGGTCTGGATCGCGGTGTCCAGGTCGGCCGTGAGCGGGTTCGGCTCGGTGCCCTCGAAGACGTTGACGCCGACGATCTTCTCCTCGCCGGACTCGATCCGGGCCCGGCGCTCGGCGTGCGAGGCGACCAGCCGCGACTTCAGGTAGCCGGACTCCACGGCGGCCAGCGCGCCGCCCATCTCCTGGATCCGGTCCATCTCCGCGAGGGCGTCGGCGACCAGCTCCTCCACCTTGGCCTCGATCACCTTCGAGCCCTCGAAGATGTCGTCGTACTCCAGCAGGTCGCTCTCGTAGGCAAGCACCTGCTGGATGCGCAGGCTCCACTGCTGGTCCCAGGGCCGGGGCAGGCCCAGCGCCTCGTTCCAGGCGGGCAGCTGCACGGCACGCGCGCGGGCGTCCTTCGACAGCGTCACCGCGAGCATCTCCAGCACGATCCGCTGGACGTTGTTCTCCGGCTGCGCCTCGGTCAGGCCGAGCGAGTTGACCTGGACGCCGTAGCGGAAGCGGCGCTTCTTGGGGTCCTCGATGCCGTACCGCTCGCGCGTGACCTTGTCCCAGATGCGGCCGAACGCCCGCATCTTGCACATCTCCTCGACGAAGCGGACGCCCGCGTTCACGAAGAAGGAGAGCCGCGCGACCACGTCGCCCATGCGCTCCGGCGGCACCTGGCCCGAGTCGCGCACGGCGTCCAGGACGGCGATCGCGGTGGACATCGCGTAGGCGATCTCCTGCACCGGCGTGGCTCCCGCCTCCTGGAGGTGGTAGCTGCAGATGTTGATCGGGTTCCACTTCGGGATGTGGGAGACCGTGTACGCGATCATGTCCGTCGTCAGCCGGAGCGAGGGCCCCGGGGGGAACACGTGGGTCCCCCGGGACAGGTACTCCTTGACGATGTCGTTCTGGGTCGTGCCCTGGAGCCTGGTGACGTCCGCGCCCTGCTCCTCGGCGACGACCTGGTAGAGCGCCAGCAGCCACATGGCGGTGGCGTTGATCGTCATCGAGGTGTTCATCTGCTCCAGGGGGATGTCCCGGAACAGCCGGCGCATGTCGCCCAGGTGCGCGACGGGCACGCCCACCCGGCCGACCTCGCCGCGGGCGAGGACGTGGTCGGGGTCGTAGCCGGTCTGGGTCGGCAGGTCGAACGCCACCGACAGGCCGGTCTGGCCCTTGGCGAGATTGCGCCGGTACAGCTCGTTGGACGCCTCGGCCGTGGAGTGGCCGGCGTACGTCCGCATGAGCCACGGACGGTCCTTCTGACGCTCTGTCATCTGCGGCTCTCAGACGTTCCGGAAGCGGTTGATGGCGTCGATGTGCCGGGCGCGCATCTCCTCGTCACGGACGCCGAGGCCCTCCTCGGGCGCCAGGCACAGCACGCCGACCTTGCCCTGGTGCAGGTTGCGGTGGACGTCGTGGGCGGCCTGGCCGGTGTCCTGGAGGGAGTACACCTTCGACAGGGTCGGGTGGATCTTGCCCTTGGCGATGAGGCGGTTGGCCTCCCATGCCTCGCGGTAGTTGGCGAAGTGCGAGCCGATGATCCGCTTCAGCGACATCCACAGGTAGCGGTTGTCGTACTCGTGCAGGTAACCCGAGGTCGAGGCGCAGGTGGTGATGGTGCCGCCCTTGCGGGTGACGTAGACGCTCGCGCCGAAGGTCTCGCGGCCGGGGTGCTCGAAGACGATGTCGATGTCCTCGCCCCCGGTGAGTTCGCGGATGCGCTTGCCGAAGCGCTTCCACTCCTTGGGGTCCTGGGTCCGCTCGTCCTTCCAGAACCGGTAGCCCTCGGCGTTGCGGTCGATGATCGCCTCGGCGCCCATGGACCGGCAGATCTCCGCCTTCTGCGGCGAGGACACCACGCAGATGGGATTGGCGCCGCCGGCCAGCGCGAACTGGGTGGCGTACGACCCGAGTCCGCCGCTCGCGCCCCAGATCAGGACGTTGTCGCCCTGCTTCATCGCCGCGCCGTTGCGGGACACCAGCTGCCGGTAGGCGGTGGAGTTCACCAGGCCCGGGGCCGCCGCCTCCTCCCACGACAGGTGCGCCGGCTTGGGCATCAGCTGGTTGGACTTCACCAGCGCGATCTCGGCGAGGCCGCCGAAGTTGGTCTCGAAGCCCCAGATCCGCTGCTCGGGGTCGAGCATCGTGTCGTTGTGGCCGTCGGAGGACTCCAGCTCGACGGACAGGCAGTGGGCGACGACCTCGTCGCCGGGCTTCCAGGCGTTGACGCCCGGGCCGGTGCGCAGGACGACGCCCGCGAGGTCGGAACCGATGATGTGGTACGGCAGGTCGTGCCGCTTGGCCAGCTCGTTGGTGCGGCCGTAGCGCTCCAGGAAGCCGAACGTCGACAGCGGCTCGAAGATCGAGGTCCACACCGAGTTGTAGTTCACCGAGGAGGCCATGACGGCCACCAGGGCCTCGCCGGGGCCCAGTTCGGGCACCGGGACCTCGTCCAGGTGGATCGACTTGCGCGGGTCCTTGTCGCGGGTCTCCAGGCCCGCGAACATCTCCGTCTCGTCCTTGTGGACGGTGATCGCGCGGTACGACTCGGGGAGCGGCAGGGCGGCGAAGTCGGCGGGCGTGGCGTCCTTCGACTGGATCGCGTCCAGGATGTCCTTCACGGTCACGGTGTTGCCTCCGGCGGTGGGCGCCCTGAGGGAGGGGCGCCTGAGGGATCGTCGGTGCTGCTGAGGGTGGTGAGGGGTGCCGTCGGTCCGGCGGGGTGGTGCTTCGGCAGCGCTTTGTGGCGCGAGAGGGTGCCTGTGACGCAGGCGTCCGGGCGCGCGGGCCGTGGGCCCCCGGGGACAGCCGGCGAGCTTGCGATCGCTGCTCTCCGGCCGCCCGGACAGCATCAACGTATGACACGGTGTGTCAGGTGACAAGGCACTGAGTGCCAGAAATTGCTCTCAGATGAAATCTTTACGTAACAGATGAGCGATGATCGATCAACGATCAGCAAAGGAAACGGGCAGTGGGCGGCACTCAGTGCCACTCACTGCCCGTCTGTCGCGGCCCGGCCGGTTGCGGCCGTTCCCTCACGCCTGCCTTTTCACGACCGTTCCTTCAGCGCCTGCTCGATGGTGCGCATCACCTCGTCGAGCGGGGCGTCGGTGCGGGCCACCGTCACCAGGACCTCGCCCTGGGCGGCGGCGGTGGCCGCCGGGGTGCGCGGGCCGCTCTCCCGGCCGGCCCCGATGCCGGTGCCGAAGGTCTTGCGGACGATCGCGAAGGCGTGGTCGAGCTGGGCCTCCACGTCCCCCTGGCCGCCCGCCCGCAGCCACCGCCTGAGGACGTGGTTGTGGGCGGTGACCACGGCCGAGGCGGCGACCTCGGCCAGCAGCGGGTCGTCGTTGGCGTCGTCGGCGTGCGCGTGCTCGTCGAAGTGGCCGAGCAGATAGCGGGTGAACAGCCGTTCGTAGCGGGCCACGGAGGCGATCTCGGCCTCGCGCAGGGTGGGCACCTCGCGCGTGAGCTTGTAGCGGGCCACCGAGATCTCCGGCGCGGCCGCGTACATCTTCATGACCTCTTTGATGCCGCGGCACACCGTGTCGAGCGGGTGCTCGTGCGCCGGGGCCGCGTTGAGCACCGCCTCGGCGCGGACCAGCGTGTCGTCGTGGTCCGGGAAGATCGCCTCCTCCTTGGAGCGGAAGTGGCGGAAGAAGGTGCGCCGGGCGACCCCGGCGGCGGCGGCGATCTCGTCGACGGTGGTGGCCTCGTACCCCTTGGTCGCGAACAGCTCCATCGCCGCGGCCGCCAGCTCCCGGCGCATTTTCAGCCGCTGGGCGGCGGCGCGACTGCCTGCGGCACTTTCCGGCGCGTCGGGCGTGGCGGGTGTACGTGAGGACTTGGCGGGCTGGGACATGACCCGAACGTACTGCATGCGCACAGGTTGATGCGCAGGTCCGGGGTGCCCCCCGCCCGCCCGGGGCGGGGGAGCGGCGGCCGGGTCGAGCAGCCCGCCCCAGTCCGGCTCCGTCCGGAACCGGTCGCCGGCGCCGTCAGCGGCGGGCATACTCGCGGAAGCCGCGGCCGGTCTTGCGGCCGAGGCAGCCCGCGGCCACCAGATGCTCCAGCAACGGCGCCGGGGCGAGGCCGGGGTCGCGGAACTCGCGGTGCAGCACCTTCTCGATGGCCAGCGAGACGTCCAGGCCCACCACGTCCAGCAGTTCGAACGGGCCCATCGGGTAGCCGCCGCCCAGCTTCATCGCCGCGTCGATGTCGTCCAGCGACGCGTAGTGCTCCTGCACCATCTTGATCGCGTTGTTGAGATAGGGGAAGAGCAGCGCGTTGACGATGAACCCCGCCCGGTCGCCGCAGTCCACCGCGTGCTTGCCGATCCGGCCGCAGACCTCGCGCACGGTGGCGTGCGCGTCGTCGGCCGTCAGCACCGTGCGGACCACCTCGACCAGCTTCATCGCCGGCGCCGGGTTGAAGAAGTGCATCCCGATCACGTCCTCGGGGCGCGAGGTGGCGCGGGCGCAGGCGACCACGGGCAGCGAGGAGGTGGTGGTGGCGAGGACCGCGCCCGGCTTGCACACCTTGTCCAGCGCCCCGAACAGCTGCCGCTTGACGTCCAGGTCCTCCGCGACCGCCTCCACCGCCAGGTCCACCTCGGCGAAGGCGTCGTAGGAACCCGCCGGGACGATCCGCTCCAGGGTTTCGGCGGCGGCCTCGGCGGTCAGCCGGCCCTTGGCGACGGAGCGGGCCAGGGACTTCCCGATGCGGGCCTTGGCCGCCCGCGCCTTCTCCTCGCCGCGGGCGGCGAGGACCACGTCGTAGCCGGCCTTGGCGAAGACCTCGGCGATGCCGGAGGCCATGGTGCCGGAGCCGGCCACGCCGACGGAGCGCACCGCACGGCCCGCGGCGCGCGTGTCCCCGGCCGACGGGGTCAGCGCGTCCGGCACGACCGTGGCGCTGCCCGGCGCCGCGTAGGTGTAGAAGCCGCGCCCCGCCTTGCGGCCGGTCAGTCCGGCCTCGCCGAGCTGCTTGAGGATCGGGGCGGGCGCGTGCAGCCGGTCCCGGGACTCGGCGTACATGGCGTCCAGGACCGTCCGCGCGGTGTCCACACCGATCAGGTCCAGCAGGGCGAGCGGGCCCATCGGCAGACCGCAGCCGAGCCGCATGGCCGCGTCGATGTCCTCGCGGGAGGCGTACTTCGCCTCGTACATCGCCGCCGCCTGGTTCAGATAGCCGAACAGCAGCCCGTCCGCGACGAAGCCGGGCCGGTCGCCGACCGCGACCGGCTCCTTGCCCAGCTCGACCGCGAGGTCGGTGACGGCGGCGACGGCCTGCGGCGCGGTGAGCACCGAGGAGACGACCTCCACCAGCTTCATCGCCGGCGCCGGGTTGAAGAAGTGCAGGCCGAGCACGCGCTCGGGGCGGGCCGAGCCGGCCGCGAGCCGGGTCACCGACAGCGCGTTGGTGCCGGTCGCCAGGATCGTGTCCGGGCGGACGATGCCGTCCAGCTCGCACAGGATCCGCTGCTTGATCTCGTACGACTCCGGCACCACCTCGATGACGAGGTCCGCGTCGGCCGCCGCGGTGAGGTCGGTGGCGGTGCGCACCCGGGCCAGCGCCTCGGCGCGCTCCGCCCCGGTGAGCCGGCCGCGCTCCACGGCGCGGGCGGTGGCGGCCTCGAGGGTGGCGAGCGCCCGGGCGGTGCGGTCCTCGGCGACGTCGATGCCGATCACCTCGCGGCCGGCCCTCGCCAGGACCTCGGCGATACCGGTGCCCATGGTGCCGAGACCGACGACGGCGACCTTCTTCAGCGGGGAGGACGGGGACAGAGGGGTGTCGGACAGGGGAGCGGCCATCGCGGGACTCCAGGAATGAGGGTGACGACGAGGAACGCGCCGGGTGCGCCCGCGAGGGCGCACCACGGAGCGGAGGGATGCGGGTGTTGCCGGGCTGCGAGCGCACACGCCCGGTGGGCGCCGCCGGGCCCACGGGCGCGCACACGCCCGGACACGGCGGGGGATCCGACCGGCTCTGTCCCGAAGCCGGGTCGTACCTGCGGTACGTACGGCGTACCGAACCGACAGCTGCTCGCTCGCGACGGCCGCGTCACCAGACCGTCGCCAGCGGAGTGCGAGGGGTACTCGCTCGAATGAGCTTAACCGGCGGGTAACGAGCGCGCCAGCCCTTCGCGGCAATCCTTCCGTGTGAGGTACCTCCCTTGTCCGCCGCGACCCGCCTACGCTGGACCTCGTGGACGAAGAGGTGCGCTCGCTCACGGAACGCTTACGGCAGGAGTCGGGCGGCCCGGCCGCGTTCGACCGCCTGCTCGCCACCGAGGACCGCGACGAACTCGCCGAGGTGCTCACCGCGCCGGGACAGCCGCTGTGGGCCAGGGAGCTGGCCGCGTTCCGCCTCGGCCGCGCGGGCGACCGGCGCGCCTTCGAGGCCCTGGTGCTGCTGCTCAACCACCGCGACCCGCCGCGCTGCGCGTCCGCCGCGCACGCCCTCGCCCGCCTCGGCGACCCCCGCACCGCCCGGGCCGCCGCCGCCCTCGCCACCAACGAACTGCGCGTCGCCTACGCCCTGCACCCGGTGCGGCTCCTCGTCGCCCTGCGCGCCCCGGAGTCCGTACCCGCGCTGATCACCACCCTGGAGCGGCGGCTCGGCCCGCACGACCCCTACCGACGGGTCGCCCTCGCCTGTGTGGAGGGCCTGGGCGCGCTCGGCGACGACCGCGCCCGGCGGGTGCTCAACGAGGCGCTGGCCCACCCCGCGCTCGCCGAGGCCGCGGTGCGCGCGCTGGCCAGGCTGCCGCAGCAGCAGCCCACCTGAGGATCCGTCAGCCACCCGGGGTGCGCACGTAGCGCACCTCGGGCACGGGCACGCCGCCGGCGTCGAAGGGCTCCTCCGTGCCGTCCGCCCGGAACCCGGCGCGTTCGTAGAAGCGGCGCGCGGGCGCGTTGCCCTTCAGCACCCACAGCAGCAGCCGCGCGTCCGCCGGGCACCGCTCGGCCGCCGCGGCCAGCAGCGCCCGCCCGATCCCGCCGCCGAGGTGCGCCGGATCGACGTAGATCGCGTACAGCTCGGCGTCCCCGGTGTACGTCTCCCCGTCCCGGTACGGTCCGGCCGCCGCCCAGCCGAGCACCCGGCCGTCCCGCTCGGCGACCAGGTTCACCACCGTGCCGTCGCCGCGCGCGAACCGCTCCCGCCGCCGCGCGGCGTCCGCGGCGACGCCGAGCCGGTCCAGGTACGGCTGCGGCACCAGCCCCCGGTAGGCGTGCTGCCAGCCCCGGACGCGGATCTCCGAGACGCGGTCGCAGTCGGCGAGGGTCATCGGGCGGATGCGCAGGGGGTGTTCGTCCATGACGGAACCCTAGGAGCGGACGCGGGGCGGCGGGAGGGGGTTTTACGGGGCGGCCGCCACGCGGGTTTCACGGGACGGCCGCCCCGTGCCGCCCGCGAGGTCCCAGCAGGCCGTGCAGGACCGAACCCCGCGAGGGGGCCGCCGACCTGGCCGGCGGCGGCTCCGGCTCCGGCGTCCTCGCGCAGAGCGCGTCCGCCGGGCCGGCGCCGCGCGGCACCGTGCCGTCGGTCAGATACGCGGCCAGGTACCCGTCCAGGCACGCGTTGCCGCTCAGCGTGACGCCGTGGTTGCCGCCGCCCTGCTCGACCACCAGGCTGGAGCGGGCCAGCAGCCGGTGCACCGCGACGCCGCCGGCGTACGGGGTGGCCGCGTCGCCGGTCGCCTGGAAGAGCAGCGCCGGCGGCAGCGCGTCCCCCGCGATGTCCACCGGCCGCAGCGGGGCCGTCGGCCAGAACGCGCACGGCGCGTTGTACCAGGTGTTGTTCCAGGCCATCAGGGGCGCCTTCGCGTGCACCGCCCAGGTGTCCGCCCGCCACCGGTTCCAGTCGCGCGGCCAGGGCGCGTCCCGGCACTGCACCGCCGTGTAGACGCTGTAGCCGTTGTCGCCGTCGGCGTCCACGGCGGCCAGCTTGTCGTACGCCGCCCGCAGCGGCCCGGTGTCCCCCCGGTGGACGTAGGCCGCGAACGCCTCGGCGAGGCGCGGCCAGTAGCCGTCGTAGTACCCGCCGGGCGTGAACGTGTCCTCCAGCTCCGCGGCGCCGACGCGGCCCCCGGCGGGCTCGGCGGCCAGCGCCGCCCGCATCGCGTACCAGCGGTCCTCGACCAGGGCGGGGTCCCGGCCGAGCCCGTAGACCGCGTCGTGCCGGGCGATCCAGGCCATCAGGGCACGGTGGCGGTCGTCGAAGGCGTGGTCCTGGGCGAGGTTGTCCGCGTACCAGACACCGGAGGGGTCGACGATCGAGTCCAGCACCAGCCGGTGCACCCGCCCGGGGTACAGCTTCGCGTACACCGCGCCGAGATAGGTGCCGTAGGAGTAGCCGAAGTAGCTGATGCGGGGCGCGCCGAGGGCCCGGCGGACGGTGTCCAGGTCCCGGGCCGCGCTGACGGTGTCCAGGTACGGCAGGACGTCGGCGTACTTGCGGCCGCAGGCCCCCGCGAAGGAACGCGCGCGGTCCAGGTTCGCCCGCTCCAGCGCGGGGGTGGCCGGGACGGAGTCCGGGCGGGGGGCCGCGAAGTGGCCGGGCGCGCAGGTCAGGGCGGGCGTGCTGCGCCCGACCCCGCGCGGGTCGAAGCCGATGACGTCGTAGCGGGCCGCCACGCTCCCCGGCAGCGCGGAGGCGACGAACCCGGCCAGTTCCAGCCCGCTGCCGCCGGGACCGCCGGGGTTGACCAGCAGCGGCCCCTCGAAGGCCCGCGCGGTGTGCGGGACGCGGGACAGGGCGAGCGTGATCTGCCGGCCCGCCGGGTCGGCGTGGTCCAGCGGCACCCGCACCGAGGCGCACTGGAGCGTGGGGTGGTCAGGGGTCGCGCACCGGGTCCAGACGGGCGCGGGGGCGCCGGCCGCCCGGGCGGGCACGGCGGTGAGCGAGCCCGCCAGCACGGCGGCGACCGCGCCCAGCGCGGCTGCGCGTGTTCTCATACGGGTCCTTTCGGGACGCGGGGCGGTGAACCGCGGGGCACGGTCACGCCCGGATCGTCCCGGCGCCGGCGCCCCGGAGAACCCGTCTTCGCGATACTTGACCCGATCGGGCCGCGCGATGCCTCCCACCGCGCCCGGGTCCGCTCTTCCCGGGCCGTAGCCCGGGCGTCGCGTCCGGCGTCACATCAGGCTGAGCTGGACCGGGTCCGCCGGGGCGGGGGCCGGCGCCGGTGCGGCCGGGCGGATCCGGCGGGCCCGGCCGGGGCGCGCGGGCCCGATGCCGTACTCCTGGGCCAGCTCGTGCACCTGGCGGGTGATCCGGCGCTGGTACCACCTCGGGGCGTAGGCGCCCTCCGCGTACAGCCGCTCGTAGCGCGCCACCAGGTGCGGGTGGTGCCGCCCGAGCCAGGCCATGAACCACTCCCGCGCCCCCGGGCGCAGGTGCAGCACCAGCGGGGTGACGGAGACGGCCCCGGCCGCCGCGATCGCCCGCACGGTCTCCCGCAGCCGCCCCGGGTCGTCGCCCAGGAACGGGATCACCGGCGCCATCAGCACCCCGCAGCCGATGCCGTGTTCCGCGAAGGCGCGTACGACCTCCAGCCGGCGTTCGGGCGCGGGCGTGCCCGGCTCCACCGTGCGCCACAGCTCGCCGTCCAGGAAACCGACCGAGACCGAGACGCCCACGTCCGTCACCTCGGCCGCGCGGACCAGCAGCGGCAGGTCGCGCAGGATCAGCGTGCCCTTGGTGAGGACGGAGAACGGGTTCGCGTGGTCGGTGAGCGCCGAGATGATGCCCGGCATCAGCCGGTACCGGCCCTCGGCGCGCTGGTAGCAGTCGACGTTCGTGCCCATCGCGACGTGCTCGCCCTGCCAGCGGGACGAGCCGAGCTGGCGGCGCAGCACCTCGGGGGCGTTGACCTTGACCACGATCTGGGTGTCGAAGCCGAGGCCCGTGTCCAGGTCCAGATAGCCGTGGGTGGCGCGGGCGAAGCAGTACACGCACGCGTGCGAGCAGCCCCGGTACGGGTTGACCGTCCACTCGAACGGCATGCGCGAGGCCCCCGGCACCCGGTTGAGCACCGAGCGTGCCCGCACCTCGTGGAAGGTGATCCCGCGGAACTCGGGCGTGTCGAACGTCCTGGTGGTGACGGCGTCCGCGCCGAACAGCGCGGCGTCGGCGGCCCGGCCGTGGTCGCCGTCGTCGGCGAGGTTGTCCCAGCGCATGACGCCTCCTCGGTAGCACTGGGCCCAGAATAGAACATGCGTTCCCATGATCGTGCGGACCCCGATTTGGGCGGCCGGGCGCCGGGGTGGTTGGCTTGCCCCAGCCCTTGACGGACAGGTCCTGGAGGAACGCAATGGCGCAGGTCGAAGCCACTACGGAGCGGGTCGTCGCGGCGGACGCGGAGAAGGTGTTCGACGCGCTCGCCGACTACCGCTCCACCCGGCAGCGGCTGCTGCCCGAACAGTTCAGCGAGTACGAGGTGCGCGAGGGCGGCGACGGCGAGGGCACCCTCGTCCACTGGAAGCTCCAGGCCACCAGCAAGCGGGTGCGCGACTGCCTGCTGGAGGTGAGCGAGCCCACCGACGGCGAGCTGGTCGAGAAGGACCGCAACTCCTCCATGGTCACCACCTGGCGCGTCACCCCGGCCGGCGAGGGCCGCTCCCGGGTGGTGGTCACCACCACCTGGCAGGGCGCCGGCGGCATCGGCGGCTTCTTCGAGCGCACCTTCGCCCCCAAGGGCCTCGGCCGGATCTACGACGCCCTGCTCGCCAACCTCGCCGCCGAGGTCGAGAAGTAGCCCAACGGGCCGCCGGTGCAAGGGTCTTGACCTCCGGTTGACCCCTTCACCGGTTCGAGTGGATCTCCGTCGCCGGCCGGACGGTGCCGTAACCCCGGGCAACCGGACCCCGTTGTCGCCTCACGCGGGAAACGCGCGAGGCGCAACGAGGGGAGCGGTCCGTGGGCCGGACGACACTGGCGCAGCAGGAGCCGGCCGTGGCACCGGCGGCCGGCGAGGAGGCCGCGCCGCCGCCCCCCGCGCCCGCCGTGCCGCCGACGCCCCGCCGGGTCCGGCTGGTCTTCTCCGGGCTGATGCTGGCGCTGCTGCTGGCCGCCCTGGACCAGATGATCGTCGCCACCGCCCTGCCCAAGGTCGTCGGCGAACTGCACGGCCTGGACAGGATGTCCTGGGCCGTCACCGCCTACCTGCTCACCTCCACCATCGGCCTGCCCCTGTACGGCAAGCTCGGCGACCTCGTCGGCCGCAAGGGCGTCTTCCAGTTCGCCATCGCCGTCTTCGTCGTCGGCTCCGCGCTCGCCGGCCGGGCCGGCAGCATGGACCAGCTCGTCCTCTACCGCGCGCTCCAGGGCGTCGGCGCGGGCGGCCTGATGATCGGCGTGCAGGCCATCATCGCCGACATCGTGCCGCCCCGGGAACGCGGCCGGTACATGGGCCTGATCGGCGCCGCCTTCGGCCTCGCCTCCGTCGCCGGCCCGCTGCTCGGCGGCTACTTCACCGACCACCTCTCCTGGCGCTGGTGCTTCTACGTCAACGTCCCCTTCGGGCTGGTCACCTTCGCCGTCGTCACCGTCGTGCTGAAACTGCCCCGGCCGCCCGTGCGGGCCCGGCTCGACGTGCCCGGCGCGATCCTGCTCGCCGCCGCCTCCACCTGCCTGGTACTGTTCACCACCTGGGGCGGCACCGAGTACGCCTGGGACTCCCGGCCCGTCCTCCTCCTCGGTGCGGGCGCCCTCGTCACCACCGTCCTCTTCCTCGTCGCCGAACGCCTCGCCCCCGAACCCCTCATCCCGCTCCGGCTGTTCCGCGACTCCGTGTTCACCGTCAGCGGCCTGGTCGGCCTGGTCGTCGGCGTCGCCCTGTTCGGCGCCGCCAGCTACCTGCCGACCTTCCTGCAGATGGTCGACGGGGCCAGCGCCACCGAGTCCGGGCTGCTGATGCTGCCCATGATGGGCGGGATCGTCGGCGCCTCCCTCGTCTGCGGCCAGCTCATCAGCCGCACCGGCCGCTACAAGGTCTTCCCCGTGCTCGGCAGCGCCGTCTCCGTGGTCGGCATGTGGCTGCTGTCCCGGCTGGAGACCGACACGCCCCGGCTGCACTACAGCATCTGGATGGCCGTCCTCGGCACCGGCATCGGCCTGGTCATGCCCGTCCTCGTCCTCGCCGTGCAGAACTCCGTGCGCCCCGCCGACCTCGGCAGCGCCACCAGTGCCAACAACTACTTCCGGCAGATCGGCGGCAGCGTCGGCGCCGCCGTCTTCGGCACCCTCTTCGCCGACCGGCTGACCTCCTCGCTGCGCGCGGAACTGCCCCCGCGCGCGGGCACCGCACTGCCCGCCGCCGACTCGATCACCCCGCAGCTCGTGCACGCGCTGCCCCCGGCCCTGCGCGACGCCTACATCCGCGCCTACGCCGACGCGATGCCCCGGATCTTCCTCTACCTCGTCCCGGTGCTCGCCCTCGGCCTGCTCATCGCCTTCTTCCTCAAGGAGAAACCGCTGGTGTCCCACAACGCCCCCGCCCTCGGCCAGGAGACCGCGCCGGTGACCACCCCGCTCCCGCACGCCCGTTCGCCGTACCCGGCCGGCATCCCCGTGTGCGGCACGGTGCAGCACCCCGACGGCACCGTGGTGCCCCGCGCGGCGCTCACCCTCATCGACGTCGCCGGGCAGCAGGTCGGCCGGGGCGCCAGCGGCGAGGACGGACGGTACGCGCTCAGCACGCCCGGCTCCGGCTCCTACGTGCTGATCGCCGCCGCCGGCGGACACCAGCCGCAGGCCGTCTCCGTCACCGTCGGCGAACGCCCCGTCGAACTCGACGTCGTCCTCGGCGGCGCCGGACGCCTGGCCGGCAGCGTGCTCACCGCCGACGGCAGCCCCGTCCGCGACGCCACCGTCACCCTCACCAACGTGCACGGCGAGGTCGTCGCCACCACCCGCAGCGGACGCGAGGGCGGCTACGTCATCACCGAGCTGGTGGCCGGCGAGTACACCCTCGCCGCCAGCGCCCCCGCCTTCCGGCCCGCCGCGGTCCCGGTCACCGTGCAGGCCTCCCGGGAGACCCGGCAGGACATCGAACTCGCGGGCGGCGCGGTCCTGAGGGGCACCGTCCGGGCCGGCGGCGGACGCCCCGTGGAGGAGGCCCGGGTGACCCTGCTGGACGCCGCCGGCAACGTGGTCGACACCCTCACCACCGGAGCCGACGGAACGTTCCGGTTCGTGGACCTCTCCTCCGGCGAGTACACCGTCATCGCCGCGGGCTACCCGCCGGTCGCCACGGTGCTCCAGGTCGCGGGGGGCGGACGCACGGAACGCGACCTCCAGTTGGGGCACGAGGACTGACCGGGGGGCGCACGCGGCGCGCCGGGCCGTACGCCGGTGCATCCGGTGCATCCAATTCGAGGATTGCCACACATCGCGACCGGCCGTCGCCTTACCGTAGTGGCGGGCGGCACAGATCGTTTGCGGACAGCCGTGGGGAGAAAGGGCCTGGGCCATGGACCGTGGCAGCGAGCGGGACGCGCCTGCCGGGCGCGGCGACGGCGACACCGCGGCGGGCCGGATCCCGCTGGCCGTGGTCGTCGTCGACCGCGCCGGCCTGGTGTCCCACTGGAGCAGCGGTGCACGGCGCCTCTTCGGCGTCGACCGGGAGGAGGCCGTCGGCCGGCCGGCGGCCGATCTGCTGCCCGTCTCCGGCGCCCTGCACGACCCGGAACCCGACCCGCTCACGGCGGCCGACGACACCGGCCCCGACCTGGAGGCCGCGCTCGACGGGCGGAACGGGTTCGCCAGGACCGGCCGCGCCCGGCTCTGCCCGCACCGGCAGGGGCCCGCCGCCGAGGACCGGATCGACGTGCTGTGGTGGGCCTACCCCCTGGTCGGCCCGGGCCCCTCCCGGCTGCTGGTGCTCGCCGCCGACGCCACCCGGCTGCGCGCCGAACGCGGCCACGACGACGAGAGGGCAGAGCGCATCTCGCCCGGCCTCGCCCGCCACACCGAACTGCCGGCCCCCGAGGACCTCGAACGGCGCCTGCCCGACATCCTGCCCAACATGGGCCCCGGGCTCAGCGCCCGCATCGTCTCCCAGGTCCTCGAACTCGGCTACCCGGTCCTGGAGTTCGACCGGTACGAACGGGTGCCCGTGACCCCGTACTGGGGCGTGCCCCGCCGCCCCGGCCGCCCCGGCACCGAGACCGTCCCGGAGACCACGGCCGTCGCGGCGCGCAGCCGGACCGTGGCCGCCGCCGTGCCGGCCGGCGCCGAACAGGACCTGGAGTACGCCGCCGTCCGCGAACGGCTGGAGTTCCTGAACGAGGTCAGCTCCCGCATCGGCTCCTCCCTGGACCTCGGCGAGACCATCCGCGAGGTCACCAGCGCCGCCGTGCCCCGGTTCGCGGACTTCGCCGGCACCCATCTGCGCGCCGCCGTGCTGGCCGGCGAGGGCTTCCCGGACGGCCCGCCGGACGCCAGCACCGTGATGTTCCGCGTCTGGGTCGAGCACAACGACGAACCCGGCCGCTGGGACGACACCGTGCCGGTCGGCGAGGCCTTCGCCTTCCCCGAGCACACCCCGTTCTACAAGTGCATGGTCACCGGCGAGCCCGTCCTCGTCCCCCGGGTCACCGACGAATTGTCCGAGCGGATCTCCGGCGAGTTCGAAAAACGCGACCTCAGGCCCCTCATCGGCGGCCGGTCGCTGCTGATCGTCCCGCTCAAGGCGCGCAACGTCGTCCTCGGCTTCATGGTGCTCATGCGCCGCCCCGACCGGCCGCAGTTCGACGACATGGACCGCACCACCGGCGCCGAACTCGCCGCCCGCGCGGGCCTCGTGCTCGACAACGCCCGCATGTACACGTACCAGGAGAACGTCGCCGACACCCTCCAGGACAGCATGCTGCCGCAGATCACCCCGCGGATGGCCGGCTGCGACATCGCCACCCGCTATCTGCCCGGCACCCGGCTCGGCCGGATCGGCGGCGACTGGTTCGACACCATCAAGCTGCCCGGCTCCCGCACCGCCCTCGTGGTCGGCGACGTCATGGGCCACGGACTGAACTCGGCCGCGATGATGGGCCAGTTGCGCACCGCCGTGCAGACCATGGCCGCCATGGAGACCCCGCCCGCCCAGCTCCTGCGCAACCTGGACGACCTGGCCCGCCGGCTCGGCGACACCTACCTCGCCACCTGCCTGTACGCGGTCTACGACCCGATCCGCGGCGAGCTGACCCTCGCCAACGCCGGCCACATCCCGCCCGTGCTGGTGCGCGCCGAGGACGGCGGCAGTCAGCTCCTCGACCTGCCCACCGGAGCCCCGATCGGCGTCGGCGGCGTCCCGTTCGAGGCCGTCCGGGTCGAGGTGGCGCCCGGCGACCGGCTGGTGCTGTGCACCGACGGCCTGGTCGAGGTGCGCGGCTCCGACATCGGCGAGGGCCTGGCCGCGCTCTGCGAGTCCGCCGCCCACCCCGCGGCCTCGATGGACGACGCCTGCGACACCATCATCCGGGCACTGAACACCCACGGCGGACGCAAGGACGACGTCGCCCTGCTCATGGCGCGCCTCAACGGCATCGGTGACGACCACGTCGCCGAGTGGCGGCTCGACGCCGCACCGCGCGAGGTGGGGCGGGCCCGCCGCCTGGTGCGCGAACAACTGCGGGACTGGGGCCTGCCGGGGGCCGTTCAGACCGCCGAACTGCTGGTCAGCGAGGTCGTCACCAACGCCGTCCTGCACGCCGGGGGCGACCGGATCGGCCTGCGGATCGTGCGCACCGACGCGCTGCTGTTCGAGGTCACCGACGAGGAACCCGCCCTGCCCGCCCTGCTGAGCACCGGCCCCGACGACGAGACCGGCCGCGGGCTGCGCGTGGTCAGCCGGCTCGCCCGGGAGTGGGGCGCCAGCGCCACCGGGCACCGCAAGACCGTCTGGTTCGAACAGGCCCTCACCGCCGGCCGCTGACCCACCGAGCCCGCCCCTGACGCAATGGCCGCCGCGCGGCCCTTGCCCCGCGCCGGTCCACCGCGATATCCCGATCACGGAACCGACCCGTGGGGAGACCGCATGAACATCTCGGACACCTATCGCGACGCGTGGGAGAGCTACTGGAGCGAGACCTCCGACGTCCGGGGGGAGGCGATATGGGACTCCGACCCCTCGCTGAGCGCCGCCCCGCACAGCGACCTGCTGCTACGGCACGCGGACCCGGACCGGACGATCGTCGACCTCGGCTGCGGCAACGGCACCCAGACCCGCTACCTGGCCACCCGGTTCGCCCGCGCCGTCGGCGTCGACCTCTCGCACGCGGCCGTCGACCACGCCCGCCGCGCCGCGGGCGACGCCCCCGTCGAGTTCCGGCAGCTCGACCTCACCGACACCGACGGCGTCCGCGCCCTGCACCGGCGGCTCGGCGACAGCCACGTCTACATGCGGGCCGTCATCCACCAGAGCGAACCGGCCGCGCGCCCGGCCGTGGCCGCCGCCGTCGCCGAGATCATCGGGACCGAGGGCCGCGCCTTCGTGGTCGAGCTGACCTCGGCCTCCCGGGATGTCCTCGGCCGCGCCGCCGCCGGACCGGCCGGGCCGCCGCCCAAGCTGCGCCGCGTCTTCCACCACGGGCTCAAGCCCGCCGCCGCCCCCGACGACGAGATCCCCCGCCTGCTCGCCGGGGCCGGCCTCACCGTGCTGGCCGACGGCGAGACCGCGGTGCCGCAGACCGAATACCTGCCCGACGGCACCCGCATCGACCTGCCGGCCCGCTGGTTCGTCCTCGCGAGGGGCTGACGGGCCCGCCGGGGTCGTGGTCAGGGGGCGGTCCGGCGCGTAACGTGACACGGCATGAAGATCCTCATCAGCGCCGACATGGAGGGCGCCACCGGGGTCACCTGGCCCGCCGACGTGCTGCCGGGGACGCCGCAGTGGGAACGGTGCCGGTCGCTGTTCACCTCGGACGTGAATGCCGCCGCCGAGGGCTTCTTCGACGGCGGCGCCGACGAGGTGCTGGTCAACGAGGCCCACTGGACCATGCGCAACCTGCTGCTGGAACGGCTCGACGAGCGCGTGGAGATGCTCACCGGCCGGCACAAGGCGCTGTCCATGGTCGAGGGCGTCCAGCACGGCGACGTCGACGGCATCGCCTTCGTCGGCTACCACGCCGGTGCCGGGGCGGAGGGCGTCCTCGCCCACACCTACCTCGCCAACCAGATCACCGGGGTGTGGCTGAACGGCGTCCGCGCCAGCGAGGGTCTGCTCAACGCCCGCGTCGCCGCCGAGTACGGCGTCCCGGTCGTCCTCGTCACCGGCGACGACGTGGCCTGCGAGGACGCCCTCGGCTACGCGCCCGAGGCACGGAAGGTGGCGGTGAAGGACCACGTGTCGCGGTACGCGGCGGTGTGCCGCACCCCGGCCCGGACCGCCGCCGACATCCGGGCGGCGGCCAAGGAGGCCGCCTCGCTGGCGGTCCGTCATCCGCCCGCGCACGCCGGGCCCTTCACGGTGGCCGTCGAGTTCGACGCCGAGCACCTCGCCCAGGCCGCCACCGTCGTCCCCGGCGTGGCGCGGACCGGCGAGCGGAAGGTGGCGTACACCAGCGCCACGATGTACGAGGGCATCAGGACGTTCAAGGCGGTCACCACGATCGCCTCCGCCGCCGTGGAGGAGCAGTATGGCTGACCCGCAGGCACTCGACGAGGTCGTGGAGTTCACCTCCGGCCTGATCCGCGTCGACACCACCAACCGGGGCGACGGGGAGTGCCGGGAGCGGCCGGCCGCCGAGTACGCCGCCGAACGGCTGGCCGGGGCGGGCCTGGAACCCCTGCTGCTGGAGCGCACCCCGGGCCGCACCAACGTGGTGGCCAGGATCGAGGGCACCGACCCGTCCGCCGACGCGCTGCTCGTCCACGGGCACCTCGACGTCGTACCCGCCGAGGCCGCCGACTGGAGCGTGCCCCCGTTCTCCGGGGAGGTCCGCGACGGGGTGGTGTGGGGGCGGGGCGCCGTCGACATGAAGAACATGGACGCGATGATCCTCGCGGTGGTCCGCTCCTGGGCCCGGCAGGGCGTACGGCCCCGCCGCGACCTGGTGATCGCCTTCACCGCCGACGAGGAGGCCAGCGCCGAGGACGGCTCCGGATTCCTCGCCGGCCGGCACCCCGAACTCTTCGAGGGCTGCACGGAGGCCGTCGGCGAGTCGGGCGGCTTCACCTTCCACGACGGCACCGGCCGGGAGATCTACCCCGTCGCGGCGGGGGAGCGGGGCACCGCCTGGCTGAAACTCACGGCGCACGGCCGGGCCGGACACGGCTCCAAGGTGAACCGGGAGAACGCGGTGACCCGGCTGGCCGCCGCCGTCACCCGCATCGGTGAGCACGAGTGGCCGCTGCGGCCCACCCCCACCGTCCGGGCCGCCCTGGACGCGCTCGCCGCGCTGTACGGCATCGACGCCGGCCGCGCCGACGTGGACCGGCTGCTGGAGAAGCTCGGCCCGGCCGCCCGGCTGGTCGAGGCGACCGTCCGCAACAGCGCCAACCCGACCATGCTGGAAGCCGGTTACAAGCTCAACGTCATCCCCGGAGAGGCGGTCGCCTACGTCGACGGGCGCTATCTGCCCGGCACCGAGGAGGAGTTCGCCGCCACGTTGGACCGGCTCACCGGCCCCGACGTGCACTGGGAGTTCGTCCACCACGAAGTGGCCCTCCAGGCACCGGTGGACACCCCGCTGTTCGCGCGCATGCGGGCCGCCGTCGAGGAGTTCGCCCCCGGCGGGCACGTGGTGCCGTACTGCATGGCCGGCGGCACGGACGCCAAGCAGTTCTCCCGGCTCGGCATCACCGGCTACGGCTTCGCCCCGCTGAAGCTGCCCGCCGACCTCGACTACCAGGCGCTGTTCCACGGCGTGGACGAGCGGGTGCCGGTCGAGGCGCTGCACTTCGGGGTCCGTGTCCTGGACCGCTTCCTGAGGACGGCGTAGGCGATGGGGGAGCAGACGCGCACCGCGCCGTACGGATCCTGGCCGTCGCCCGTCACCGCCGCGCTCGCCGCCGCGCACGACGGCCGCCCCGACTGGGTCGCGTACGTCGGCGACGAGATCTGGTGGACCGAGCCCCGGCCGGCCGAGGGCGGCCGGCGGACCCTGGTCCGGCGGCGCGCCGACGGCGCCGAGGAGACCGTGCTGCCCGCGCCGTGGAACGTCCGCAGCCGGGTCATCGAGTACGGCGGCCGGCCCTGGACCGGGGTCGTGGCCGGCGGCCGGCCGCTGATCGTGTTCGCGCACTTCGCCGACCAGCGGCTGTACCGGTACGAGCCCGGCGGCGAACCCGTCCCGCTCACCCCCCTGTCCCCGGCGGGCGGCGGCCTGCGCTGGGCCGAGCCCCGCGTGGACGCCGCCCGCGGCGAGGTGTGGTGCGTACTGGAGGAGTTCACCGGGGACGGCCCGGACGACGTGCGGCGGGTCCTGGCCGCCGTACCGCTGGACGGCTCGGCCGCCACCGACCGGGCCGCCGTCCGCGAACTCACCGCCTCCCGGCACCGGTTCGTCACCGGCGCCCGGCTCTCGCCCGACGGCCGGCGGGCCGCCTGGCTCGGCTGGGACCATCCGCGGATGCCGTGGGACGGCACCGAACTGCTGGTCGCCGACGTGCGCGACGACGGCCGGCTGACCGGCGTCCGCACGGTCGCCGGGGGCCCGGACGAGGCCGTCTGCCAGGCCGAGTGGGCGCCGGACGGCGCCCTGCTGTACGCGAGCGACCGCGGCGGCTGGTGGCACCTCTACCGCGACGGCACCCCGCTGTGCGACCGGGAGGAGGAGTTCGGCGGCCCCCTCTGGCAGCTCGGGGCGCGCTGGTTCGCCCCGCTGGACAACGGCCTGCTGGCGGTCGTGCACGGACGCGGACCGGCCCGGCTCGGGATACTGGACCCGGAGTCCGGCGAGATCGTGGACGCCGCCGGGCCGTGGACCGAGTGCGCCCCCACCCTCGCCGTGCACGGCCAGCGCGTCGTCACCGTCGCCGCCGGCCCGCACACCGGGTACGAGGTGGTCGAACTGGACACGGTCACCGGCCGTGCCCGCGTGGTCGGCGCCCGCCACCGCGATCCCGTCGACCCCGCCTACTACCCGCGGCCCGAGGTGCGCACCTTCCCCGGGCCCGACGGCCGCGAGGTGCACGCCCATCTGTACCCGCCGCACCACCCCGCGCGGACCGCGCCCGACGGCACCCGCCCGCCGTACGTGATCTGGGCGCACGGCGGGCCCACCAGCCGGACCCCGCTCGTCCTGGACCTGGCCGTCGCCTACTTCACCTCCCGGGGCATCGGCGTCGCCGAGGTGGACTACGGCGGCTCCACCGGCTACGGCCGGGCCTACCGCGAGCGGCTGCGCGGCCGGTGGGGCGTCGTCGACGTCGAGGACTGCGCGGCCGTCGCCCGCGCGCTCGCCGCCGAGGGCGCCGCCGACCCCGCCCGGCTGGCGATCCGGGGCGGCAGCGCCGGCGGCTGGACCGCCGCCGCCTCCCTGGCCACCACCGACGTCTACGCCTGCGGCACCATCGCCTACCCGGTGCTCGACCTCACCACCTGGGGCCCCGGCGGGACCCACGACTTCGAGTCCCGTTACCCGGAGTCGCTGATCGGCCCGCTCGCCGAGGTGCCCGCCCGGTACGCCGAACGCTCCCCGATCACCCACGCCGACCGGCTCACCGTGCCCTTCCTGCTGCTCCAGGGCCTGGACGACGTCATCTGCCCGCCCGCCCAGTGCGAGCGCTTCCTCGCCCGGACCGCCGGCCGGGGCGTGCCGCACGCCTACCTCGCCTTCGAGGGCGAGGGCCACGGATTCCGCCGCGCCGAGACCGTGATCCGCGCGCTGGAGGCGGAACTGTCCCTGTACACCCAGGTGTTCGGGCTGGACCCGGAACCGCCGGCCCCGAAGGTGGAGCTGACCCCGTGAAGGAACTCGTCCGGCCGCGCCGGCTGGCCCCCGGCGCCCGGGTCGCCGTCGTCGCCACCAGCGGCCCGGTGCCCGAGGAACGGCTCCAGGCGGGCCTGGACGTGCTGCGCGGCTGGGACCTCGACCCGGTGGCCGCCCCGCACGTCCTGGACCGGCACCCCGGGCTCGGCTATCTGGCCGGCACCGACGCCGACCGCGCCGCCGACTTCCAGAACGCCTGGTGCGACCCCGCCGTGGACGCGGTGCTGTGCGCCCGCGGCGGCTACGGCGCCCAGCGCATGCTGGACCTGCTCGACTGGGACGCGCTGCGCGCGGCCGGACCCAAGCTGTTCATCGGCTTCAGCGACGTCACCGCGGTGCACGAGGCCATCGCCACCCGGCTGGGGCTCGCCACGCTGTACGGGCCGGTGGCGGCCGGAGCCGACTTCGTCAAGAACCAGCGCGCCCAGGAGCACCTGCGGGCCACGCTGTTCGCACCCGAGACCGTCCGCACCCTCGTCTCCGGCGGCACCGCCCTCGTGCCCGGCCGGGCCCGTGGCGTCACCGTCGGCGGCTGCCTGTGCCTGCTCGCCGCGGAGGCCGGCACCCCGGGCGCCCGGCCCTCGGCGCGCGGGGGGCTGCTCTGCCTGGAGGACGTCGGCGAGCCGGCCTACCGGCTGGACCGGTACCTCACCCAACTCCTGCGGGCCGGCCTGCTGGACGGGGTGCGCGGGGTGCTGCTCGGCTCCTGGGAGGACTGCGCCGGCCGGGAGGAGCTGCGGGACCTGTTCGCCGACCGGCTCGGCGGACTCGGGGTACCGGTCGCGCAGGACTTCGGATTCGGGCACTGCGAAGGGGCGTTGACGGTGCCCTTCGGGGTGGCCGCCGTACTCGACGCGGAGGCGGGCACGCTCACCCTGGACGAGCCGGCCCTGCGCTGACGTCGTACGCTGGGCGGATGCCGCACCACCCGTCCCGGTACCTCGCCGAAGGCCCCCGCGTCGCCATCCGCCCCTTCACCCTCGAGGACGGCCCCGAGTTCACCGCCCGGGCCCGCCAGAGCAAGGACCTGCACCGGCCCTGGCTGTTTCCGCCGGACACCGACGAGGCGTACGCCGACTACGCCGGCCGGCTGATCGACGACCCGGCCCGGGCCGGCTTCCTCGTGTGCGAGCGGGACAGCGGGGACATCGCCGGGTTCATCAACATCAACAACATCGTGCGGGGCGGCTTCCGGTGCGGCGCCCTCGGCTACGGCGCCTTCGCGCACGCGGCCGGGCGGGGCCTGATGCGCGAAGGGCTGGACCTGGTCATCGGGTACGCGTTCGGCCCGCTGGGCCTGCACCGGCTGGAGATCAACGTCCAGCCGGGCAACGCCGCCTCCATCGCCCTCGCCCGGGGCGCCGGGTTCCGCCTGGAGGGCTTCTCGCCCGCCATGATCCACGTCGACGGTGCCTGGCGCGACCACGAGCGCTGGGCCCTGACCACCGAGATGCGCGGCTGACCGGTTCAGCCGCGCTGGTCCACGTACTCGAAGACCGACCCGTCCGGGTGCACCGCCAGCAGATTGCGGCCCCCCGGGGTCGGCACCGGCCCCGCGACGACCCGCCCGCCCAGCTCCGTCAGCAGCCGGTGGGCCTCGTCCACGTCCTTGACCGCGATCGTCGCCGCGACCTTGCGCAGGATCTCCAGCTCCTCCTCCGGCCCGCTCATCAGCAGGAACGAGCCGACCGCGGCGACCTCGACCCCGCCGCGGGTGAAGCGTTGCGCGCCGGCGCCCGTCAGCCGCTCGTAGAAGGGGACGGCGGTGTCGAGGTCGTCGACGCAGATGCGCAGCGAAGCGCCCAGAATCTCCATGCGGACGAGCCTAGTTGGGGCCGGCCGCGGTGCGCACGGCCTCCGCGTTACGCACAGTGGGGGACGGGTACCCGCACGGTATGAACCGTTCGGAGCACCTGGAACATCATCTGGACCGGCACCTGGTCGAGGAACTGGCCCAGGTGGCACGCGAGACGGTACGCGACGAACTGCGCGAGCAGTCCCGCAAGCAGCGCCGCACCGCCATGCTCTACGCCGCCTCGGGCGCCCTCGCCCTGTACGCGGGCGGCGCGGTGGCCCTCGCGGTGGGCCTGGCCCTGGCGTCCGGCCTGCCCGGCTGGGCCGCGGCCCTGATCACGGCGGCACTGCTCGGCGCGGCGGCGTACTTCCTGCGCGGCGCGGCCCATGGCCACCACACCCCGGCGCGCCGCGTGATCGGCGGCACCGCCCCCGGTGCCCCGCCGTCGGGCCTCGGCATGCCCTACCCCCCGATGCCCCAGACCCCGCCGGACGCCCCGCACCACCGGTCCTGACGGCGGGGCCCGCCCGGCCCACCGCTCATCCGGGCTCATCCGGTCAGCCGGGGCAGCACCTTCGTCCGGTAGAAGTCGAAGAAGCCCCGCTGGTCCGGCCCGATCTGATTCACATAGACCCGGTCGAACCCGGCGTCGGCGAACGCCCGCAAGGTGCCGACGTGCTGCTCGACGTCGTCCCCGCACACGACCTTCTCCCGCACCATGGCCTCGGTGACCAGCTCGTGCAGCTGCTCGAAGTGCCGGGGCGAGGGCAGCACCTGCCCCATCTCGCCGGGCAGCAGCTCGTTGTACCAGAGCCGGTGCACGGTGCGGACGCACGCGTCCCGGTCGGTGCCGTAGCACACCTTCGTGCCGCCGCTCACCGGCTTCGTGCCGCCGCCGCCGTCGCGGAACCGGGCGACCATTTCCTCGTCCGGCATCATCGTGATGTAGCCGTCGCCGACCCGGGAGGCCAGCTCGATCGCCTTCGGGCCGAAAGCCGAGACGTCGATCGGGACGGGCTCGTCCGGGACGGTGTAGAGGCGGGCGTTCTCCACCGTGTAGTGCTTTCCGTGGTGGCTGACCTCCTCGCCGGTGAACAGCCGGCGCATCACCCCGACGGCCTCCTCCAGCATCTCCAGCCGCACCCGCGCCGGGGGCCAGCGGTCGCCGAGGATGTGCTCGTTCAGCGCCTCGCCGGTGCCGACGCCGAGCCGGAAACGGCCCTCGGTCATCACCGCGCTGGTCGCCGCGGCCTGGGCCAGCACCGCCGGGTGGATCCGCACGGTCGGGCAGGTCACGGCCGTCTCGATGGGCAGCGAAACCGCCTGGGACAGCGCCCCGATCACCGACCACACGAACGCGCTCTGCCCCTGCGCGTCGTTCCACGGGTGGTAGTGGTCGGAGATCCACAGCGCCTGGAACCCGGCCTGCTCGGCCATCCGGGCCTGCTCGACGAGGGCCGCGGGGTCGTGTTCCTCGGCCGCCAGGAAATAGCCGTACTCGGGCATGGGCGAAACCTCCGCGTCGCTGTGCCGGTCCTGGTGCGGTCCGCGCCGGTCGCGGGGGGACCCGTGAGGTGTGGCCCGGACCGGCCCCGGGTAACCGGGGGCGCCGGCGCGAAACGCCGCCGCCGGGGCGCGCGACGCCGCGCGTCCGGGGCTCCGGCCGGCGCACGGGCGCCCCGGGGCGCACTCCCTGCCCCTGCTCCGGCCGGCGCAACGGTGACCGGCCCGGCGTTTGGGGGACCCGGCCCCGGTTACGCGGAAGACCTCGTACGAGCCACACCGCCGGAGGCGCACCGTGAGCCGACCTCGCGTCGTGATCGTCGGCGCCGGTTTCGCCGGGTACCGGGCCGCCCGCACCCTGGCCCGGCTCACCCGGGACCGCGCCGACATCACGCTGCTCAACCCCACCGACCACTTCCTGTACCTGCCGCTGCTGCCCCAGGTCGCCGCCGGCGTCCTGGAGGCCCGCAGGGTCACCGTGTCGCTGCCCGGCACGCTGCGCGGGGTGCGGCTGGTCCTCGGCGAGGCGGAGCGCGTCGACCTGGACGGGTGCACCGTGCACTACCACGACCCCGAGGGCGGCGCGGGCCGGCTCGGCTACGAGCGGCTGGTGCTGGCCGTCGGCAGCGCGGGCGAGCCGCCGCCGGTCCCCGGCGTCGCCGAGCACGCGCACGGCTTCCGGGGACCGCCCGAGGCGCTGTACCTGCGCGACCACGTCACCCGGCAGGTGGAACTCGCCGCCGGCGACGACCCCGGGGCGGCCGCCGCCCGGTGCACGTTCGTCGTCGCCGGGGCCGGGTACACCGGCACCGAGGTGGCGGCACAGACCCAACTGCTCACCGACCGGCTGGCCCGCCGCACCCCGCTGCCGGCCGGGCTGCGCCCCCGCTGGATCCTGCTCGACGTGGCACCGCGCGTGCTGCCGGAGCTGGACGAGCGGCTGTCCCGCAGGGCCGAGCGGGTGCTGCGGGCCCGCGGGGTAGAGGTGCGGACCGGCACCTCGGTACGGGAGGCCACCCGGGACGGGGTGCTGCTCGGCGACGGCGAGTTCCTCGCGTCCCGGACCCTGGTGTGGTGCGTGGGGACACGGCCCGGTCCGCTGGTGGAGGACCTCGGGCAGCCGCGGATACGCGGGCGGCTGATGGTGGACCGGTATCTGCGGCTGCCCGGCCGGCCCGAGGTGTTCGCCTGCGGGGACACCGCCGCCGTGCCCGACCCGGACGGACCCGGGGAGTTCACGCCGCTGACGGCCCGGCACGCCTGGCGGCAGGGCCGGGTGGCCGGGGAGAACGTGGCCGCCTCGCTCGGGCTCGGGCGGCGCCGGCGCGCGTACCGCCACCACCGCACCGGCCTCGCCGTCGACCTCGGCGGGGCCCGGGCCGCCGCCGACCCGCTCGGCATCCCGCTGTCCGGGCTGACGGCGGGCGCGGTGACCCGCGGCCACCACCTCGCCGCCCTGCCCGGCAACCGCGTCCGGGTCGCCGCCGACTGGCTGCTGGACGCCGTACTCCCTCGCCAGGGCGTCCAGTTGGGCCTCGGCGGGTCCCGGCCCGCGCCGCTGGAGGCGGCGGCGCCCGGACCGCCGGGGCACCCGGGCGGACCCGGCCCGCACGAGGGACACGGCGGACCCGGGGAACACGAACGGGCGGAGGGCGCCGGGGAAGAGGAGCCCATGACCCACGGGAGCCGCGGGATCCGGCCGGACGGCCACCCCGCCCCCGAACCGAGCACGAGGGGGTCTGCGAGCAGCCCCCGAACCGACCCGCAAGGAGACCTAGGAGACTCATGAACACCGACGAACTCGCCGAACTCGGCCAGCAGTTGCGCGTGGACAGCGTGCGGGCGTCCGCCGCCGCCGGATCGGGACACCCCACGTCCTCGATGTCCGCCGCCGACCTGGTGGCCGTCCTGCTCGCCAACCACCTCCGCTACGACTTCGAGCGTCCCGAACACCCCGCCAACGACCGTTTCGTCCTGTCCAAGGGCCACGCCTCCCCGCTGCTGTACGCCGCGTACAAGGCGGCCGGCGCCATCGAGGACGGCGAACTGGTGACCTTCCGCAAGCTCGGCAGCCGGCTGGAGGGCCACCCCACGCCCCGCCGGCTGCCCTGGGTGGAGACGGCCACCGGCTCGCTCGGCCAGGGCCTGCCGGTCGGCGTCGGCATCGCCCTCGCCGGGAAGCGGCTGGACCGCACCGGCTACCGGGTGTGGGTGCTGTGCGGTGACAGCGAGCTGGCGGAGGGCTCGGTGTGGGAGGCCGCCGAACACGCGGGCCACGAGAACCTGGACAACCTCGTCGCCATCGTGGACGTCAACCGGCTCGGCCAGCGCGGCCCCACCCGGCACGGCCACGACCTGGACGCCTACGCCCGCCGCTTCCAGGCCTTCGGCTGGCACACCATCGAGATCGACGGGCACGACGTCGACAAGATCGACCGGGCGTACGGCGAGGCGCTGTCCACCGCCGGGCAGCCCACCGTGATCCTCGCCCGCACCCTCAAGGGCAAGGGCGTCGCCGCCGTGGAGGACCGCGAGGGACTGCACGGCAAGCCGCTGCCCGAGGCCGAGGAGGCCATCGCCGAACTCGGCGGGCAGCGTGATCTGCGGATCCGGGTCAGCGAGCCGCAGGTCGCCGCCGCCCTGCGCTCCCTCACCACCGAGGCGGTCCGGCTGCCGCGCTTCGAGGTGGGCGAGGAGGCCGCCACCCGGGACGCCTTCGGCAAGGCCCTCGCCGCGCTCGGCACCGCGCGCGGCGACGTCGTCGCCCTGGACGGCGAGGTCGGCGACTCCACCCGCACCGAGGAGTTCGCCAAGGAACACCCCGACCGCTACTTCGAGTGCTACATCGCCGAGCAGCAGCTCGTCGCGACCGCCGTCGGCATGGCCGCGCGCGGCTGGGTGCCCTACGCCGCCACCTTCGCCGCGTTCCTCACCCGCGCCCACGACTTCGTGCGCATGGCGTCCATCAGCGGCTCCGGGATCAACCTGGTCGGCTCGCACGCCGGTGTCGCCATCGGCCAGGACGGACCCTCGCAGATGGGCCTGGAGGACCTGGCGATGTTCCGGTCCGTGTACGGCTCCACGGTGCTCTACCCGTGCGACGCCAACCAGACGGCCCGGCTCGTCGCGGGGATGGCCGCACTGGACGGCATCCGCTATCTGCGCACCTCCCGCGGCAAGACCCCGGTGCTCTACGGCCCGGACGAGGAGTTCCCCGTCGGCGGCAGCAAGACGCTGCGCTCCGGCGGGAACGACCGGCTGACGATCGTCGCGGCCGGGGTGACCGTGCCCGAGGCGCTGACGGCCGCCGACCGGCTCGCCGAGGAGGGCATCGACGTGCGGGTGATCGACCTGTACTCGGTCAAGCCCGTCGACGCGGACACCCTGCACCGCGCCGCCGAGGAGACCGGCTGCCTGCTCACGGTGGAGGACCACCACCCGGAGGGCGGCCTCGGGGACGCCGTCGCGGAGGTGTTCGGCGACGGCCGGCCGGTGCCCCGCCTGGTCCGGCTGGCGGTGCGCACCATGCCGGGCTCGGCCGCGCCCGACGAGCAGCTGCACGCGGCCGGCATCGACTCGGTGGGCATCGCGGCGGCGGCCCGGCTGCTGGTCGAGGAGGCGGTCGTGCGATGAGCCACGGCGCCGCGCGGGCGACCCGGGCGGTCCGGCGGACGGTGCGGATCCAGCGGCCGGGGAAGTCCTCTTCCCCGGCCGCGCCGGCGCGCCCGAGTACACCGGGGGCGACCTCGCCGACCACTGCCGGTGCGTCGCGCCGTATCCGCTGCCGCACCGGCGGGGCCGTCCGCTGATGCCGGAGCGGTGTCCGGACGGCCTGGACGGCGAGCGGTTCCCGCAGCGGAACGCCCCCGGGCACCACCCGGACCGGATCGCCCGAGCCGAGGACGCCAAGAAGGGCGGCACGGTCAGCCACGTGGTCTGCGACGACACCGCGACCCTGCTGTACCTCGCGGACCGGGCCCGCGTCAGGAGGGCGGCCCGCACCGCGCGGACCGGCTGGTCCTCGGCCCCGATCCCCCAGGACGACGACTTCGCGGCCGTCCGCGAGGCCGCCGGATGGCTGCGGGAGCCGCTGACGGACGGCCGCGGCGGCACCGGCGAGGTGCCGCGGTGCGCCCGGGGCGTCGCTTCGCAGGCCGCCGCCCGGCGCCCGGACCGGCTCACCACGGCCGCCCGCACCGGGGACGGCGCGGGCCGCCCCTGCCCGGACGCCCAGCGCAACGCCTACGCCCGGACCGCCGCCGCCCCGTACACCGTCCGCGCCCGCCCGGGCGCTCCGGTCGCGGTGCCCCTAGCCTGGAAGCAGGTGGACGATCCCGCGCTCGACGCCCGCCGCTGGACCCTCGCCGAACCGCGGGCCGAGCCGCCGCGGCGGGGCCGCTCCCTCGGGCCGGCCCGGCGCCGCCCCGATGACATGCGCTCCCGAGGTTTGGCCAAGGGAGGAGCGGCCACACGCAGGGGAGAGGTGGCCATGTCGAACACAAACAGCACACCAGAGACACAAAGTTCACGAGAATCCCAGGATTCACCCGACACGCACGACAACGCACAGGACAACGCGCGGAACGAGGCGGGCGGCCGCCGGCCGACCCCCATGGAGGTGCTGCGCGAGGCGCGCACCCAGCTCACCGAACTCACCGGGCTCGTCCCCGAGAACGTCTCCTCCTTCGAGCAGACCGAGGACGGCTGGTCCATCGAAGTCGAGGTGCTGGAGCTGGCCCGGGTGCCCGACACCATGAGCCTGATGGCGAGCTACCAGGTCGAGCTGGACCCCGAGGGGCAGCTGACCGGGTACCGGCGCGTCCGCCGTTACGAACGCGGCAGGGCCGACGCGCGCGGCGGACGCTGAGCCCGCCCGCGCGTCCCGACCGCGCAGTCCGTGCACCTACTAGGCACGAGGAGGAATCGCCGGCATGACTGTTGTTCCGGCACAGCAGAGCGGAGGCGGAGGCGGCAGCAGCGGCCTCTACGACGTGCTCGAGCTCGTCCTCGACCGGGGACTGGTGATCGACGCGTTCGTCCGCGTCTCCCTGGTCGGTATCGAGATCCTGAAGATCGACGTCCGGGTCGTCGTGGCCAGCGTCGACACCTACCTGCGCTTCGCCGAGGCGTGCAACCGCCTCGACCTGGAGTCGGGGCCGCGCAAGAGCCCCGGCCTGCCCGAGGTCGTCGGCGAGATCACCGAGAAGGGCGCCCGGGGCAAGTCCAAGGGCGCGCTGTCCGGTGCCGCCCAGACCATATCCGACGCCTTCAACCAGGCCCGTCAGGAAGGGGAGACCGAGTCCCGGCCGCGCGCCCGCAAGGCCCCGGCGCGTCGTAAGGAGGAGCAGGAGTGAGCACCTACGTCTACGGGATCACCGCCCGGTCGCACCCGGCGCTGCCCGAGGGCATGACCGGCGTGGGCGAGCCGCCCCGGACGGTGCGCGTCCTCACGGCCGGTGACCTGGCCGCCGTGGTCAGCGAGGCCCCCGAGGACCTGCGCCCCAAGCGCCGGGACCTGCTCGCCCACCAGAACGTGCTCGCCGAGGCCGGGGCCGGCGGCTGTGTGCTGCCCATGCGGTTCGGCAGCGTCGCCACGGACGACGACGCGGTCGTCCAGGTGCTCACCGAGCGTGCGGACCACTACGCGGAGCGGCTGCGGGAGCTGGACGGCAAGGTCGAGTACAACGTCAAGGCCACCCACGTCGAGGAGGCCGTGCTGCACCTGGTGATGGCCGAGAACGCCGAGGCACGCGCCCTCGCCGAGGCCAACCGCCGCTCCGGCGGCGGCAGCTACGACGACAAGATCCGCCTCGGCGAGCTGGTCGCCGCGCTCGTCAAGGGCAAGGAGGCCGAGGACGCCGGCGAGGTGCGCGACCTGCTGGCACCGGCCGCCGCCGCGGTCAGCGTGGGCCCCGAGTCCACCGGCTGGCTGCTGAACGTGTCCTACCTCGTGCCCCGGGACTCGGCCGAGCGCTTCCTGGCCGCCGTGGAGGAGGTCCGCGAGGGCCACCCCCACCTCGACCTGCGGATCAACGGGCCGCTGCCGCCGTACAGCTTCGTCGAGCCGGGCCCGGCCCAGCCCGCCGGCAGCACGGCGGGCGCGGACACCGGCGCGCGGTAGCGCCCCGGTGTCGCACGGCCCGGACGGAAGGAGAACACCATGGGACTGATCGGCGAAGTGCTGATGCTGCCGTTCGCGCCCGTGCGCGGCGGCGCGTGGGCCATCAGGCAGGTGCTCCAGGAGGCGGAGCGGATCTACTACGACCCCGCCACCGTACGGGCCGAACTCGCCCGCCTCGAAGAGCAACTGGAGGCGGGGGAGATCACCGAGGAGGAGTTCGACCGGCGCGAGGACGAACTGCTCGACCGGCTGGAGACCGCCTCGCACTCCGGCGACACGACAGGCAACGGGACGGGACGATGAACCGAACGGCACTGGGCCTCGCCGTAGGGGCCGGATATCTGCTCGGCCGCACCAAGAAGCTGAAGATGGCGCTCGCGGTCGGCTCCCTGGTGGCCGGCAAGAAGCTGAACCTCAGTCCGAAGATGCTCGCGGAACTGGCGAACCAGCAGCTGAAGAGCAACCCCCAGTTCAAGGAGATCGGGGACCAGCTGCGCCAGGACCTGCGGGGTGTCGGCAAGGCCGCCACCGGCGCGATGGTCGAACGGCAGATGAGTTCGCTCGCCGACCGGCTGCGCAGCCGCACCGACCGGGTGCACGACGAGCTGTCGGGCGCGGTGCCCGGCGGCTCGGACGAGGAGCCGGACGAGGGCGCGGAAGCCGGCGGGGACGAGGACGAGGAGGCCGGCACGAAGGGCCGGGCCCGGAACGGGGCACCCCGGGACGACGGCGGGAAGACCGCCGGGGAGAAGGCCCCGCAGAAGAGGACTTCCGAGCGGAAGGCCCCCGAGAAGAAGGCTCCCGGCCGGAAGGCCGCAGGAAAGCCGCTGTCCGCCACGGGCAAGGGAGCGGGCAGGAAGACGGGCGCGGCCGGGAGGTCGGCGGCGAAGCGGGCGTCCGCGGCCGGTGGGACGGCCCGCGGCGCCGCCTCCCGGCAGTCGAAGGGCGGCGATGAGCGATGACCGAGACCCTCCGTGACACGGCCTCCCGGGCCGCCGGCGGCAACACGCCGGGCCCGCTCGCCGACCTCGCCCACAGCGAGGCCGCCGACCGGCTCAAGGAGGAGGCCCGCGCCTATCTGACCGCACAGGCCGAGCGGCTGCTGAGCGGCGTCGGCCGCAAGCTCGGCGAGACGACCGTGCGGCTCAACGACATCGCCGAGGGAAACAGCCCGGGCTTCGCCAAGCTGGCGCTGGAAGGCGGCCGCAAGCTGGCCGAGGGCAAGGGCCCGCTGCGCTCCGCACTGGAGGTGGGCGCCTCCCGCGCCAAGGAGAACGTGATGGACGCGGTCAGGAACCTGGGGGGCGGCAAGGGCAAGAAGGGCGGCGCGGGCAGGAAGCCCACCGTCATCATGGAGTCCGTCGACGTGGGCGTGCCGCTGCGCACCGCGTACGACCAGTGGACGCAGTACCAGAGCTTCAGCACCTTCGCGAAGGGCGTCAAGAGCGCGAGCCGCTCCGACGACACCCACTCCGACTGGCAGGCGAAGATCTTCTGGTCGTCGCGCAGCTGGAAGGCGCACACGACCGAGCAGATACCCGACTACCGCATCCAGTGGACGTCGGAGGGTGCCAAGGGCACCACCAAGGGCGTGGTCTCCTTCCACCGGCTGGAGGAGAACCTCACCCGGGTGCTGCTGGTCATGGAGTACTACCCGACCGGCCTGTTCGAGAAGACCGGCAACATCTGGCGGGCGCAGGGCCGCCGGGCCCGGCTGGACCTGAAGAACTTCGCCCGCTTCATCACCCTCAAGGGAGAGGCGGAGGACGCCTGGCGCGGCGAGATCCGCGACGGAGAGGTGGTCCGCAGCCACGAGGACGCCGTGGCCGAGGAGGAACAGGAGGGGGAGTCCGAGGCGCAGGCGCCCGGGGAAGGCGAGGAGGGCGAGGAGCCCGAGGAGTCCTCGGATTCCGGGGAGCCCGAAGAGCCCGAGGCGTCCGAGGGGGAGGCCGGGGAGCCCGAGGAGGGCGACGAGGCCTACGAGGACGAAGAGGCCGGTGAGGACGAAGAGGCCGGCGAGCCCTACGAGGACGAGTACGAGGACGAGGAGGACGGAGAACCCGAGGAGGACGAGGAGCCCGAAGAGGACGAGGAGGGCGCCTACGACGAGTACGAGGAGGACGAGGAAGAGGAACCCGAGTCCGCCGGGCGCGGGAGTCGTCGATGACGTTCCCGAGCCGCCTGCCCGAGCCGTACGGACAGGGATCGGGGGCCAACCTCGCGGACATTCTCGAACGGGTGCTCGACAAGGGTGTCGTCATCGCGGGCGACATCAGGATCAACCTGCTCGACATCGAACTGCTCACCATCAAGCTGCGTCTGATCGTCGCCTCGGTGGACAAGGCCAAGGAGATGGGGATCGACTGGTGGGAGAGCGATCCCGCCCTGTCCTCCCGGGCCCGCCGGGACGAGCTGACCCGGGAGAACGCCGAGCTGCGTGAACGGCTCGCCCGCCTCGAGGAGCTCGAGGCGGGCCGCGCCCCGAAGGAGGCCCCATGACCGGACTGCGGTACGTGTACGCCGTCTGCCGTCCCTTCATGACACCGCTGCAGGCCGAGCTGACGGGCGTGGGGGGCGCTCCGGCGGCCCTGCTGCACCACCACGGGCTGGTGGCGGTGGTCAGCACGGTCCCGGAGGCCGACTTCGGGGAGCAGGCGCTCAAGGCCCATCTGGAGGACCTGGACTGGCTCGCCGCGACCGCCCGGGCGCACCAGGGCGTGGTCGGCGCGCTCACCACGGTCACCACCCCGCTGCCGCTGCGGCTCGCCACCGTCTTCCGTGACGACAGCGCCGTACGCATGATGATCGAGGCTCGCGAGGACCACTTCCGGACCCTGCTCGACCGGCTCGACGGCCGGGTGGAGTGGGGCGTGAAGGTGTTCGTCGAGAACGAACCCGCCGAGCCTGCCGAGGCGGCGTCCGCCGCCCCGGCGCGGCCCGCGAGCGGCCGGGACTACCTGCGGCAGCGGCGTGCCCGCGGCCGGGCGCGGGAGGAGATCTGGCAGCGGGCCGAGGGATTCGCGCACTCGCTGCACGAGCGCCTCGCCGAACGCGCGGAGGACGTCCGGCTGCACGCTCCGCAGAATCCCGCGCTCTCCGGAGCGACCGGGCAGAACGTGCTCAACGCGGCCTATCTGGTCCCCCGGGCCCATTCCGAGGAGTTCGTGGAAACGGTGGACCGGACGAAGGACGAGGCCCCCGGGGTCCGGGTGGAGCTGACCGGCCCGTGGGCCGCCTACTCCTTCGCGGGCACCGCGGAAGACGCGCAGGACACGGGGAGTGCGGGAGGGGAAGCGACGTGACCGTCGTCGAACGGCGCGAGGTCGCGCTCGTCGACCTGCTCGACCGGCTGCTGGCCGGCGGAGTCGTGATCACCGGGGACATCACCCTGCGGATCGCGGACGTCGACCTGGTCCGCATCGACCTGAACGCGCTCATCAGTTCCGTCAACGCGGCGGTGCCCTCGCCCTTCGACCCCCTGGTGTCCTCCGAGCCCCCCGAGGAGGCCGTGTGACCGCGCCCAAGCGGCTCGACCTGGAACCCGACACGGTCGAGCGCGACCTGGTGAAACTGGTGCTGACCGTGGTGGAACTGCTGCGCCAGCTCATGGAACGGCAGGCCGTGCGCCGCTTCGACACCGGCGAGCTGACCGAGGAGCAGGAGGAGCGCATCGGGCTCACCCTCATGCTCCTGGAGGAGCGCATGGCCGAGCTGCGCGACCGCTACGGCCTGCGGCCCGAGGACCTGAACCTGGACCTCGGCCCGCTCGGCCCGCTGCTGCCCCGCGACTAGGGCGCCTGCTTGCGGCACAGGATCTCGCCGTGCAGCACGGCGAACCAGCCGTCCTCCCGCCGGCCCCAGTCCCGCCACGCCTCGGACACCGCCCGCAGTCCCTCCGGGGTGGCGTGGCCGCCTCCGACCGCCCGGTCGGCGTAGGCGGAGGCCAGGGTGCGCTCCGCCCACAGGCCGCTCCACCAGGCCCGCTCCTCGGCGGTGGCGAACGTCCAGGTGCCGGTGGTCGCCGTGACGTCGGCCAGCCCGGCGGCCAGTGCCCACGCCTTCAGGCGGCGCCCGGCGTCGGGCTCGCCGCCGTTGGCCCGGGCCACCCGCTCGTACAGGTCCAGCCAGTCGTCCAGCCCCGGCACCGCCGGGTACCAGGTCATCGCCGCGTAGTCCGCGTCGCGTACGGCGACGAACCCGCCCGGTCTCGTCACCCGCGCCATCTCGCGCAGCGCCCGCACCGGGTCGCCCACGTGCTGGAGCACCTGGTGGGCGTGGACCACGCAGAAGGTGTCGTCGGGGAAGTCCAGGGCGTGCGCGTCGGCCACCGCGAAGTCGACGTTGGCCAGCCCCCGGGCCGCCGCGGTGGCCCGGGCCCGCTCCAGGACGCCGGGCGCCCGGTCGACGCCGGTGACATGGCCGTCGGGCACCAGTTCCGCCAGGTCGGCGGTGATGGTGCCCGGGCCGCAGCCGATGTCCAGGATCCTCATGTGGGGCTTCAGGGAGCCGAGCAGATAGGCCGCGGAGTTGGCGGCGGTCCGCCAGGTGTGCGAGCGCAGCACCGACTCGTGGTGCCCGTGCGTGTAGACGGCGGTCTCCTGTGGCTTCGCCATGGCCGTACCCCTTCACCCCTCGTGGCGGACGGGCCGGACCCGTCCGCCGGTACGGCCCCACCGTACGCGCGCCAGCCGAATGATGAGACCCGGGTATCGCCATGTGGACTGACGATGGGTCAGGAAAGGGATCGGCCGGTCGTGCCCAGCGGGCGGTAGACCGTCAGGGCCTCCGGCAGCTTCTCCAGCCTCACCTCGCCGGACACCGACGTGACCTCGCCGTCGTAGGCGAGCGGGGTGCCCGGGGCGAGGCCGGTCAGCCGCAGCCGGTTCACCTGCACCGCGGAGTGCGCAGGCGACCGGGTCAGCGGGCCCGCGAGGGCCGCCGAGAACAGCCGCAGAGCGGGCCTGCGGCCCCCGTGCACCACCCGCACGTCCAGCAGCCCGTCCGCCAGATCGGTCCGGCGGCCCGGGGAGAGCCCCATGCGGTGGTAGACGCCGTTGCCGACGAACAGCAGCCACAGGGGCCGCGGTCCGCCGCCCATCTCCACCTCCAGCGGATGGCGCCCGGCCCGCAGCACGCGCAGCGCGCCGAGCACCCCGGCCGGCCAGCCGCCGATCCGGTGCGACCAGCCGTCCCGGGCCCGCACCAGCTCCGGGTACACGCCGAGGCTCAGCGTGTTCAGGAACAGGCCCTCCTGGTCCCCGGCGACGAACCGGCCCGCGTCCACCCGGACCGCCTCGCCGTGCCGGACCGCGCGGGCCAGCAGCCGTTCGTCCTCCACGCCCAGGTCGTAGGCGAAGTGGTTGAGGGTGCCGCCCGGCAGCACCGCGAGCGGCAGACCGTGCCGCAGCGCCACCCGGGCCGCCGCGTTCACCGTGCCGTCGCCGCCGCACACCCCGAGCACCCGCGCCCGGGCCGCCGCCTTCTCCAGCTCGTCCCCGACCTCCTCCGGCGCGCACTCCACGATCTCCGCCCGCGGCAGCGCGTCGTGCAGCGCGCCGACCCGGTCCGCCGTGCCCGAGGCCCGGTTGGCGACCAGCACCAGCCCCTCGCCCTCGGGCAGCGCCGGGACCTCGGCCCGCGTCCGGGCCGACTGCCGGACCTGGGTGCGGGCCGGCACCAGCCGCCGCACCAGGAAGGCGGCGCCCGCCCCGAGCGCCGCCCCGGCCAGCACGTCGCTCGGGAAGTGCACCCCGGTGTAGACCCGGGACGCCGCCACCGAGAGGGCCACCGGTGCCACCGCCGCGCCCCACGCCGGCGACTCCAGCGCCACCCCGGTCGCGAAGGCCGCCGCCGAGGCCGCGTGCCCGGACGGGAAGGAGGTGGTGATCGGCTGCCGCTTCAGCTGCCGCACCAGGGGCACCGGGTCCAGGACGGGCCGGGCCCGGCGCACCGAGCGCTTGCCGAGCGTGTTGATGGTCAGCGAGGCCAGGCCGAGCGAGGCCAGCCCGCGCACCGCCGCCCGGCGGGAGCGGGGGGTGCGGGCCGCGCCCAGGGCGGCGGCCGTGGCGAACCACAGCACGCCGTGGTTCGCGGCCCGGCTCAGGCGGGGCAGCACCCGCTCGGCACCGGGCCAGTGCCAGGCGGCGGCGGCCTCGAACAGCCGGCCGTCGAGATCGAGTGCCCGGCGCAGCGGGGCACGGGCGGCGGACGCCACGGGGGCGGTCAGGTCCAGGTCAGGGCTCATGGGGTGCGGTTACCCTGAAGGGCCGGTTCCTTGTGCCCGCGCGGAGGTGAACCCCCGGATGCGCCTGCTCCTCGTCCGGCACGGCCAGACCCCGTCCAACGTCGAGGGCCTGCTGGACACGGCGGTGCCCGGCCCGGGGCTGACCGCGCTCGGCGCGGCACAGGCCGCCGCCCTGCCCGGGGCGCTGGCCGCGGAGGACATCGACGCCCTGTACGCCTCCACGCTCATCCGCACCCAGCAGACGGCCGCCCCGCTGGCCGCCGCCCGCGGCCTGGAGGTGATCGTCCGGGACGGCATCCGCGAGCTGTCCGCCGGAGACCTGGAGATGCTGCCCGGGCACACCCCGCAGGGCCGGCGGTACCTGCGCACGGCGTTCGCGTGGGCGTCCGGGGACACCGCGCTGCGCATGCCCGGCGGGGAGAGCGGCACCGAGGCCCTGGGCCGGTACGACGCGGTGGTCGCCGAGGCCGCCGCGAGCGGCGCCCGGACCGTCGCCCTGGTCGGTCACGGTGCCGCGATCCGCGTGTGGACCGCCGCCCGCGCCGCCAACGTGGAGGTCGCCTTCGCCGCGGCCCGCCCGCTGGCGAACACCGGCGTGGTGATCCTGGAGGGCTCCCCGGCCGACGGCTGGGAGGCCCTGTCCTGGCAGGGCGCCGTGGTGGCACCGGCGGGCGGGGGCGGACCGGCCGGAGAGTCCCTGGGGACGGACGGGTAGCGGAGGGCGCGCGCCCGGTACCCGCCGGGTAACCGTTTGCCCCCGGCACCCGGCGCCGCGCAGAATGCCTGCCCATGGGACATCTGGAAGCCGCGCACCTCGAATACCACCTCCCCGACGGGAGGACGCTGCTCGGCGACGTCTCCTTCCGGGTCGGCGAGGGCGCCGTCGTCGCCCTCGTCGGACCGAACGGTGCCGGCAAGACCACGCTGCTCAGGCTGATCTCCGGCGAGCTGAAACCACACGGCGGCACCGTCACCGTCAGCGGCGGCCTCGGCGTGATGCGCCAGTTCGTCGGCTCCGTGCGGGACGAGTCGACCGTACGGGACCTGCTGGTCTCCGTGGCCCCGCCCCGCATCCGGGAGGCGGCGAAGGCCGTCGACGCCGCCGAGCACGCCCTGATGACCGTCGACGACGAGGCCGCCCAGCTCGCCTACGCCCAGGCCCTCGCCGACTGGGCCGAGGTGCGCGGCTACGAGGCGGAGACCCTGTGGGACATGTGCACCACCGCTGCCCTCGGCGTCCCCTACGAACGCGCCCAGTGGCGCCAGGTGCGCACCCTCTCCGGCGGCGAGCAGAAGCGGCTGGTGCTGGAGGCGCTGCTGCGCGGCACCGACGAGGTGCTGCTGCTGGACGAGCCGGACAACTACCTCGACGTGCCCGGCAAGCGGTGGCTGGAGGAGCAGCTCGGGGAGACCCGGAAGACGGTCCTGTTCGTCTCCCACGACCGCGAACTCCTCGCCCGCGCCGCCGAGAAGATCGTCTCCGTGGAGCCCGGCCCGGCCGGCGCCGACGCCTGGGTGCACGGCGGCGGCTTCGCCACCTACCACGAGGCCCGCCGCGAACGCTTCGCCCGCTTCGAGGAGTTGCGCCGCCGCTGGGACGAGAAGCACGCCCAGCTGAAGAAGCTGGTGCTGAACCTCCGTCAGGCCGCCGCCGTCAGCCACGAGATGGCCTCCCGGTACGCCGCCGCGCAGACCCGCCTGCGCAAGTTCGAGGAGGCCGGCCCGCCGCCCGAGCCGCCCCGCGAGCAGGACATCACCATGCGCCTGAAGGGCGGCCGTACCGGCGTACGCGCCGTCACCTGCCAGGGCCTCGAACTGACCGGTCTGATGAAGCCGTTCGACCTGGAGGTCTTCTACGGCGAACGGGTCGCCGTCCTCGGCTCCAACGGCTCCGGGAAGTCGCACTTCCTGCGGCTGCTGGCCGGCGAGGACGTCGCGCACTCGGGGCAGTGGAAGCTGGGCGCCCGCGTCGTCCCCGGCCACTTCGCGCAGACCCACGCCCACCCGGAACTGAGGGGGCGCACCCTCCTGGACATCCTGTGGAAGGAACACGCCCAGGACCGCGGCGCGGCCATGTCCCGGCTGCGCCGCTACGAACTCACCCAGCAGGCCGAGCAGACCTTCGACCGGCTCTCCGGGGGGCAGCAGGCCCGCTTCCAGATCCTGCTGCTGGAACTGGCCGGCGCCACCGCGCTGCTGCTGGACGAGCCCACCGACAACCTCGACCTGGAGTCCGCCGAGGCCCTCCAGGAGGGGCTGGAGGCGTTCGAGGGCACCGTCCTCGCGGTCACCCACGACCGCTGGTTCGCCCGCTCCTTCGACCGCTTCCTGGTGTTCGGCAGCGACGGGCGGGTCCGCGAGAGCCCGGAACCGGTCTGGGACGAGCGTCGGGTCGAGCGGGCCCGGTGACCCGGAGCCCGCCCCGGGACGGGTCCTCGCCGGTCCAGGACGACGCAAGCGGAGGCCCGGGACCCCGGATGTCCGTACAGTGGACTCGGGAACGCGAGCTCCACGGAGTCCTCGCGGGCACCGCCCGGGGCAGCGCGTTCCGGGCGGGTACCCGTAGCCCATGAACGAACACGACGAGCGGGGCACCACCATGACCGGAGTCGACCCCAGCCGGCTGGACGACCAGCAGCTCATGAAGGAGCTGGAGACGATCCACCGCACGCGCCACGACACCCTCCTGTACGGCTCGAACGACGCGCTGCGGGCCCACAACGAGCGGATGGCGCAGCTGGAGGGCGAGTATCTGCGGCGCAACCCCCGCCGCCTGGTGAGCGCGGGCCGCACCCGCGAAGGCGCCCGGGAGCGCGGCTGCGGCGAGGCGGCGACCCCGGACGCGTCCGGCACCTGACCCACCGGACGGCCCGTACGACGGCACACGACGGGGCCGGCCCGCCGAGCGGGCCGGCCCCGTGGCACACGGGCGCCGCTCAGCCGGCCTCACCGGAGAACACGTGCAGGAACGCGTCGCAGAACGCCTTCAGGTCGTCCGGCTTGCGGCTGGTCACCAGCTGGTTGGAGCCGTGGTCGCAGATCTTCACCTGCTCGTCCACCCAGGTGCCGCCCGCGTTGCGGATGTCGGTCCGCAGACTCGGCCAGGACGTCAGCACCCGGCCGCGCACCACGTCGGCCTCCACCAGCGTCCACGGCGCGTGGCAGATCGCGGCGACCGGCCGGCCCTGGTCGAAGAAGTCCTTCACGAAGGCGACGGCCTTCTCGTCCATCCGCAGGAAGTCCGGGTTGGCGACCCCGCCCGGCAGCACCAGACCGCCGAACGACCCGGCCGACGCCTGCTCCACCACCTCGTCCACGGGGAACGTGTCCGCCTTGTCCAGATGGTTGAACGCCTGGATCTCCCCTGACTGTGTCGACACCAGCACGGGTTCGTGACCGGCGTCCGAGGCCGCCTTCCACGGCTCGGTCAGCTCCACCTGCTCGACACCCTCGGGTGCCACCAGAAACGCGATACGCATGATGTGTCAGGCTCCTTTCGGTTTCCGCAGCGCCGCCTCGCGGTCCCGGGCGCGGCGCCTCCTCTTCCCGGCCGCCCGTCGGCAGCGCAGCAACTCCTCGCCGTACGGCAGCAGCACGCACGCGCCGATCGCGACCCCGATGCCCGCCAGATAGCCCGGCGACAGCGGCCGCCGGCGCGGCACCAGCCGCCAGGCGTCCGGGTCCCCGCGGCCTCCCCGCAGCAGCGACCGCACCTGGTCGGAGTGCAGGCACATGAGGGAGACCAGCCCGCCGAACGGCAGCGACTCCAGGAAGCTGTGGATGTGCTGCTCGATCGGCTTGACCTCGCGGTCGCTGTCCTCCGCCGTCCGCACGTCCCACAGCGCGGTGGCCTCGTGCACCGCCGCCGCGCCCAGCTGTACGGCCAGCAGCAGCGGGTTGACCTCGTAGCGCAGGGTGAGCGCGATGGGGACGCCCACCTCCGCCATCATCAGGGAATGGATCAGGGACTCCTTGGTCCCCGACGTGTCCTCGATCCCGGTGCGCCGGTGCATCGCCCAGTCGGCGAGTCCCGGCACGAACCAGCCGGGCAGCAGCCCGTACAGCAGGAAACGCGTCGTGACCTCGCCGGTGTCGACCGTGGCGCCCCGTGCGATCTCGGCCGCCTGGTCCGTGGCACCGCCGCCAGCCGGTACCGGCACCCTCATGCGCCCCCCACCAGCGCCTCGGCGAGCTGTTGCAGGTTCTCGTAGTGGCCCTCGTGCGGCAGGGCGGCCACGGCGTCGATCAGTGTGCCGGGCGCGTTGCTCCGGCGCAGCGCCCGGGCCAGCTCGCCGGGCTTCGCGGGGAAGGCGTGCCGGTTCAGGTGCCGGGCCAGCTCCAGCCGGGTCCGCTCCAGTGCCGCCGGGGACCCGAGGCCGCCCACCGGGCCGCTCCAGACCTCCGGGTCGTCGTCCGCGGCCGGCTCCGGGTCGTGCCACTCCTCCACGCGGGTGGGGTGTCCGGAGCGGAGCAGACCCCTCAGCTCGTGCTTCATCTCGTCGTCCCGGTGGACGTTCAGCCGGTCACTGCCTCGCTGCATACTTCCCTCCAAGGGTCGAAGGTGCGCACCGCGTACCCGGTGCCGCACGTCCGACACCGGTTCGTCACGCCGGACGGATCCCGTCCCGCACGGTCACTGCTTGGTCCGGCCCGGCAGGAACTCCTGCACCTTCGCCTTCAGCCCCTGCTTGATCACCGAGCCCCGGTCGGCGTCGCCCTTCAGGATCGACGCGGCCGTCGCCTCCATCTGCTCCCAGGAGGCGTGCGGCGGGATCGGCGGCACGGCGGGGTCGGTGAGGAACTCCAGCACCGCCGGCCCGTCCGCCTCCAGCCCGGCCCGCCAGGCCGCCTCCACGTCCTCCGGCTTCTCCACCCGGATGCCGGTCAGCCCGAGCGACCGGGCGAACTCCGCGTACCGCACGTCCGGGAGCGACTGCGACGGGAGGAAGGAGGGGGCGCCCTCCATGGCCCGCATCTCCCAGGTCACCTGGTTCAGGTCCTGGTTGTTCCACACGGCCACCACCAGCCGCGGATCCGACCAGCGGTCCCGGTACTTCGCCGCGGTGATCATCTCCGCCAGGCCGTTCATCTGCATCGCGCCGTCACCGACCAGCGCGAACACCGGCCGGTCCGGGTGCGCGAACTTCGCCCCGATCGCGTACGGCACGCCCGGGCCCATCGTCGCCAGCGTCCCGGACAGCGAGCCGCGCATGCCCGGCCGCATCGTGATGTGCCGCGCGTACCAGTTGGCGACCGAACCGGAGTCCGAGGTCAGGATCGCGTTGTCCGGCAGCAGCGGGTCCAGCGCCCGGGCCACGTACTCGGGGTTGATCGGATCGGCCTGCACCGCGGCCCGCCGCTCCATCGTCGTGTGCCAGCGCCGCACGTTCGCGCACACCGTGTCGTGCCACTTGCGGCTCCGCCCCTCCGCCTTCAGCAGCGGGATCAGCCGCAGCAGCGTGGCCCGGGCGTCGCCGACGAGGTTCACCTCGTACGGGTAGCGCATGCCGATCATGTGCGCGTCGATGTCGATCTGCACCGCGCGCGCCTTGCCGAACTCCGGCATGAACTGGGTGTACGGGAACGACGAGCCGATCGTCAGCAGCGTGTCGCAGTCCCGCATCAGCTCGTACGACGGCCGGCTGCCGAGCAGCCCGATCGGGCCGGTCACATACGGCAGCTCGTCGCTGAGCACGTCCTTGCCGAGCAGCGCCTTGGCCACCCCCGCGCCGAGCAGCTCGGCGACCTCGCGCACCTCGGCGACCGCGCCCGCCGCGCCCTGGCCGACCAGCACGGCCACCTTCTCGCCCGCGTTGAGCACGTCGGCCGCCCGGCGCAGCGCCTCGTCGGTCGGGGTCGCCGTGAACTCGCTCATCCCCAGGCTGGACGGCACCATCTTGAACGCGTGGGTCGGCGGCGAGTAGTCCAGCTCCTGCACGTCGCCCGGGATGATCAGCGCGGTCGGGCAGCGCCGGGCGTACGCCGTGCGGATCGCCCGGTCCAGCACGTTCGGCAGCTGCTCGGGCACCGTCACGGTCTCCACGAACTCCGAGGCGACGTCCTTGTACAGCGTGTGCAGGTCGACTTCCTGCTGGTAGGAGCCGCCCATCGCGGTCCGGTTGGTCTGGCCGACGATGGCCAGCACGGGCACGTGGTCCAGCTTCGCGTCGTACAGTCCGTTGAGCAGGTGGATGGCACCGGGTCCGGAGGTCGCCGCGCACACGCCGATGCGCCCGCTGAACTTGGCGTACCCGACCGCCTCGAAGGCGGACATCTCCTCGTGCCGGGACTGGATGAACCGCGGCCGGTCCTCGGCGCGGCCCCAGGCGGCGAGCAGTCCGTTGATGCCGTCGCCCGGATAGCCGAAGACCTGTTCCACGCCCCATGCGCGCAGGCGTTCGAGGATGTGGTCCGAGACCTTGGTGCTCATGGACAGACCTCCCGGTGGAGAGCGAAGCGGACGATCCGGTCAGCCTGTACCGAGTCACCTGCGCGACGGCCGGAAAACCTCCGGCGCGGGCCGGGGCGCGTACGGCGCGGCCCGGGCGCCGTCACCCGGGCGGCCCCGTGTGTCGCGCGAATGGGCTCCGGCCGCGCGCGGTACGGCCCCGCGCGGGCTGTCATGGCAGCGAGGGCACACCGACCGTGCCCCCGTGGCCGGGGCGCCGCACGGCGTCGCCGCGCGGTACGACCGTCCCCTCGTGGCCGGGTGCCGCACGGCGTCGCCGTGGTGCCGGTGCGCCGGCGTACGGCCGTCCGACCGCCCGCCGCACCCGCGAGGAGCCCCGCCCATGCGCCGCACCGCCCGCGCCGCCCTGTCCGCCGCCTTCGCCGCCGGTGCCGTGCTCGCCCTGACCGGGCCCGCCGCGTCCGCCGCCCCGGTTCCGCTCCCGGCGTCCTGCGACCCCCGCACCGGGCCCCTGCCGGTACCGCTGCCGGGCACCCTGGGCGCCGCGCCCATAACCCCCGGCGACCAGGGCGCGGGCGATCCGGGGTGCGAGGACCCCTCCCCGGGCGCCGGCGGGCGCGAACCGGCCGTGCCGGACGGGGGCGGCGTCCCGGACGCGGGGGCCGTGGGCGGCACCGGGAAGGAGGCGGCCGGGCCGGACGGCACCGGGTGGGACGGCTCGGCGCAGGAGGGCGGCGCCGGGCGGACCGGGGGTCCGGACGGCTCGGGATGGGACGGATCCGGGCAGGTCGGCGGGGGACCGGACGCCGGGGGACGGGAGGGTGCCGGCCAGATCGGTGGGGGCCAGGACGCCGGGGGACGGGAGGGAGGCGGGCAGACCGACGGGGGACCGGGCGGCGCCGGGTGGGACGGCGGGAGCGCGGACGGCGGGGGGCGGGAGTGTTCGGGAGGGGACTCCGGTGGCGCGGCCTGCTCCGACGGCGGCCACGCCTGCCGTGAGGACCGTGACCCCGACGGCTGCCGGCCGGCCGGCGTCCAGCACGGCGTGGACGCGGGAGCAGGCGGCAGCCTCGGCGGCTCGGTGCCCGCGCTCGCCGCCGGCGCCGTCCTGATCACCGCCGCCTGCGCGGGTGCCGGCTACCGGGTGTACGGACGCACCCGCCTCGCCGCGGACCGGTCCGCCGGGATGTGACCCCGGCGACGACGGCCGCCTCCCATGGAGCGCGGCAGGACGGGTATACGGCGTCCGGGGCCACCGCCGGCGGCCCCGCCGGCGCCCTCCGCCGCCCGGCCGCCGGACCGGCAACGCCGGGACGCACCGCCCGGACACGGACGGCACCACGGCCACGAGGAGCACACGGCCCGGACAGGGCGGCACGACGGCACCACGGACTCGCGGAGGCGGACATGCGGCGGACGGACCCCGACCGGGACCGCCGGGACGGCCACGGCCCCGTCCGCCGCCGGGAGGACCACGGCCACCGCGAAGGCCGGGACCACCGAGAAGACCACCGAGAGGGCCGAGGCCGCCGGGAGGACCACGGCCCCGTCCGCTACGGCCCGCCGCTCCCCGGCGACGGCCTGCCCGTGCTGCCCGAACTCTCCGCCGTGCTCGCCGCCGCGGCCGGCCGCGCCGACGCCCAGCCCGTCGGCGGCGCCCCCGCCCTGCTGGAGGCGGCCTGCGGCTACTGGACCCGGCGCTCACTGCCCTGCGCCCCCGACCGGGTCGCCGCGGCCCCCGGCGCCCCCGCGCTGCTGCTCGCCCTGACCGCCGCGCTGGCCGGGGACGGCGCCGACGTCCTCGTGCCCCGCCCCTGCGCCGCCTGGTGGGCCCCGTACGCCCGGCTCCTCGGCCGCCCCGTCTTCCATGTGCCGACCCCCGCCGAGAGCGGTGGCGTCCCCGACCCGTACGCCCTGCTGGAGACCGTCCGCCGGGTCCGCGCCGAGGGCGGCGACCCGCGGCTGCTGGTGCTGTCCGTCGCCGACGACCCCACCGCCACCGTCGCCCCGCCCGAACTGCTGCGCGAGACCGTGGAGGCCGCCACCGCCGAGGGCCTCCACCTGGTCAGCGACGAGACCTGGCGGGACACCCTGCACGCGCCGCACGAGTCCGTCCTGCTCAGCCCGGCCGAGGTGTGGCCCGAGGAGGTCACCGTCGTCACCGACCTGGCCGGCGCCCTGCTGCCGGCCGGCTGGCCCGCCGCCGTCGCCCGCTTCCCGGCCACCGGCGCGGGACACCACCTGCACGCGCGCGTGCTCGACATCCTCACCGCCCTCGACGCGCGGCTCGCCGTACCGGTCGCCGCGGCGGCCTGCTACGCCCTCGACGAGCCGGCGGCCGTCATCGAGCGCCGGGAGGCCGCCGTCCGGCTGCACGCGGACGTGGCCGCCGCCGCGCACGCCTGCCTGGTCGCCGCCGGCGCGCTCGTCCGGCCCCCGCAGGCCGGCCGCCACCTGTACGCCGACCTCGGGCCGCTGCGCGCACCGCTCGCCGCCCGGGGCGTCGGCGACGCCCAGGAGCTGGAGGACCTCCTCACCGCCCGGCTCGGCATGCCCGCGCCCGGCGGCCACCGCTTCGGCGACGACCTCGGGGCGCTGCGCGTACGGCTCGCCACCGGCCCCCTGCTGGGCGGCACGGACGAGGAGCGCGCGGAATGCCTAGGGTCCCCCGCTCCGGCGGAACTGCCACACGTACAGGGCGCGTTGGCCTCCTTGAGGTCGGCCTTCGACGATCTCCGCGATGACGCTCAGCGATGGGAGCCTCCTCGATGACGCAGCAGACGCACGAGCCCGGCCCGGCCCCGGCGACCACGGTGCCCGGCACGTCCCTCACCGGCCCCTTCCCCCCGCCGGCCGAGCCCCGCCCGCTGGGCGGGCACCGGGTCTGGCCGCGCACCTTCCACGACCGGCTGACCGCGCCCCTGCCCGGCCTGAGGGCCCTCGCCCGGTTCGCCCGCGAAGGCGCCGTGCGCCCCGGCCCCGACGGGCTCGCCGACATCCCCCGGCTGCCGTACGAGCCGCAACCGCTGCCCCGCGTCGACACCCGCACCCTCGCCGTCACCTGGGCGGGGCACGCCAGCTGGATCGTGCGGATCGGCGGGCTGACCGTCCTCACCGACCCCGTCTGGTCCCGCCGCATCCTCGGCACCCCGGCCCGCGTCACCCCCGTCGGCGTGCCCTGGGAGGACCTGCCCCCCGTCGACGCCGTCGTCATCAGCCACAACCACTACGACCACCTGGACGCGCCGACGCTGCGCCGGCTCCCGCGCGACACCCCGGTGTTCGCGCCCGCGGGCCTCGGCCGCTGGTTCCGCCGCCGCCGGTTCACCCGGATCACCGAGCTGGACTGGTGGGAGGGCGCGGAACTGTCCGGCACCCGCTTCGACTTCGTGCCGGCCCACCACTGGTCCAAGCGCACCCTCACCGACACCTGCCGCAGCCTGTGGGGCGGCTGGATCCTCACCGCCCCCGACGGACAGCGCCTCTACTTCGCCGGCGACACCGGCTACGGCCACTGGTTCTCCCGCATCGGCCGCCGCTATCCCGGCATCGACCTCGCGCTGATGCCCATCGGCGCCTACGACCCCCGCTGGTGGCTCAGCGACGTCCACTGCGACCCCGAGGAGGCGGTCCAGGCCACCGTGGACCTCGGCGCCCGCCGCATGGCCCCCATGCACTGGGGCACGTTCGTCCTCTCGGCGGAACCGGTGCTGGAACCGCTCACCCGGGTACGGACCGCCTGGGAGAAGGCGGGGCTGGAGCGGGAGGATCTGTGGGACCTGCCGATCGGCGCCTCCAGGGTGCTGGAGTGAGGGGACGCGGGGCGGCCCGCCGCCCCCTCGCCCGGCGGTGACGGCTCACCCGGCGGCCCGGACCCGCCGCCACACCCCGGGCGCCGCGCCGACGACGACGGTCAGCACCACCGCCAGCACGACCCCTTCCCAGGGCTCCTCGAACAGCGAACCCCCCACCACCCCGATCACCTGGTACGTGGCCGCCCAGGCCAGGCACGCGGGCAGGTTGCCCCGCGCGAACCGCCGCGGCGGCCACTCCGCCAGCAGACACGCCAGCATCACCGGTATCCGCCCGCCCGGCACCAGCCGGGACAGCACCAGCACGGTGCCGCCGTGCTCGGCCAGCTTGCCCCGCGCCTGCGCCAGCCGTTCCTCCGGCGCCCGCGACCGGATCGCCGCCAGCCACCGCGACCCGTTGCGGGACCGCGTTCCGCGCCGCCCCAGCCAGTACAGCGCCGCGTCCCCGAGGAACGCGGCCAGCGACGCCGTCACGAACACCAGCGCCAGCGAGAACGGCGCCGTACGGTGGCACGCCACCACCGCCGCCGAACTCACCAGCGCACCCGTCGGCACCACCGGCACCAACGCCCCGACCAGCACCAGCAGGAACAACGACGGATAGCCCACCGCCTGCTGCGCGGACCCGGCCGTCGCGGCCCTGGACGCCTCGGCGAGCCACGTCACCGCGCGACCTCCAGCCGCACGCTCTCGCCGTGCCCCAGCTTGTGCACCGCGACCCCGGGCGCGGCCAGCGCCGCCAGCCGTACGAACTCGTCGCCCGGCGCGTGGAACTCGTGCGGGCGCACCGCGTCCATGCCCACCGGCCAGTACGTGCCGTAGTGCACCGGGACCGCGGCCCGCGGCGCCAGCCGGGCCAGCGCCCGTGCCGCGCGCCCCGCGTCGAGGTGCCCCTCCCCGAGGTACGGTCCCCAGCCGCCCACCGGCAGCAGCGCCACGTCCACCGGCCCGACCCGCTCGGCCATCGTGTCGAACAGTCCCGTGTCCCCGGCGAAGTAGGTGCGCGCCTCGCCCTCCACGACGTACCCCAGCGCGGGGCAGCGGTGCGGGCCCACCGGCAGCCGCCGCCCGTCGTGCAGCGCCGGCACCACCCGGACCCGCGCGGCGCCGATCCGCACCTCGTCCCCGGGCACCACCTCGGTGATCCGCAGCTGCCGCAGCCGGCGCAGTCCGGGCACCGCCCGGGGTGCGCCCCGGGGCACGAGCAGGCGCGTGCCCGGGGCGAGACAGGCCAGCGAGGGCACGTGCAGGTGATCGGCGTGCAGGTGGGAGACCAGCGCCAGGTCCGCGCGGCGGGCCCCGGCGGGTGGCACGGCGCCCCGGCGGCGGCGCAGATGCGCCAGCCGGCGGGCGAACAGGGGATCGGTGATCACCCTGATGTTCGCGTCCTCCACCACGCAGGTGGCGTGACCCCACCAGGTGATCTCCACCGGCACCTTCTTTCGCCTCCTTCACGCGACTCCCCGAAGCCTACGGGCAGGAGTAGGGTCGGCGGCGAAAACCGGAGGTGAGGGGACCCCATGAGACAGCCGCGAGGTGTGTTCGGCACGCTCACGCCGGTGCGGGTCACCGCCATCGCGAGCCTGACGCCCCTGGAGGAGCTGGAGGCGGACCCCTTCCTGGTGGACTCCCGCAGCCAGCACGCCATGTGCGCCCGCTGGGCCGCCGAGCGCGGCTACGTCATCGCCCGGGAACTCCTCGTCGGCGGTCTCCGTTTCGACCACTGCGCGCTGTGGGAGGGCGTGCGCCCCGGGGTGGACGTGTTCGTCGCGCCCAGCCTCCGGGTGCTGCGCCGGGCCCTGTCCTCGGTGGAGGAGTTCACCGCCGAGTGCGCGCGCCGAGGCGTGCGCGTGGAGACGGTGGGGCGCGCCGAGCCGGCGTACGACGCGCAGATGAAGGCCCGGGTGCACCGGCGCCTGTCCATGCCGACGGCCGGCTACGACGGCCGCTGACCCCGGCCCGCCCGATCCGCCCGCGCCCCGTGTGACAAGGTGGAGCGGGGCCCGACCGGCCCGGTGAAGCGCAAGGAGGCTCCTTCCGGCCCGAGGGCGGGGAAGGGCCGGGGTGTGAGGTGTACGGCGTGCGGGGCATGCGGTGGCGGCGGATCGCCGGCCAGGTCGGACGAAGCGTCGCCGTATGGGCGGTCTCCACGCTCACCATGCTGGTCCTCGCCGGGCTGCTGCCCGACTTCCGGCTCCAGTCCGCCGACGGCGACAGCGTCACCCGTATCGCGTTCGCCGCCGCCTGCGGTGCCGGCGCCTTCGGCGTCCTGTCGGCCGTGGTGTGGCCGCTGCTGGTCCGCCTGCTGCTGCTCGTGCCCGCGCTCGTCCTCGGCCTGCTGGTCTTCTTCCTCAACGGGTCCCTGCTGCTGCTCGCCCTGCGCGTCAACCCGTCCGGACGGGGCGAGGCCGCGCCGGAGACCGCCGTCATCGTGGCCGCGGTGATGTCCGCCGTCGCCTCCGCGACCGGGGCGGCCCTCGCCGTGCGCGACGACGAGGCCTACCGCCGCCGGCTGCACCGCCTCGCCACCCGCGGCCGCCGGGCCCACCCGCCCTGCCCCACCGCCCCCGGCCTGGTCTGCGTCCAGCTCGACGGCGTGGGCCACGACGTCCTCACCGACGCCGTCCGGCGCGGCCTGATGCCGACGGTCGCCCGCTGGCTGGCCCCGCAGGCGGACACACGACCGTCCGCGGAGGGCGCACGCCCGGCAGCGGACGGGATACGCCCGGCCGGTGACGGCATACGCCCGGCCGGTGACGGCACGCGGCCGGCCCCCGCCCCCGGCCGCTCCACCCCCCGCCTCGCCCCCGCGCCCACGCACCGCCTCACCCCCTGGCGTACCGACTGGTCCAGTCAGACCGGGGCCAGTCAGCTCGGCATCCTGCACGGCAGCACCTTCGACGTGCCGGCCTTCCGCTGGTACGAGAAGGACCGCGGGGAGGTGATGGTCTGCAACCGGCCGACCAGCGCGGCCGAGCTCCAGCGCCGCGCCGCGCTGCGGACCGGCGACGGCGGGCTGCTCTCCGTCGACGGCGCCAGCCGCGGCAACCTCTTCAGCGGCGGCGCCGGCGAACAGGCCCTCGTGCTGTCCATCGCCACCCGCCGCCGCGGCCGGGACAACCGCTCCCGGGCCGGCTACTTCGCCTACTTCTCCGACCCCGCGAACGCCGTCCGCACCGCCCTGTCCTTCGTCGCCGAGGTGGCCCGCGAGATCGGCCAGTCCACCCGGGCCCGGCTGAGCCGGCAGCGCCCGCGGGTCGGCCGGGGCGGCCTCTACCCCCTCGTCCGGGCCTTCGCCACCGTCGTCGAGCGGGACGTGGTCGTCGCCGCGGTCATGGGCGACATGCTCGCCGGCCGTACCGCCGTCTACGCCGACCTGGTCGCCTACGACGAGGTGGCCCACCACTCCGGCCCGCGCGGCCGCGACGCCGAGCAGGTCCTGCGGCGCCTGGACCGCTGCCTGGCCCTGCTGGAACGCGTCGCCGAGCACGCCCCGCGCCCCTACCGGATCGTCGTCCTGTCCGACCACGGGCAGAGCCCCGGCGAAACGTTCCGCTCCCGTTACGGCCTCGGCCTCGGCGACCTGGTCCGGGCCGGCTGCGGACTGCCCGTGCCGCGCCGGGCCGAGCAGACCCACAGCGGGGCCGAGGCCCGCGCCGCCGTCCGCGCGGCGCTGCGCCGCCCGGTGGAGGAGAGGGGCGGGCACCACCGCCCGGCCCCCCGCAGCGAGCCGATCGTGCTCGCCTCCGGCAACCTCGGCCTGGTCTCCTTCCCGGACGTCCCGCACCGGATGACCAAGGAGGAGATCGACGCCCGCCACCCCGCCCTGCTCACCACCCTCGCCAACCACCCCGGCATCGGCTTCCTGCTGGTGCGCAGCGAGGAGCACGGCGGCGTGGTGCTCGGCGCGCACGGCGCCGAGATCCCGCTGGACCGGCTGGACGACGAGCCGGGCCCGCTGGCCCGCTTCGGCCCCGGCGCAGCCGACGCCGTCCGCCGCACCCACTCCTTCCCGCACACCGCCGACATCATGGTCAACTCGGCCTACGACCCGGCCGACGGCGAGGTCCTCGCCTTCGAGGAGCAGATCGGCTCCCACGGCGGCCTCGGCGGCGCCCAGTCCCGCCCGTTCCTGCTCTCCCCGGTGGACCTCTCCCCGCCCTCGGCCGACGGGACGGAACCGGCCGGCGCCGAGCAGGTCCACCACGTCCTGCGCCGCTGGCTCGCCGAACTGAGCCGTCCCCAGGTCCCGACGGCCCCCACCGGGGAGGCGGAGGAACGCGCCGCCTGAGGAAGGCGGCGGACACCCGGCCCCCGGCACCTCACCTCCCGTTCACCCCGTGTGAGCCGGTCTTCGGAGTGCGCGGAGGCCGGATGTGATCGGATAGGGGATACCGGGAACCCCGGAGACCGCGACCCTCGTGAAAGGAAGCATCGTGGCAACCACGCGCACCGCCCACACCGTCTGGGAAGGCAACCTGCTCGACGGCAACGGAGTCGTCACCTTCGACTCCTCCGGCATCGGCCAGCAGCCGGTGTCGTGGCCCTCGCGCGCCGAGCAGGCGAACGGCAAGACCAGCCCGGAGGAGCTGATCGCCGCCGCCCACTCCAGCTGCTTCTCCATGGCCCTCTCGCACGGCCTGGCCGGCGCCGGCACCCCGCCCACCCGGCTGGAGACCAAGGCCGACGTGACCTTCCAGCCGGGCGAGGGCATCACCGGCATCCACCTCACCGTGCGCGGCGAGGTGCCCGGCCTGGACGCGGACGGCTTCGCCTCGGCCGCCGAGGACGCCAAGAAGAACTGCCCGGTCAGCCAGGCCCTGGCCGGTACGACGATCACCCTGACGGCCGAGCTGGCCTGACCCCCGTCCGCACCCGCGGGGCGGGGCCCCCCAGCGAGGGTGCGGCCCCCGATGTGTGTGGGGTCCGCTCTCCCGGAGTTCCCCGCCACTCTCCCTCCGGCGCGGGCCGAATGTCCT
>NZ_JBVJOT010000042.1:0-24265 GCF_055583025.1 Streptomyces sp. NPDC104831
CCCCCCCCTCACCCCCCCCCCCCCCCCCCCCCCCCCCCCCCCCCCCCCCCCCCCCCCCCCCCCCCCCCCCCCCCCAGCGGCCTGTCGTCGCGGGGGCTCAGCGGACGAAGACTCCCGCCTGGCCGGCCAGGTCCAGGAAGTACTGGGGGGCGATGCCGAGGACCAGGGTCGTGGCGACGCCCATGCCGATGGCCAGCATGGTCAGGGGGGACGGGACGGCCACGGTCGGGCCCTCCGGCTTCGGCTCGCTGAAGAACATCAGGACGATCACGCGGATGTAGAAGAACGCGGCGATCGCCGAGGAGATCACACCGACCACGACCAGCGGGACCGCGCCGCCGTCCGCCGCCGCCTTGAACACGGCGAACTTCCCCGAGAACCCGGAGGTCAGCGGGATGCCGGCGAAGGCCAGCAGGAACACCGCGAACACGGCCGCGACCAGCGGGGAGCGCCGGCCGAGGCCCGCCCACTTGGACAGGTGGGTCGCCTCGCCGCCCGCGTCCCGCACCAGCGTGACCACGGCGAACGCGCCGATCGTCACGAAGGAGTAGCCCGCCAGATAGAAGAGGACCGACGACACGCCGTCCTTCGACGTGGCGATGACACCCGCGAGGATGAATCCGGCGTGCGCGATGGACGAGTACGCCAGCAGGCGCTTGATGTCGGTCTGGGTGATGGCGACGATCGCGCCGCCCAGCATGGTGACGATCGCCACCGCCCACATCACCGGCCGCCAGTCCCAGCGCAGGCCGGGGAGGACGACGTAGAGCAGGCGCAGCAGCGCGCCGAACGCGGCCACCTTCGTCGCCGCCGCCATGAACCCGGTCACCGGGGTGGGCGCGCCCTGGTAGACGTCCGGCGTCCACATGTGGAACGGCACCGCGCCCACCTTGAACAGCAGGCCCATGACCAGCAGGGCGCCGCCGATCAGCAGCAGCGCGTCGTTGCCCATCGTGTCGGCGAGGGCGGGGTCGACGTCGGTGACGGTGCCGTCGACGACCTGGGCGATCCGGGCGTACGACACCGAGCCCGCGTAGCCGTACAGCAGCGCGATGCCGAACAGGGTGAACGCCGAGGCGAACGCGCCCAGCAGGAAGTACTTGACCGCGGCCTCCTGCGACACCAGCCGCTTGCGGCGGGCCAGCGCGCACAGCAGGTACAGCGGCAGGGAGAGGACCTCCAGCGCCACGAACAGGGTCAGCAGGTCGTTGGCCGCCGGGAAGATCAGCATGCCGCCGATCGCGAAGAGGAGGAGGGGGAAGACCTCCGTGGTGGTGAACCCGGCCTTCACCGCGGCCTGCTCGCTGTCGCTGCCGGGCACGGACGCGGCCTGCGCGGCGAAGGAGTCGACCCGGTTGCCGTGGGCCGCCGGGTCCAGGCGCCGTTCGGCGAAGGTGAACAGGCCGACCAGTCCGGCCAGCAGGATGGTGCCCTGGAGGAAGAGGGCCGGGCCGTCGACGGCGATCGCGCCCATGGCCGCGATGTGCGCCTTCGTGGTGCCGAACCCGTCGGCCGCGAGCGCGACGACGGCCGCGAACGCGGCGCACAGGGCGACGACGGACACGAACACCTGCGCGTAGTAGCGGGACCGGCGCGGCACGAACGCCTCGATCAGCACCCCCACCAGCGCCGCGCCGATGACGATCAGCGTCGGCGACAATTGTCCGTACTCGATCTTCGGCGCGTCGATCTTCGTGATCGGCTCCGCCGCGGTTGTCCACAGGCTGTGGACGGCTGTTGCGCTCACTTGGCCGCCTCCACCTCGGGCTGGGGGTCCTTCTTGTGCACGTCGGACAGGGTTTGCTTGACCGCCGGGTCGACGATGTCCGTGACCGGCTTGGGGTAGACGCCCAGGAGGATCAGCAGCACGATCAGCGGGGCCACGACCAGCACCTCACGCGCGCGCAGATCGGGCATCGCCGAGACCTCGGGTTTCACCGGGCCCGTCATCGTCCGCTGGTACAGCACCAGGGTGTACAGGGCGGCGAGCACGATGCCGAAGGTGGCGATGACGCCGATCACCGGATAGCGGGCGAACGTGCCGACCAGGACCAGGAACTCGCTCACGAACGGGGCGAGGCCGGGCAGCGACAGCGTGGCGAGGCCGCCGACCAGGAAGGTCCCGGCGAGCACCGGGGCGACCTTCTGCACGCCTCCGTAGTCGGCGATGAGCCGCGAACCGCGCCGGGAGATGAGGAAGCCGGCGACGAGCATCAGCGCGGCGGTGGAGATGCCGTGGTTGACCATGTAGAGCGTGGCGCCGGACTGGCCCTGGCTGGTCATCGCGAAGACGCCCATGATGATGAAGCCGAAGTGCGAGATCGACGCGTAGGCCACCAGGCGTTTGATGTCCCGCTGGCCGACCGCGAGCAGCGCGCCGTAGATGATGCTGATCAGCGCCAGGACGAGGATCACGGGCGTCGCCCACTTGCTGGCCTCCGGGAACAGCTGGAGGCAGAAGCGGAGCATCGCGAACGTGCCCACCTTGTCGACGACCGCGGTGATGAGGACGGCGACGGGCGCGGTGGCCTCCTGCATGGCGTTGGGCAGCCAGGTGTGCAGCGGCCACAGCGGCGCCTTCACCGCGAAGGCGAAGAAGAAGCCGAGGAACAGCCAGCGTTCGGTGCCGGTCGCCATGTGCAGCGAGCCGTTCGCGCGGGCTTCGGCGATCTCGGTGAGCGAGAAGTTCCCGGCGACCACGTAGAGACCGATCACCGCGGCCAGCATGATCAGGCCGCCGGCCAGGTTGTAGAGGAGGAACTTCACCGCCGCGTACGACCGCTGGGTGGCGGCCGCGTCCTCGCCGTGCGCGTGGGCGCGGTCCCCGAAGCCGCCGATGAGGAAGTACATCGGGATGAGCATGGCCTCGAAGAAGATGTAGAAGACGAAGACGTCGGTGGCCTCGAAGGAGATGACCACCATCGCCTCCACCGCCAGGATCAGCGCGAAGAAGCCCTGGGTGGGCCGCCAGCGGCGGCTGCCGGTCTCCAGCGGGTCGGCGTCGTGCCAGCCGGCCAGGATGATGAACGGGATCAGCAGGGCGGTCAGCGCGATCAGCGCCACCGCGATGCCGTCGACGCCCAGCTCGTACCTGACCCCGAAGTCCCTGATCCAGGAATGGTTCTCGGTGAGCTGGTAGCGGGCGCCGTCCGGGTCGAAGCGGACCAGGACGGCGACCGCCAGGGCGAGGGTGGCGAGCGAGACGAGCAGCGCCAGCCACTTGGCGGCGGTGCGCCGTGCGGCCGGTACGGCGGCCGTGGCGACGGCCCCGAGGGCCGGGAGCGCCGCCGTCGCTGTCAGCAGAGGAAAGGACATCGGTATCAGACCGCCCTCATCAGCAGGGTCGCGGCGACCAGGAGTGCCGCGCCGCCGAACATCGAGACCGCGTAGGAGCGGGCGAAGCCGTTCTGGAGCCGGCGCAGCCGTCCGGACAGGCCGCCGAAGCCGGCCGCCGTGCCGTTGACGACGCCGTCGACCAGGCTGTGGTCGAGGTACACCAGGGAGCGCGTCAGGTGCTCGCCGCCGCGCACCAGGACCACGTGGTTGAAGTCGTCCTGGAGCAGGTCGCGGCGGGCCGCGCGGGTGAGCAGCGAGCCGCGCGGGGCGACCGCCGGGACGGGCTTGCGCCCGTACTGCGCCCAGGCGAGGGCGACGCCGACGACCAGGCACACCATGGTGGCCCCGGTGATCACCCCGGCGCTGAGCGGCGCGTCGCCGTGGTCGTGCCCGGTGACCGGTTCCAGCCAGTGCAGGAAGCGGTCGCCGACGCTGAAGAAGGCGCCGCCGAAGACCGAGCCGACGGCGAGGACGATCACCGGGACCGTCATGGTCTTCGGGGACTCGTGCGGGTGCGGGACGGCGTGCTCGCCCCCGGTCTCGGCGGCCGGCTCCACATCGGGCTCGGCCGGGGAGGGGGTCGGGGCCTTGCGCCACCGCTCCTCGCCGAAGAAGGTCATCAGCATCACGCGCGTCATGTAGAAGGCGGTGATGGCCGCGCCCAGCAGGGCCGCGCCGCCGAGGATCCAGCCCTCGGTGCCGCCCTTGGCGAACGCCGCCTCGATGATCTTGTCCTTGGAGAAGAAGCCGGACAGGCCCGGGAAGCCGATGATGGCGAGGTAGCCGAGGCCGAAGGTGACGAACGTGACCGGCATGTACGTGCGCAGCCCGCCGTAGCGGCGCATGTCGACCTCGTCGTTCATGCCGTGCATCACGGAACCGGCGCCGAGGAACAGCCCGGCCTTGAAGAAGCCGTGCGTCACCAGGTGCATGATCGCGAAGACGTAGCCGATGGGGCCGAGTCCGGCGGCGAGGACCATGTAGCCGATCTGCGACATGGTCGAGCCGGCCAGCGCCTTCTTGATGTCGTCCTTGGCGCAACCGACGATCGCACCGAACAGCAGCGTGACCGCGCCGACGACGGTGACGGCCAGCTGGGCGTCGGGCGCGGCGTTGAAGATCGCGCCGGAGCGGACGATCAGGTAGACGCCCGCGGTCACCATGGTCGCCGCGTGGATGAGGGCGGAGACCGGGGTCGGGCCCTCCATGGCGTCCCCGAGCCAGGACTGCAGCGGCACCTGGGCGGACTTGCCGCAGGCGGCGAGCAGCAGCATCAGGGCGATCGCGGTGAGCTTGCCCTCGGAGGCGTCGCCGACGAGACCGGGCTCCCCGTGCGTGCCGAGGACCGGGCCGAAGGCGAAGCCGCCGAAGGTCGTGAACATCAGCATGATCGCGATCGACAGGCCCATGTCGCCGACGCGGTTGACCAGGAACGCCTTCTTCGCTGCCGTGGCGGCGCTGGGTTTGTGCTGCCAGAAGCCGATCAGCAGGTACGAGGCGAGGCCGACGCCCTCCCAGCCGACGTACAGCAGCAGGTAGTTGTCGGCGAGGACGAGCAGCAGCATCGCCGCGAGGAACAGGTTCAGGTAGCCGAAGAAGCGGCGGCGGCGCTCGTCGTGGGCCATGTACCCGACCGAGTACAGGTGGATCAGCGAGCCGACGCCCGTGATGAGCAGGACGAACGTCATCGACAGCTGGTCCAGGCGGAAGGTGACGTCCGCCTGGAAGCCGGCCACCGGGATCCAGCTGAACAGGTGCTGGGTCAGGGTGCGGTGTTCGGCGCCCTTGCCGAGCAGGCCGGTGAAGAGGACGAGCCCGAGGGCGAAGGAGACGAACGACAGCAGGACGCCGATCCAGTGGCCGCCGCGGTCCAGGCGCCGGCCGCCGACCAGGAGGACGGCCGCTCCGAGCAGGGGTGCCGCGATGAGCGGCGCGATCAGGTTCTCCACGATTCTTCCGACCCCTTACAGCTTCATCAGGCTGGCGTCGTCGACCGAGGCCGAGTGGCGGGTGCGGAACAGCGACACGATGATCGCGAGGCCCACCACGACCTCCGCGGCGGCGACGACCATCGTGAAGAAGGCGATGATCTGGCCGTCGAGGTTGCCGTGCAACCGGGAGAAGGCGACGAACGCGAGGTTGCAGGCGTTCAGCATCAGTTCGACGCACATGAAGACCACGATGGCGTTGCGCCGGATGAGGACTCCGGTCGCGCCGATCGTGAACAGCAGGGCGGCGAGGTAGAGGTAGTTGACCGGGTTCACTTCGACGCCTCCTCGGACCGCTTGAACGTCTCCGGCTTGACCGGCCTGCGCTCCAGGCGTTCCTCCGCGCGCTGTTCCAGCGCCCGCAGGTCGCCCAGCGCCTCGGCCGACACGTCCCGGATCTGGCCGCGGGCGCGCAGCGTCTTGCTGACCGTCAGCTCGGAGGGGGTGCCGTCGGGCAGCAGGCCCGCGATGTCGACCGCGTTGTGCCGGGCGTAGACGCCGGGGGCGGGCAGCGGCGGGATGTACGTGCCCTCGCGGATGCGCTGTTCGGACAGCTCGCGCTGGGTCTTGGCGCGTTCCGCGCGCTCGCGGTGGGTGAGCACCATGGCGCCGACGGCGGCCGTGATGAGCAGCGCGCCGGTGATCTCGAAGGCGAAGACGTACTTGGTGAAGATGAGGGAGGCGAGGCCCTCGACGTTGCCGTTGGCGTTGGCCCGGCCGGTGCCGCTGAACTCCTTCAGGGAGGCGTTGCCGATGCCCGCGAGCAGCAGGACGCCGAAGCCGACCCCGCACAGCAGGGCCAGCCAGCGCTGGCCCTTGATGGTCTCCTTCAGGGAGTCCGCGGCCGTGACGCCGACGAGCATCACCACGAACAGGAACAGCATCATGATCGCGCCGGTGTAGACGACGATCTGCACGATGCCGAGGAAGTAGGCGCCGTTGGCGAGGTAGAACACCGCCAGGACGATCATGGTGCCGGCGAGGCAGAGCGCGCTGTGCACGGCCCTCCTCATGAAGACGGTGCACAGGGCGCCGATCACCGCGACGGTGCCGAGGACCCAGAACTGGAAGGCCTCACCGGTGGAGGTGGTGTAGGCGGCGAGGTGCTGCGCGCTCATCGGCCGATCACCTCCTGCGAGGCGGGCTCGTCCTCGCCGAAGGTGTCGGCGGCCTCCTGCGGGGCCTCCCCCTTGGAGACGGCGGTCTGCCGGACGGTGCCGGGCGCGGCCTGGGTGACCAGGCCGCGGTAGTAGTCCTGTTCGTCGGTCCCCGGGAAGATGGCGTGCGGGGTGTCGACCATGCCCTCGTCGAGGCCGGCGAGCAGCTGCTCCTTGGTGTAGATGAGGTTGGCGCGGCTGGAGTCGGCCAGTTCGAACTCGTTGGTCATCGTCAGCGCGCGCGTGGGGCACGCCTCGATGCACAGCCCGCACAGGATGCAGCGGGCGTAGTTGATCTGGTAGACGCGGCCGTAGCGCTCGCCCGGCGAGTAGCGCTCCTCGTCGGTGTTGTCGGCGCCCTCCACGTAGATGGCGTCGGCGGGGCAGGCCCAGGCGCACAGCTCGCAGCCGACGCACTTCTCCAGGCCGTCCGGATGGCGGTTGAGCTGGTGCCGTCCGTGGAACCGCGGAGCCGTGGTCTTCTTCTGCTCCGGGTACTGCTCGGTCAGCCGCTTCTTGAACATGGCCTTGAAGGTCACGCCGAAGCCGGCCACGGGGTTCTGGAAGCCGGGTTTGATCTGCCCGGGCTCCTGGGGCTCCTCAGCCATCGGACGCCTCCTTTCCATCCGTAGTTCCGTCACTGGCGGTGTCCGGTCCGCCACTGGCGATCAGCTCCCGCTCGCGGCGCGGGCGGCGCCTCGGCACGGGTGGCACCTGCTGTCCGGGCAGCGGCGGGACGGGGAATCCGCCCGCCATGGGGTCGAAGACCGGCTCCGGGGCGGCGGGCTGCCCGGCGGTCCTGTTCTTCTCGCGGAACATGTCGGCGACGAAGGAGACGAGCAGCAGGGCGAGGACTCCGCCGCCGACGTAGAGGGCGATGTCGGCGAAGTCGTAGTTCTCGTTGCGCAGCGCGCGGACGGTCGCGACGAGCATCAGCCAGGTCACGGAGACCGGGATGAGGACCTTCCAGCCGAGCTTCATCAGCTGGTCGTAGCGCACGCGCGGGAGCGTGCCGCGCAGCCAGATGAAGAAGAACAGCAGCAGCTGCACCTTGACGACGAACCAGAGCAGCGGCCACCAGCCGTGGTTGGCGCCCTCCCAGAAGGTGCTGATCGGCCAGGGCGCGCGCCAGCCGCCGAGGAAGAGGGTGGCGGAGACGGCCGAGACCGTCACCATGTTGACGTACTCGGCGAGCATGAACATCGCGAACTTGATCGACGAGTACTCGGTGTTGAAGCCGCCGACCAGGTCGCCCTCGGACTCCGGCATGTCGAAGGGGGCGCGGTTGGTCTCGCCGACCATCGTGACGATGTACAGGATGAAGGAGACCGGCAGCAGCAGGATGTACCAGCGGTCGCCCTGCGCCTCCACGATCCTGGACGTCGACATCGACCCGGAGTAGAGGAACACGGAGGCGAACGCGGCGCCCATGGCGATCTCGTAGGAGATCATCTGCGCGCAGGAGCGCAGGCCGCCGAGCAGCGGGTAGGTGGAGCCGGAGCTCCAGCCGGCGAGCACGATGCCGTAGATGCCGACCGAGGCGACCGCGAGGATGTAGAGCATCGCGATCGGCAGGTCGGTGAGCTGCATCGTGGTGCGGTGGCCGAAGATCGAGATCTCGTTGCCGGCCGGTCCGAAGGGGATCACCGCAATCGCCATGAAGGCGGGGATGGCGGCGACGATCGGCGCGAGGACGTAGACCACCTTGTCCGCGCGTTTGACGACGAGGTCCTCCTTGAGCATCAGCTTGATGCCGTCGGCGAGCGACTGGAGCATGCCCCAGGGGCCGTGCCGGTTGGGGCCGATGCGCAACTGCATCCAGGCGACGACCTTGCGCTCCCACACGATGGAGAACAGCACGGTCACCATCAGGAACGCGAAGCAGAAGACGGCCTTGACGACGACCAGCCACCAGGGGTCGCGGCCGAACATCGAGAGGTCTTCCGCGGCGAGGTAGGCGTTCATGCCTCCACCTCCTGGGGGGCCGTCTCGGCGGGGACCGCCGGGCCGATGCGGACGAGGGAGCCGGGCCGGGCCCCGGTGTCGGAGGCGACGCCGCCGCCGGTGGAGTTCAGCGGGAGCCAGACCACCCGGTCGGGCATCTCGGTGATCTCCAGCGGCAGTTCGACCGTGCCGGCGGGGCCGGTGACGGCCAGGGTGCCGCCGCCCTCGACGCCCGCCTCGGCGGCCGTGGCCACGGACAGGCGCGCGTGCGCGGCGTGCCGGGTGCCGGCGAGCGCCTCGTCGCCCTCCTGGAGGACGCCCAGGTCGAGCAGGAGCCGGTGCCCGGCCAGGACGGCCTCGCCGGCCGCCGGGCGGGGCAGGGCGCCCGCGGACTCCATGGGGGCGAGGGCGCGCGGGCCGTCCCAGAGGCCGAGCCGGTCGATCTCCGCGCGGGTGGTGCGCAGGTCCGGCAGGCCCAGGTGGGTGTCCATGGCGTCGGCGAGCATGTGCAGCACGCGGGTGTCGGCCGGGGCGAGCCGGCGGGTCATCTGGTCGGGCTTGAGCGCGGCCTCGAAGAAGCGCACCCGGCCTTCCCAGTTGAGGAAGGAGCCGGCCTTCTCGGCGACCGCGGCGACCGGCAGGACGACGTCGGCGTGCTCGGTGACCTCGCTGGGCCGCAGCTCCAGCGACACCAGGAAGCCGACGCTCTCCAGTGCCGCACGCGCGCGGGCCGGGTCGGGCAGGTCGGCGACCTCCACCCCGGCGACCAGCAGCGCGGACAGTTCGCCGGCCGCGGCGGCCTCGATGATCTGGTGGGTGTCGCGGCCGTAGCCCGCGGGGAGTTCGGCGAGCCCCCAGACGGCGGCGACCTCCTCCCGTGCGCGCGGGTCGGTCGCGGGACGTCCGCCCGGCAGCAGGGAGGGCAGCGCGCCGGCCTCGACGGCGCCGCGCTCACCGGCCCGGCGGGGGATCCACACCAGCTCGGCGCCGGTCGCGGCGGCGGCGCGCACGGCGGCGGTCAGACCGCCCGGGACCGCGGCCAGCCGCTCCCCCACGACGATGACGGCACCGTCGGCGCGCAGGGCCTCGGCGGCACGGGTGCCCGGCTCCTCCAGGCCGACGCCGCTCGCGAGGGCGTCCAGCCACTCGGTCTCGGTGCCGGGGGCGGCCGGCAGCAGCGTGCCGCCGGTCTTCTCCAGCCCGCGGGTGGCGTGCGTGGCCAGCGCGAACACCCGCTGCCCGTGCTTGCGCCAGGCCTTGCGCAGCCGCAGGAAGACGCCGGGTGCCTCCTCCTCCGACTCGAAGCCGGCCAGCAGCACGGCGGGCGCCTTCTCCAGGGAGGTGTACGTGACGCCCGTACCGTCCAGGTCCCGGCCGCGGCCGGCGACCCGGGCGGCGAGGAAGTCGGCCTCCTCGCCGCTGTGCACGCGGGCGCGGAAGTCGATGTCGTTGGTGTCGAGCGCCACGCGGGCGAACTTGCTGTAGGCGTAGGCGTCCTCGACGGTCAGCCGGCCGCCGAGGAGGACGCCGGCCCGGGAGCGCGCGGCAAGAAGGCCCTCGGCCGCCGCCTGGAGCGCCTCCGGCCAGGAGGCGGGCTCCAGCACACCGTCGGCATTGCGCACCAGCGGGGTGTCGAGGCGGTCGCGCTGCTGCGCGTAGCGGAACGCGAAGCGTCCCTTGTCGCAGATCCACTCCTCGTTGACCTCGGGGTCGTTGGCGGCGAGCCGCCGCATGACCTTGCCGCGCCGGTGGTCGGTGCGGGTGGCGCAGCCGCCGGAGCAGTGCTCGCACACCGACGGGGAGGAGACGAGGTCGAAGGGGCGGGAGCGGAAGCGGTAGGCGGCCGAGGTGAGCGCGCCGACCGGGCAGATCTGGATGGTGTTGCCGGAGAAGTACGACTCGAACGGGTCGCCCTCGCCGGTGCCGACCTGCTGGAGCGCGCCCCGCTCGATCAGCTCGATCATGGGGTCGCCCGCGATCTGGGTGGAGAAGCGGGTGCAGCGGGCGCACAGCACGCACCGCTCGCGGTCGAGCAGCACCTGCGTGGAGATCGCGACGGGCTTCTCGTAGGTCCGCTTGCGGCCCTCGAAGCGGGACTCGGCCCGGCCGTGCGAGACGGCCTGGTTCTGCAGCGGGCACTCGCCGCCCTTGTCGCAGACCGGGCAGTCCAGCGGGTGGTTGATGAGCAGCAGCTCCATCACGCCGTGCTGGGCCTTCTCGGCGACCGGGGAGGTGAGGTGGGTCTTGACGACCATGCCGTCGGTGCAGGTGATCGTGCAGGACGCCATCGGCTTGCGCTGGCCCTCGACCTCGACGATGCACTGGCGGCAGGCGCCGGCCGGGTCCAGCAGGGGGTGGTCGCAGAAGCGGGGGATCTCGATGCCGAGCTGTTCGGCGGCACGGATCACCAGGGTGCCCTTGGGCACGCTGATCTCGATGCCGTCGATGGTCAGCGTGACGAGGTCTTCCGGTGGGACCGCCGCCTCGCCCCCGCCGGCGGGGGCGCTCGTGGTCACGGTCATGCGTTCACCTCCGGGCGGTCCGCCCAGGCCGTGGACTTGGCCGGGTCGAAGGGGCAGCCCCGGCCCGTGATGTGCTGTTCGTACTCCTCGCGGAAGTACTTCAGCGAGGAGAAGATCGGGGACGCGGCGCCGTCGCCGAGGGCGCAGAAGGACTTGCCGTTGATGTTGTCGGCGATGTCGGCGAGCTTGTCGAGGTCGGACATGACGCCCTTGCCGGCCTCGATGTCCCGCAGCAGCTGCACCAGCCAGTACGTCCCCTCGCGGCAGGGGGTGCACTTGCCGCAGGACTCGTGGGCGTAGAACTCGGTCCAGCGGGTCACGGCCCGCACCACGCACGTCGTCTCGTCGAAGCACTGCAGCGCCTTGGTGCCGAGCATGGAGCCGGCGGCGCCGACGCCCTCGTAGTCGAGGGGGACGTCGAGGTGTTCGTCGGTGAACATCGGCGTGGAGGAGCCGCCCGGCGTCCAGAACTTCAGCCGGTGGCCGGGCCGCATGCCGCCGCTCATGTCGAGGAGCTGGCGCAGGGTGATGCCGAGCGGGGCCTCGTACTGCCCGGGGCTCGCGACGTGGCCGCTGAGCGAGTAGAGCGTGAAGCCCGGGGACTTCTCGCTGCCCATCGACCTGAACCAGTCCTTGCCGTTTTTCAGGATCGCGGGAACCGACGCGATCGACTCGACGTTGTTCACCACAGTGGGACAGGCGTAGAGGCCTTCCACGGCGGGGAAGGGGGGACGCAGTCGCGGTTGACCACGGCGGCCTTCGAGCGAGTCGAGCAGTGCGGTCTCCTCGCCGCAGATGTACGCGCCGGCGCCGGCGTGCACGGTGAGCTTCACGTCGAGCCCGCTGCCCAGGATGTCCTCGCCGAGGTAGCCCGCCGCGTAGGCCTCGCGCACGGCCTCGTGCAGCCGCCGCAGTACGGGGACGACCTCACCCCGCAGGTAGACGAAGGCGTGCGACGACCTGATGGCGTGGCACGCGATCACGATGCCCTCGATGAGGCTGTGCGGGTTGGCGAAGAGCAGCGGGATGTCCTTGCACGTCCCGGGCTCCGACTCGTCGGCGTTGACCACGAGGTAGTGCGGCTTTCCGTCGCCCTGCGGGATGAACTGCCACTTCATCCCGGTCGGGAAGCCCGCGCCGCCGCGGCCGCGCAGCCCGGATTCCTTGACGTAGGCGATCAGGTCGTCCGGCGGCATGGCGAGGGCCTTGCGGAGTCCCTCGTACCCTCCGTGCCCGCGATAGACGTCCAGGGACCAGGAGCGGTCCTCGTCCCAGAAGGCCGACAGCACGGGTGCGAGCAGTTTCTCCGGGCTCGGGTCCTTGACCTCGGACACCACGGTCATCACTCCCCCTCCTCTTCTGCCTGGCCCGCCGCCGGGGCGTCCGGGGACTGCTGGACGCGGGGGTGGACCACGCGCGCGGGTGCGTCCTCCCCCTTGGCCAGGCGCAGGCCCACCAGCGACGCCGGTCCGGCGCTGCCGCCCTCCTCGACGGCCCCGGGGCGTTCGTCGGGGAAGCCGGCCAGGATCCGCGCGGTCTCCTTGAAGGTGCACAGGCGCGCCCCGCGGGTGGGCTGTACGGAACGCCCGGACCGCAGGTCGTCGACGAGGCGCTTGGCGCTCGCCGGGGTCTGGTTGTCGAAGAACTCCCAGTTCACCATCACGACCGGCGCGTAGTCGCAGGCCGCGTTGCACTCGATGTGCTCCAGGGTGACCAGGCCGTCGTCGGTGGTCTCGCCGTTGCCGACGCCCAGGTACTCCTGGAGGGTCTCGAAGATCGCGTCGCCGCCCATCACCGCGCACAGCGTGTTGGTGCACACGCCGATCTGGTAGTCGCCGGAGGGCCTGCGCCGGTACATGGAGTAGAAGGTGGCGACCGCGGTGACCTCGGCCGTGGTCAGGCCCAGCACGTCCGCGCAGAACCGCATTCCGGTGCGGGTGACGTGCCCCTCCTCGGACTGCACGAGGTGGAGCAGCGGCAGCAGGGCGGAGCGGGAGTCGGGGTAGCGCGCGATCACGTCGCGGGCGTCCGCCTCCAGCCGGGCCCGGACGTCGTCGGGGTAGGCCGGTGCGGGCAGTTCGGGCATGCCCAGGCTGATGCCCCGCTCCGAAGAAGAGGTGGTCACCGGTCGACGCCTCCCATCACGGGGTCGATGGACGCGACGGCGACGATGACGTCGGCGACCTGGCCGCCCTCGCACATCGCCGCCATGGCCTGAAGGTTGGTGAAGGACGGGTCGCGGAAGTGGACCCGGTAGGGGCGGGTGCCGCCGTCGGAGACGGCGTGCACCCCGAGTTCGCCCTTGGGCGACTCGACGGCCGCGTACGCCTGCCCCGGCGGGACCCGGAAGCCCTCGGTGACCAGCTTGAAGTGGTGGATCAGGGCCTCCATGGAGGTGCCCATGATCTTCTTGATGTGGTCGAGGGAGTTGCCGAGGCCGTCGGGTCCCAGGGCGAGCTGGGCGGGCCAGGCGATCTTCTTGTCGGCGACCATGACCGGGCCGGGCTGGAGCCGGTCCAGGCACTGCTCGATGATCCTGAGCGACTGGCGCATCTCCTCCAGCCGGATGAGGAAGCGGCCGTAGGCGTCGCAGGAGTCTGCGGTCGGGACGTCGAAGTCGTAGTTCTCGTAGCCGCAGTACGGCTGGGTCTTGCGCAGGTCGTGCGGGAGGCCGGTGGCGCGCAGGATCGGGCCGGTGGCGCCGAGGGCCATGCAGCCGGCCAGGTCGAGGTAGCCGATGTCCTGCATGCGGGCCTTGAAGATGGGGTTCCCGGTGGCGAGCTTGTCGTACTCCGGGAGGTTCTTCTTCATCTTCTTCACGAACTCGCGGATCTGGTCGACCGCGCCGGGCGGCAGGTCCTGGGCGAGTCCGCCGGGCCGGATGTACGCGTGGTTCATGCGCAGGCCGGTGATCAGCTCGTAGATGTCGAGGATCAGTTCACGGTCGCGGAAGCCGTAGATCATGATCGTGGTGGCGCCCAGCTCCATGCCGCCGGTGGCGATGCACACCAGGTGGGAGGACATCCGGTTCAGCTCCATCAGGAGCACTCGGATGATCTCGGCGCGCTCGGTGATCTGGTCCTCGATGCCGAGGAGTTTCTCGACGGCGAGGCAGTAGGCGGTCTCGTTGAAGAAGGACGTCAGGTAGTCCATGCGCGTGACGAAGGTGGTGCCCTGCGTCCACGTGCGGTATTCGAGGTTCTTCTCGATGCCGGTGTGGAGGTAGCCGATGCCGCAGCGGGCCTCGGTGACCGTCTCGCCCTCGATCTCCAGGATGAGGCGGAGCACTCCGTGGGTGGACGGGTGCTGGGGACCCATGTTGACGACGATGCGTTCGTCGTCCGCGCGGGCCGCGGACTGGACGACCTCGTCCCAGTCGCCACCGGTGACCGTGTAGACGGTGCCCTCGGTGGTTTCCCGGGCGGCTGCTGACTGGGTGCTGCTCACGAGTACGACCTCCGCTGGTCCGGAGCCGGGATCTGGGCGCCCTTGTACTCGACGGGGATGCCGCCGAGGGGGTAGTCCTTGCGCTGGGGGTGGCCCTGCCAGTCGTCCGGCATCATGATCCGCGTCAGGGCCGGGTGGCCGTCGAAGACGATCCCGAAGAAGTCGTAGGTCTCGCGCTCGTGCCAGTCGTTGGTCGGGTAGACGGAGACCAGGGACGGGATGCGCGGGTCGCCGTCGGGAGCGCTGACCTCCAGGCGGATCAGCCGGTTGTGGGTGATCGAGCGCAGGTGGTAGACGGCGTGCAGTTCGCGGCCCTTGTCGTTCGGGTAGTGGACGCCGCTGACGCCGGTGCACAGTTCGAAGCGCAGGGCCGGGTCGTCGCGCAGGACGCGGGCGACGCGGACCAGGTGCTCGCGTTCGATGTGGAAGGTCAGCTCGTCGCGGTCGACGACCGTCTTCCCGATGGCGTTCCGGGGCAGCAGTCCCTGTTCCTCCAGGGCGCCTTCAAGTTCGTCGGCGACCTCGTCGAACCAGCCGCCGTAGGGGCGGGTCGCCGGTCCCGGGAGCCGGACCGAGCGGACGAGGCCGCCGTAGCCGGAGGTGTCGCCGCCGTTGGCGGCGCCGAACATGCCGCGCTGGACGCGGATCTCCTCGCCCCCCTGGCCGCGGCGGCCGGGGAGGTTGGCGGCGGCGAGGTCCTTCTCGGGGTCCACCCCGTTCGCGGAACCGTTCGCGGCCCCGTTCACGCCGTGGGTGCCGTTCGCGTCGCTCACCGCAGCAGCCCCTTCATCTCGATCGTGGGCAGGGCCTTCAGCGCCGCTTCCTCCGCCTCCCGGGCCGCTTCCTCGGCGTTCACGCCGAGCTTCGTGGAGCGGATCTTCTGGTGGAGCTTGAGGATGGCGTCCATGAGCATCTCGGGCCGGGGCGGACAGCCGGGGAGATAGATGTCGACCGGGACGATGTGGTCGACGCCCTGGACGATCGCGTAGTTGTTGAACATGCCGCCCGAGGAGGCGCAGACGCCCATGGAGATCACCCATTTGGGGTTGGGCATCTGGTCGTAGACCTGCCGCAGGACGGGCGCCATCTTCTGGCTGACCCGGCCGGCGACGATCATCAGGTCCGCCTGGCGCGGCGAACCGCGGAAGACCTCCATGCCGAAGCGGGCCAGGTCGTAACGGCCGGCGCCGGTGGTCATCATCTCGATGGCACAGCAGGCGAGGCCGAAGGTGGCCGGGAAGACGGACGCCTTGCGCACCCAGCCCGCGGCCTGCTCGACGGTGGTGAGCAGGAAGCCGCTCGGCAGCTTTTCTTCGAGTCCCATGTCGTTAAAGGCCCCTCAGTCCCATTCCAGGCCGCCGCGCCGCCATACGTACGCGTACGCGACGAAGACGGTGAGCACGAAGAGCAGCATCTCCACGAGCCCGAAGATCCCCAGGGCGTCGAAGGTGACGGCCCAGGGGTAGAGGAAGACGATCTCGATGTCGAAGACGATGAAGAGCATCGCCGTCAGGTAGTACTTGATGGGGAAGCGCCCGCCGCCGGCCGGCGTGGGGGTCGGCTCGATGCCGCATTCGTAGGCTTCGAGCTTGGCGCGGTTGTACCGCTTCGGACCGATCAGCGTGGCCATGACCACGGAGAAGATCGCAAAGCCTGCCCCGAGGGCTCCCAGTACGAGGATGGGCGCATACGCGTTCACCGCTCCTCGCTCCTCTCAGTCGGCACTGACTGCTGGCGGATCACTGGGCTCACATCCGCCTCACCGGTCCCACGAACCCCGCTCGTCCCGGGCGAAGATCGAGAACATGTGAAGCAGGTCACAAGCCCGACTGCCTCGCATCTTATGCCTGCCGCTCTGTGATCTGCGACACGGGGTATTGCACAAGCTTTGTGATCTCCACCACCTGACGAAGGATCATGAAGTCGGATGATGGGTGATCTTCACACCGGAAGCGTTCAGTTGATCACCAGAAGTGACATTCCCACTTGTCGGCGCAGGCGGGAGCGGTCGTCTCTATATCAAGAAGGTTCGCCTGCATGCAAATTGGTGCTGGATGCATCCATTTGATAGTGGAGCCCGTTCACATCCCGGGGTGGCATCGGGAGCGGATGTGAACGGTGGCCGGGGCGCGTGCGCGCGTTCACGAAGTCCGCCCGCGCGGGACGCCGCGGTTCCGGTGACCGTTCCGTGACCTCCGTCACGTCCATGAGAGGGCGATGAGAACCGGGCTTGGCCAACGAACCCAACCAGTGGTAGGCGCGGGGCAATTCGGACGTAATGATCAAAGACCGTGATCAAGGGCTTGATCACGACGGTCCGCAATGTCCGTTACGGCGTCAATAAAGGGCGACACGCCCGGGTTTCCAGGTATCGATTGAGCAACTGTGGCGCACGACACGTTTCTTGAAGATATGAAGGAGCCCCTGGTACCGGTTGTTCCCATGTCCCACACCGCTCACATACGCAGCCACCGGAAGCCCCGCCGCAGCGCGTCGACCCTCGCCGTGCGGGCCGGAGTTGCCGGTGGCGTCCTCGGCACCCTGGCAGTCGCCGGGGCGTCCGGTTCGGCGAACGCTGCCGAGCCGGTGACGCAGACCCTCGAACTGCCCACCCTGACGGCCGACCTGGCCGCGCAGGCGGCCCAGACCGCGGACGCGACCGAGCAGGCCGCCGCGAACTACCAGCTGCAGGCGGAGCGCGACCAGGCCGCCTCGAAGGCCGCGAAGCAGGCGAAGGCGGACCTCGCCGAGGCCAAGAAGAAGGCGGCGGAGGCCAAGAAGAAGGCCGAGGAGGACGCCCGCAAGGAGGCCGCCGCGCGCGCCTCGCGCACCGCGGCGCGGGCCACGCTCTCCACCACCTCGGCCGACACCGGCACCACCACCCTCGGCGGCGGCGGCGGCAGCACCGGCACGGAGGCCGGCGGCGGCACCGACGCCGACACCGGCACGTCCACGGTCAGCGGCTCGGCCGCGACGATCGTCAGCTTCGTCCGGGCCCAGGTCGGCAAGGCGTACGTGCCCGGTGCCACCGGCCCGTCCGCCTACGACTGCTCCGGCCTGGTGCAGACGGCCTTCAAGCAGATCAACATCAGCCTGCCGCGCGTGTCGCAGGACCAGTCGACCGCCGGCACGCAGGTCTCGCTGAGCAACCTCAAGCCCGGCGACATCCTGTACTGGGGCAGCGCGGGCAGCGCGTACCACGTCGGCGTGTACGTCGGCGGCGGCATGTTCGTGGGCGCCCAGAACTCCTCCACCGGCGTCGTGGAGCGCCCGCTGTCCTACGACCCGCCCACCGGCGCCGTACGCGTGCTCTGAGCCCGCTCCACGCCCCTCGTAACCCCTCGTACGCACACAGGGCCGCTGCCACCCGGGCAGCGGCCCTCGCGCGCTCCCTGACATGCTCTGCGCGGGCCGCCGGCCGGTGGTCCGCGCACGAGTGAAGGAGTCCACGCGATGCCACGCGTGTTCGTACAGGGAAGTCCCGTCGGCTACTACCCGCGCTACGCCCCCGAGGCGGGGCGCGGCACGGTGCGGCGCATCACCGAGGCCGGCGAGGAGGTGCTGCACAAGCCGTGCCGGGACGTCACGGAGTTCGGGCCCGACCTCGCCGCGCTGATCGACGACATGTTCCGCACGATGTACGTCGCCGAGGGCGCGGGCCTGGCGGCGAATCAGGTCGGGGTGGACCTGCGGCTGTTCGTGTACGACTGCCCCGACGACGACGGTGTCCGGCATGTCGGGCACGTCGTCAATCCGGTGCTCGACGCGCCCACGGGCGAGCGGCGGCTCCTGGAGGAGGGCGAGGGCTGCCTGTCGGTGCCCGGCGCCGTGCTGGACGTACCGCGGCCGGACCGGGCCGTCGTGCGCGGCCAGGACCGGGACGGCCGGCCGGTCGTCGTCGAGGGCACCGGCTACTTCGCGCGCTGCCTGGCGCACGAGACCGACCACACCGACGGCCGCCTCTACCTGGACCGGCTGTCCAAGCGGGACCGGAAGGAGGCGCTGCGTCAGGCGGCGGAGCGCCGGGCCGGGGTGTACGCCCGCCGGTCGGCCAGGGAGGCCGCCTTCGGCGCCTGACCCCGTCCCGCCCGCGCCGGCGCCGGCGGCCCTCACCGGGCCCCGGCGCCGGCCGGTCGTCAGGCCCTCGGGATCACCTTGGTCAGGCCGTTGATGATGCGGTCCATCGCGTCGCCGCCCGTGGGGTCGGTGAGGTTGGCGAGGAGCTTGAGGGTGAACTTCATCAGCAGCGGGTGGGTCAGGCCGCGCTGGGCGGCGATCTGCATGACCTTCGGGTTGCCGATGAGCTTCACGAAGCCGCGGCCGAGGGTGTAGTAACCGCCGTAGGTGTCCTTGAGGACGCGCGGGTAGCGCTGGAGGGCGGTCTCGCGCTGGGCGGGCGTGGCGCGCGCGTGGGCCTGCACGATGACGTCGGCGGCGATCTGGCCGGACTCCATGGCGTAGGCGATGCCCTCGCCGTTGAAGGGGTTCACCAGGCCGCCGGCGTCGCCGACGAGCAGCAGCCCGCGCGTGTAGTGCGGCTGGCGGTTGAAGGCCATGGGGAGGGCGGCGCCGCGGATCGGGCCGGTCATGTTCTCCGGGGTGTAGCCCCAGTCCTCCGGCATGGAGGCGCACCACGCCTTGAGGATCTCGCGCCAGTCCAGCTCCTTGAACGAGGCGGAGGTGTTCAGCACGCCGAGGCCCACGTTCGAGGTGCCGTCGCCCATGCCGAAGATCCAGCCGTAGCCGGGCAGCAGCCGGTCCTGGGCGCCGCGCCGGTCCCACAGTTCGAGCCAGGACTCCAGGTAGTCGTCCTCGTGGCGGGGGCTCTCGAAGTACGTCCGGACCGCGACGCCCATCGGGCGGTCCTCGCGCCGGTGCAGGCCCATGGCGAGGGAGAGCCGGGTGGAGTTGCCGTCGGCGGCGACGACGAGCGGCGCGCGGAAGGAGACCTCGCGCTTGTCCTCGCCGAGCCTTGCGGTGACGCCGGTGATGCGGCCGGTGCGGTCGTCCACGATCGGGCCGCTCACGTTGCAGCGCTCGTACAGGCGGGCGCCCGCCTTCTGGGCGTTGCGCGCGAGCTGCTCGTCGAAGTCGTCGCGCTTGCGGACCAGGCCGTAGTCCGGGAAGGAGGCGAGGTCGGGCCAGTCGAGCTGGAGGCGGACGCCGCCGCCGATGATGCGCAGCCCCTTGTTGCGCAGCCAGCCGGCCTCCTCGGAGATGTCGATCCCCATGGCGACGAGCTGCTTGACGGCGCGCGGGGTGAGGCCGTCGCCGCACACCTTCTCGCGCGGGAACTCGGTCTTCTCCAGGAGCAGGACGTCGAGACCGGCCTTGGCGAGGTGGTACGCGGTCGTGGAGCCGGCCGGCCCCGCGCCCACGACGATCACGTCGGCGGTGTTCTCGGAGAGCGGCTCGGTCACGACGGTCACGGCGGGATCTCCCCAAGGTCGAAAAAAGCTGTGTGCCGACCGGCACGGGACACGGGCAGTCTATTCAGCGCACTCGGCCGCCCGGCCGAAGGGCCGCCCCGACGGCGGTCACCTTCCGTGGTCGCCTGTCACGGAAAGACACCGGCGCCTTCCGGACGGGACGGGCCGGAGTTACCCTGCCAGTACCGCTGGGGGTGACATCTGTGCACACACCACCCAAGACACCCGAAGTGCGCGTTCCGCGTCTGGTCGGCCTGATGGCCGTGGACGCGCGCGAGACGGCCCGGGCGCGGGGACTGTCCCTGGACGCGCCGGACCGCCCGGACTTCCACCTCGCCGTCGTGGACTACGTCGTACGCCAGCACCCGCGGCCCGGGACCGAGGTGCCGCGCGAGTCGACCGTCTACGTGTGGTTCGGCTTCGGGGAGGGCGAGGGCGGCGGGGGCGTGCGCGAGCCGCGCGTGCCGGGGCCGCCGCGCGGGGGCCCCGGGCGGGAGCTGGAGCCGCCCCGCGATCCGTGCGAGGCGGCCGGGATCAGCTCTCCGTGAGGCCCGGGTCCTCCTTGAAGCCCCGGTGCAGCGCGACCACACCGCCGGTGAGGTTGCGCCAGGCGACCTTCGACCAGCCCGCCTTGCGCAGGCGCCCGGCGAGGCCGGGCTGGTCGGGCCAGGCCCGGATGGACTCGGCGAGGTAGACGTACGCGTCCGGGTTCGAGGAGACGGCGCGGGCGACCGGCGGCAGCGCGCGCATCAGGTACTCGGTGTAGACGGTGCGGAACGGCGCCCAGACCGGGTGGGAGAACTCGCAGATCACCACGCGTCCGCCGGGGCGGGTGACGCGGTACATCTCGCGCAGGGCCGCGTCCGTGTCCTGGACGTTGCGCAGGCCGAAGGAGATCGTCACCGCGTCGAAGGTGTCGTCCTTGAAGGGCAGTCTCGTCGCGTCGCCCGCGGTGAACGGCAGCCAGGTGTGCTTCTTCTTGCCGACCTGGAGCATGCCGAGGGAGAAGTCGCAGGGGACGACGTACGCGCCCGTCCGCGTGAAGGGGAGGGAGGACGTGGCCGTGCCGGCGGCGAGGTCGAGGACCTTCTGCGCGGGGCGGGCGTCGACGGCCGCCGCCACCTCCTTGCGCCAGCGGCGGTCCTGGCCGAATGACAGCACGTCGTTCGTCAGGTCGTACCGTTCCGCCACGTCGTCGAACATCGAGGCGACTTCGTGCGGCTGCTTGTTCAGGGAAGCGCGGGTCACCCGCCCATTGTTGCAGCCGGGCCGCACGGCGCAGGCGGCGGCTTGCTGCGTGCGGGTGGCTAGCGGCGACGGAAGAGCAGGCGGCCCGAGAGGACCGTCGCCACGCAGGTCCCGGCCCCCCGTTCGGCCAGCTCCGTCTCGTCCTCGACGGCGAAGACGGCGAAGTCGGCGGCGGAGCCCGCGTGGCGGGGCGGGGCCGGCCGGGGCCCGTGGGCGAAGGGGTCCAGGGAGGGGACGCCGCCGACGGGGGCCGGGCGGTCCACGACGCCCATGCCGGTGCGGCGCAGGGCGTCCCGGACCGCGCGGACGCTCAGCGGCGCACAGGCCACGGCGACCGTGCCGTACGCCAGCATGCGCTGGATCCCGCGCCGGGCGCTCGCGCCCCGGCGGGCGTCGTCCAGGGGGAGCGCGGCGAGCGCGGCCCCGGTCAGCGGCGCGGTACCGAGGAGGTCGGCCTCCCGTGGGTCCGGGTGGTACGTCCCTTCCAGCAGCTCGTTGCCGTGGGGGTTGACGAACCCGGGCGTGAGGATGCCCGGCCAGCGGCGCACGCGCGCGTGCGGGTGCGCGGCGGCCAGCTCCTCCAGGGGCCCGACGGCCTCGATCCGTTCACCCCGGACGAGGTGGGCGTGGCCCCTGGAGTCGGCGTGGAGCGTCAGCACGGCGGCTCTGTTCTCCTGGCTCGGCTGCCCGGCTAGTTCGACGCGAGCAGCTTCAGCTCGGGGTGGGCGGTGCCGCCCTCGATGGCCGTGGAGGAGATGTGGGAGACCACGCGGTCGTCCACGGGGTCGTTCGCCGGGTCGTCGTGCACGACGAGGTGCTCGTAGGTGGTCGCGCGCTGCGCCGGGACGCGGCCCGCCTTGCGGATCAGGTCGATGATCTCCAGGCGGTTGGAGCGGTGCCGGGCGCCGGCCGAGGAGACCACGTTCTCCTCCAGCATGATCGAACCGAGGTCGTCCGCGCCGTAGTGCAGGGACAGCTGGCCGACCTCCTTGCCGGTGGTGAGCCAGGAGCCCTGGATGTGCCGGACGTTGTCCAGGAAGAGGCGGGCGATGGCGATCATCCGCAGGTACTCGAACAGGGTCGCCTGGGTGCGGCCCTTCAGGTGGTTGTTCTCGGGCTGGTAGGTGTACGGGATGAACGCGCGGAAGCCGCCCGTGCGGTCCTGTACGTCCCTGATCATCCGCAGGTGCTCGATGCGCTCGGCGTTGGTCTCGCCGGTGCCCATGAGCATGGTGGAGGTGGACTCCACGCCCAGCCGGTGCGCGGTCTCCATGATCTCCAGCCAGCGCTCGCCGCTCTCCTTCAGCGGGGCGATGGCCTTGCGCGGCCGTTCCGGCAGCAGTTCGGCGCCGGCGCCGGCGAAGGAGTCCAGGCCCGCCCGGTGGATCCGGGTGATGGCCTCCTCGACGGAGACGCCGCTGATCCGGGCCATGTGCTCCACCTCGGACGCGCCGAGGGAGTGGATCACGAGCTGCGGGAAGGCCTCCTTGATGGCCCGGAAGTGCTTCTCGTAGTACTCGACGCCGTAGTCCGGGTGGTGGCCGCCCTGGAACATGATCTGGGTGCCGCCCAGTTCGACGGTCTCCGCGCAGCGGCGCAGGATGTCGTCCAGGTCGCGGGTCCAGCCCTTCCCGGTGTCCTTGGGAGCCGCGTAGAAGGCGCAGAACTTGCACGCCGTGACACACACGTTCGTGTAGTTGATGTTCCGCTCGATGATGTACGTGGCGATGTGCTCGGTGCCGGCGTACTTGCGGCGGCGCACGGCGTCGGCGGCGGAGCCCAGGGCGTGCAGCGGGGCGTCGCGGTAGAGGGCGAGCGCTTCCTCGGGGGTGATGCGTCCGCCCGCCGCGGCGCGGTCGAGGACGGACTGGAGGTCGGCCTTCTCGGTCACCGGCGTCCCTTTCGCAAGGTTTCGTAAGGGGTTGTGGACGGACGACGTCAGCCTACGCCAGGCGGCTGCGGCGGCCGACGTCAGGCCGCGAACGCCCCGGTCAGCAGCCCGACGAGGGTGCCGGCCAGCAGGAACGGGCCGAACGGCACGCCCGTCTTGCGGCCCGCGCGCCGGGCGAGCACGAGGGCGCCGCCGTAGAGGGCGCCGAGCAGGAACGCGGCGAAGGTGCCGAGCAGCACGGTGGGCCAGCCGTACCAGCCGAGCGCGGCGCCCGCGCCGACGGCCAGTTTGACGTCGCCGAAGCCCATGCCGTCCGGGTTGAGGAGGTGCAGCACGAGGTAGCCGGCGGCGAGGGCGAGGGCGGCGCCGAGGGCGGTGGGCCAGTGTCCGGTGTGTTCGGGCAGCAGCGCGGCGAGGCCGAGCAGGGCGAGGGCGGCGGGCGCGAGCGGGAGGGTCAGCGGGTCGGGCAGCCGGCGCACCCTCAGGTCCACGGCGGCGAGCAGCACCCCGGCGGGCGCGAGCAGCAGCCAGACCGCCACTTCGGGCCGGGCCCCGGTGGCGACGGCGAGAGCGGCACAGACGAGCGCGGTGACGAGAGCGAGGAACGAGCCGGAAGGCACCCCCTGCCCGCCGGGCCCGGGGGGCGTCCCGCTTCCGGCCGACGCCGTACGTCCGCCACCGCCGGTCGACATGGAGGGCACCCCAGCGCCGTCGGCCCCGGAAGGCATCCCGCTACCGTCGGGCCCGGACCCCACCCCACGGCCGACGGGCACGGAAGCCGTCCCACTGCCGGCCGACGCCGCGCCTCCCCCACCGCCGGTCGACACGGAAGACACCCCACCGCCGGGCCCGAAAGGCGCTCCGCTACCGGCGGGCCCGGAAGGCCCACTGCCGGCAGGCACGGAGGGAGTCTCACTGCCGGCGGGCCCGGAAGGCCCACTGCCGTCGGACCCGGAAGGCGTCCCGCCGCCGCCGGCCCCGGACCCCACCCCACGGCCGACGGGCACGGAAGCCGTCCCACTGCCGGCCGACGCCGTGCGACCCCCACCGCCGGTCGACACGGAGGGCACCCCACCGCCGGGCCCGGAGGGCGCTCCGCTTCCGGCGGGCCCGGAGGGAGTCCCACTGTCGTCGGCCCCGGAGGGCGTCCCGCCGCCATTGGATCCGGAAGGCGTCCCGCCGCCATCGGGCCCAGGGCGCGCCCCACGGTCCCCGGCCCCCGAGGACGCCCCGCCGTTGTCCGGGCCGGAGGGGGCTGCCCCGTCAGCCGGCCGGGAAGGGGCTGCCCCGTCGGCGGGCCCGG